>NZ_JADZDS010000146.1 GCF_020850895.1 Thermomonas sp. | reverse complement strand
GGCATCGACCATCCGCGCCGCCTCGGCTCTGCCTCGCACCTGGGCCTGGCAGCCGACCTGCCCTGCATCGGCATCGGCCAAGACCTTCTGGTCGGAAGCTCACGGCTCGCGCTGCACGAAATGCGCGGGGCGTTCACTCCATTGCGCGACGGCAAGGAGCAGGTCGGCTGGTTGTTGCGCAGCAAGGTGGGCGTAGACCCACTGATCGTCTCGCCCGGTCATCGCGTTTCCATGGCATCTGCCCCGGGCCTCGTCATGCGTTACGTCTGTCAACACCGACTGCCTGAACCTCTCCGGCTCGCCGACCACCACGCCGCATTCGCAGACTGAACGCACCAGCAATGCGACTGATTGCAACCTCGCATCGTTTACGGAACCAGCGCACAATCCAACGGAACGAACCCGGAAGAGGCCTTTGCCGTGCAACGATCGATCATCCCCATTGCGCTCATCCTGGGGGCGTTTTCCATGGCCGGGTGCGCCAGTTCCGAAGCCGGGATACCTGCGCGCGATTCGCATCCTGCCCCTGCAACGCAAACGGAGGTCCGCATGGCAACCGATCCCGTACCACCGGCCTCGCAGGCAAGCCAGTCACTGAAGCTGGCGATAGGCAACCATGCAACCCTTGCCGACGGCAGCCGCCTGACCTATGTACAACTCATCAACGATTCCCGCTGTCCACCCGACGTGCAATGCGTTTGGGCCGGCAATGCGGAAATCCAGATGCGCTGGGCACCCGCCGGCAGCAGCAGCGGCAGGGAATTCAGCCTCAACACCAGTTCGATGGGCAACAAGCCCACGTTCGTCGACGTTGGCCCATACGAAATCCACCTGTCCGCCCTGGAGCGCAGTGACGCCCCCTCGGCCACCTTCGACATCAAGCCAAGGACACCGTAGGCCCGGCGGTCTATCTTCGGTCCCCCGCAACGTTCCCCGAACCAGCAATATCGAGGTCGGTCAGGATCGCTTTGAAACGCGGGTCATCGGCATAGCGCGCCACGAACGGCATGTAACGAATCTCGACGATGCCGGGATCGCCGGTGCGTTGCGCCACGCCCAACCAGTGGAACAGGGCGTCGCGGTCGTCGCGCTGGGCATACACGCCGGCGATCTGGGTCGGCGCATCGGCGGCATGCTCGCGAATCAGCGCCTGCAGTTCGGTCTCGGATCGCTCGCGCTCGCCATTGGCCCAGTACGCCATCGCCAGCGCATACGTGCGCCACAGCGGCGCGGGCTCGCGTCTGGCCGCGTCGATCGCCTCCTGCGTGCGATTCTGCTGGAACAGGGCCACCGCGAGGAAAGCATGCACCAGCGGCATATTCGGCTCGAGGTCGCGTGCGCGCCGCAGCGCGTCCTCGGCCTGCGGGTAATCAGCAAGACCAAGGTTCACGTAACCCAGCTGGTACAGCATGGGCGCGGACAGGGGATCGAGTTCCAGCGCCTGCCGCAACGTGGCCGCTGCTTCGTCCAGCTTTGCAAAGCCGGTCTGGCGCACCGCCAGCATGCCAAGCAGATCCGGATCGCCCGGACTCAGCGCCAGCCCACGGCGAATTTCATCCTCGGCACTGACGGCATCGAGCGCGACCTCGCCCAACCAGGTCGCGAGTGCGCGGTGCGCCACCGGGTCACGCGGGTCGAGGCGCAGGGCAGCATCGGCATCGACCCGTGCCTGCTCGCGCAGGGCATCGCCCTGGCTCGAGGATGCGGGTGACGACCACGCGGCGAGCCGCAATTTGGCCAGGGCCAACAGCGCCCGCGGTCGCGCCCATTGTGGATCCAACGCATTCGCACGAGTGAAGGCATCGATCGCTGCCTGGGTGGAGGCCACGTCGCCACGCTCGAACGCCATCTCCCCTTGCAGGAGCGCATCGAAGGCGATCGCACTGCCTCCGGTCGGAAGATCCCGGGTTTCGCGGACCGGAGACACCGCCACGCCAAGGACCTTCTCGATCGCCTCTGCAGCGGTTCCCGCCAGCCCTGCCAATTCGGTGGCCGGGCGCTCCACCTGGCCGTGCCAAAGTGGACTTCCATCGCTGGCTCTCAGCAGGTCCAGTTCAAGGATCACCCGATCATCACGCTCGACCAACCGACCGCGCACCAGATGGCTGGCACCCAGTCGCCTCCCGATCACGCTATCGAGGTCTTCGGAGCGCCGCAGCCGGAACGAGGAATCGGGGGCAATCGCGGTCAACGCAGGCGGACGCGACAAGGCCGCTGCGAGGTGGCGCGCGATGCCATCGGCCCGATAGACCGCCACCTCCTCGCCGGGCGTGAACGGGAAGATCGCAACCCGGGCATTGGTAACGCGCGACTCCGGCGCTGTTGACCGCACTGCGGGTTGCGCCACCGGCTGCGGTTCCGTCCTGGTGCAGGCGCCCATGGCGGCCGCGAGCAGCACCAGCAGCAGAAGCCTGCGCAAAGTGCCTGGAACAGGACTGCACCGCGTCAGTACGACAAGCCGCATCCAGCCCTCTCCATACCGTGGACACGTCCATTATGAGGCCTACCAGTCCACTCGCTTGAGGCCCGCCACGCACGTCCCGCACCCCGGCCAGGGCGCTCACGTGCATGATTCGGACGCCCCGCGATTGCTGCCGGCAAGCCCGAGGGAATGACAGGGACAGGCGGCAATGCAGTCCTTACCGTCGCGATTCGTTAGACTGATGCTGTTCCAAACCACCCATCAATGCAGCCAATGCCCGAGGACGACAGTCGCACCCCCGCCGAATCCGAAGAGAAATCATCGGAAAAAACCCACCGCTCGTGGCTGGAACGGATCAGTGCCGCGCTGTCCGGCGAGCCCACCAGCCCCGAAGACCTGATCGAACTGCTGCGAGACGTGCAGGCCGATGGCGTGATCGGCGCGGACACGCTGCGGATGATGGAAGGCGCGATTGGCGTGGCCGACATGACCGTGGGCGACGTGATGGTCTCGCGTGCGCAGATGGTCACCCTGCCCGCCGACGCCAGCCTGGTGGAGTTGATCGCCCAGGTGGTCGAATCCGGCCATTCGCGCTTCCCGGTGCATGGCGAGGACAAGGACGAGATCCTCGGCATCCTGCTGGCCAAGGACCTGCTGAGGGGCACCAGCGCCGACCATTCCCCGGCGAATGTCCATGCGCTGCTGCGCCCGGCTGTATTGATTCCGGAATCGAAGAACCTCAACGTGCTGCTGCGCGAGTTCCGCCAGTCGCGCAATCACATGGCGATCGTGATCGACGAATACGGCGGCGTGGCGGGCCTCGTCACCATCGAGGACGTGCTGGAGCAGATCGTCGGCGAGATCGACGACGAGCACGACGAGGCCGGCGACGAAGGCGT
>NZ_JADZDS010000145.1 GCF_020850895.1 Thermomonas sp. | reverse complement strand
TGGTGACGGGGCGCATCGAGCGCGGCGTGATCAAGGTGGGCGAGGAAGTGGAAATCGTCGGCATCCGTCCGACCCAGAAGACCACGGTGACCGGCGTGGAGATGTTCCGCAAGCTGCTGGACCAGGGCCAGGCGGGCGACAACGCGGGCCTGCTGCTGCGCGGCACCAAGCGTGACGACGTGGAACGTGGCCAGGTGCTGTCGAAGCCGGGCACGATCACGCCGCACACCGAGTTCGAGTCGGAAGTGTACGTACTGAGCAAGGACGAAGGCGGCCGTCACACGCCGTTCTTCAAGGGTTACCGCCCGCAGTTCTACTTCCGCACGACCGACATCACCGGTGCGGTGACCCTGCCGGAAGGCGTGGAGATGGTGATGCCTGGCGACAACATCAAGATGGTGGTGACGCTGATCCACCCGGTGGCGATGGACGAAGGCTTGCGCTTTGCGATCCGCGAAGGCGGCCGCACGGTCGGCGCCGGCGTGGTGGCGAAGATCGTCAAGTGACGCACTGACGCCAGCGCGCCTAGGCGCGCTGGCCTTTGTCAGTGCGTCATCCCCGCGCAGGCGGGGATCCATCCCCGCGAAAGCGGGCATCGTTTCGCAGACCTCGTGTCTGCGTATCCAAGGACATTCAGAGCGAAAGCGAACGTCCATGGGTTGGACAGACGTTCGTCTGTCAGAAGCGGCACGCCTACGCGGGGACGACGAGCTAGAGCAAAGCCCGCTGGTTGGCACGGCAGCGGTTGCGATAAAGAAAATTTGCAGTCAGGGCTTGCGCAGTTCTGATTGCATCCGTTAAAATGCAAGACCCTCGCGCAATGTGGATTGCGCAGGGTCGCGAAATGAGGTGCAGGACGCGCCTCGTGTTCGCCAGACAGGGAGATGTCGCACGGCAAGGCCTCGTCCGCTCCGGAAGCTTCCGGAGCACATCGGCGGGGCCTTTCTGCGCGTCAGTGGATTCCCGGTGTGGCGGATCTGGCGTCGGGCCATGTTGGCGGCGCATGCAAGGCAATCAACACCATTCGGGGCACGGCGCACCAAGCCGCCATGCCTGTCGCTCTTTCAGGATTTACGAGGTCAACCACAATGGCGAACCAGAAGATTCGCATCCGGCTGAAGGCGTTCGATCATCGCCTGATCGACCGTTCGGCCAGCGAGATCGTCGAGACGGCCAAGCGGACCGGCGCCCAGGTGCGCGGTCCGATCCCGCTCCCGGCCAAGATCGAACGCTACACCGTGCTGGTGTCGCCGCATGCCGACAAGGATGCGCGTGACCAGTACGAGACCCGCACGCACAAGCGCGTGCTCGACATCGTCGACCCCAACGACAAGACCGTGGACGCGCTGATGAAGCTCGAACTCGCGGCGGGCGTCGACGTCCAGATCAAGTTGACCTGAGGAGACCGAAGATGAGCGCGAAGAAGCATTCGCTCGGCATCATCGGTCGCAAGGCCGGTATGAGCCGCATGTTCACCGAGGACGGCAAGTCGATCCCGGTGACCCTGATCGAGGCCACGCCGAACCGCATTACCCAGATCAAGACCGTGGACACCGACGGCTACAGCGCCGTGCAGGTGACCGCCGGGGTCAAGCGCGCCAGCCTGCTGACCAAGCCGGAAACCGGCCACCTTGCCAAGGCGAAGGTGGAAGCCGGTCGTGGCCTGTGGGAGCTGCGCGTCGAGGACGACCAGATTGGCGCCTTCGAAGTCGGCGGCGAGATCAAGGCCGACATCTTCTCCGAAGGCCAGATCGTCGATGTCCAGGGCGTGAGCAAGGGCAAGGGCTTCCAGGGCACGATCAAGCGCTGGCACTTCAAGATGGGCGATGCCACCCACGGCAACTCGCTGTCGCATCGCTCGCCGGGTTCGATCGGCCAGCGCCAGACCCCGGGCCGCGTGTTCCCGGGCAAGAAGATGTCCGGCCACATGGGTGACGTCACCCGCACCAGCCAGAACCTGCAGGTCGTCAAGGTCGACGTCGAGCGCGGCCTGATCGCCGTGCGTGGCGCGGTTCCGGGCGCTCCGGGTGGTGACGTGCTCGTGCGTCCGGCGAGCAAGGGAGTCTGAGCATGGAACTCAATATCAACGGCAGCGCCACCAAGCTGGCCGTGTCCGACGCCGTGTTCGGGCGCGATTTCAGCCAGGACCTGATCCATCAGGTCGTCGTCGCCTATCGCAATGCCGGTCGCGCCGGCACCAAGGCGCAGAAAACCCGTTCGGAAGTCAACGGCACCACCAAGAAGTCGAAGAAGCAGAAGGGCGGCGGTGCGCGTCACGGCGCGTTGACGGCCCCGATCTTCGTCGGCGGCGGCGTGACCTTCGCGGCCAAGCCGCGCAGCTTCGCGCAGAAGGTCAATCGCAAGATGTACCGCGCGGCGATCGCCTCGATCCTGTCGGAGCTGAATCGTCAGGGCCGCATCACCGTGGTCGAGGCGTTCGATGTCGACGCGCCCAAGACCAAGGGCCTGGTCGCCAAGCTGGAAGGCCTGAACGTCGGCAAGCGCCCGCTGATCGTGACCGAGGAAGCCACCGACAACCTGTACCTGTCCGCCCGCAATCTGCCGTATGTGCAGGTGCGTGACGTGCAGGGCCTGGATCCGGTTGCGCTGGTCGGTGCCGATACGGTGGTGGTCACCACCGACGCGGTGAAGAAGATCGAGGAGTGGCTGGCATGAGCGCCGCAAACCTGTACGAAGTGATCCGTGCGCCGCGCGTGTCCGAAAAGACCGCACGTCTGCAGGAAGTGTCCAACCAATACGTCTTTGAAGTGGCGAAGACCGCAACCAAGGCCGACGTCAAGGCGGCCGTGGAGCAGGTGTTCGGCGTCAAGGTCGAGGCCGTGAACGTGGTCAACGTGAAGGGCAAGGCCAAGGCATTCCGCCAGCGCCTTGGTCGTCGCAGCGACATGCGCAAGGCCTACGTCACGCTGGCCGAAGGCCAGTCGATCGACGTCATGACCGTCTCGGCCTGAGGAGCAAACCCATGGCATTGATGACTTTCAAGCCCACCTCCGCCGGTCGCCGCAGCGCGGTCCGCGTGGTGACGCCCGATCTGCACAAGGGGGCGCCACATGCGCCTTTGCTGGAAAAGCAGGGCAAGACCGGTGGTCGCAACCACCATGGCCGGATCACCACCCGGCACATCGGCGGCGGGCACAAGCAGCATTACCGCATCATCGACTTCAAGCGTGACAAGGAAGGCATTCCGGCACGCGTCGAGCGCATCGAGTACGACCCCAACCGCACCGCGCACATCGCCCTGTTGTGCTACGTCGACGGTGAGCGTCGCTACATCATCGCCCCCAAGGGCCTGAAGGCGGGTGACCAGGTGATCGCGGGCCACGATGCTCCGATCAAGACCGGCAATACCCTGCCGCTGCGCAACATCCCGGTGGGCACCACCATCCACTGCATCGAGATGAAGCCCGGCAAGGGCGCGCAGATCGCCCGTGCCGCCGGTGCCGGCGTGCAGTTGGTGGCACGCGAAGGTGTCTACGCCACCCTGCGCCTGCGCTCGGGTGAAATGCGCAAGGTGTCCTCGGAGTGCCGCGCGACCATCGGTGAAGTCGGCAACGACGAGCACGGCCTCGAGAAGCTCGGCAAGGCCGGTGCAACCCGCTGGCGCGGCGTCAAGCCGACCGTCCGTGGCGCGGCCATGAACCCGGTCGACCATCCGCACGGCGGCGGTGAAGCGCGTGCCGGACAGGGCAACCCGCATCCGGTCACCCCATGGGGCGTGCCGACCAAGGGTTACAAGACGCGCAAGAACAAGCGCACCCAGCAGTTCATCGTGCGCGACCGCAGGAGCTAATCGGCAATGGCACGTTCCCTCAAGAAAGGCCCGTTCATCGATCACCACCTGCTCAAGAAGGTGGAGGCCGCGGGCAACAGCAAGAAGCCGATCAAGACCTGGTCGCGTCGTTCCACGGTGCTCCCGGAAATGATCGGGTTCACCATCGCCGTCCACAACGGCAAGAACCACGTCCCGGTGTTGGTCAACGAGAACATGATCGGTCACAAGCTCGGCGAGTTCGCCGCTACCCGCACCTTCAAGGGGCACGGTGGCGACAAGAAGGCCGGGAAGTAAGGAGCGCACATGGACAAGGCAACACGAGAGGCGCAAGAAGCTGCCAAGCGCGCCCGCACCGAGGTCAGCAAGCGGACGGCAATCCTGCGTTCCGCGCGCATTTCGCCGCAGAAGGCACGGCTTGTCGCCGACCAGATCCGCGGCCTTCCGGTAGCGAACGCGCTCGACCTGCTCAAGTTTTCGGACCAGAAGGCGGCCGGGCTCATCTACAAGGTTGTGTATTCGGCGGCTTCCAACGCCGAGAACAACGGCGGTGACGATGCCGACGCACTCAAGGTCAAGACCGTCATGGTCGACGAAGGTCCCTCGCTGAAGCGCTTCATGGCGCGAGCAAAGGGCCGTGGCACGCGCATCACCAAGCGCACCAGCCACATCACCGTAGTCGTCGGCGAGGGCAAGTAATCATGGGTCATAAAGTCAATCCGATCGGCATCCGCCTGGGCATCGCCAAGGACTGGAACTCCAAGTGGTATGCCGGCAAGAAGCAGTTCGCCGGTTACCTTGCCGCCGACCTCAAGGTCCGCGACGTGCTGCGCAAGAAGCTGGCCCAGGCCGGCGTCAGCAAGATCCTGATCGAACGTCCGGCCAACAACGCCCGCGTCACCATCCACACCGCCCGTCCGGGAGTGGTGATTGGCAAGCGCGGCGAGGACATCGAGAAGCTGCGCAAGGAAGTGTCCGACGTGATGGGTGTTCCCGCCCATATCAACGTCACCGAAGTGCGCAAGCCGGAAATGGACGCCCAACTGGTGGCCGAATCGATCGCCCAGCAG
>NZ_JADZDS010000144.1 GCF_020850895.1 Thermomonas sp. | reverse complement strand
GTGCGCGATGCGCTGCGCCCGATCGGCCCGCTGCCGCTGCGGACCTGGGGCGAGCGCAACACCGCCGCGATCTGCCATCCGCTGGCCGCCGCCATTCCGCTGGTCGGCAAGCGCTGGCTGTGCATGCCGCACCAGCCACTGGCCGGCGACGACAACATGCCGCGCGTGGTTGGCCCGGACTTCGGTGCCTCCGAACGCATGGTGGTGGCACCCGGCCACGAAGCCGACGGCTATTTCCACATGCCCGGCGGCCAGAGCGACCACCCGCTGTCACCGTTCTGGGGCGCGGGTCACGAAGCCTGGGTCAACGGCACGCCGACGCCGTTCCTGCCGGGATCGACGCGGTACACGCTGCGGCTGCAACCCGCGACGCGATGAATCAGGCCAGGAGTCGTTCGATCAATGCACCATAAAGTGCAGGCAGCGCTTCCAGCTCGGCCACGCGCACATGCTCATCGACCTTGTGGATGCTGGCATTGACCGGGCCGATCTCGATGCAGTGCGCGCCCAGCGGGGCGATGAAGCGGGCGTCCGAGGTGCCGCCGCCGGTGCTTTCTTCCGGCGCTTTGCCCGCAAACTGCGTCAGCACGGCGCGCGCGGCCGCGCGCAGCGGGCCTTCGGGCGTGTAGAAGGGTTCACCGCTGCGGTGCCAATGGATGGCGTAGTCGAGCGCGTGCCGGCGCAGGATCGATTCGCACTCGGCTTCCAGTTTTTCCGCCGCCCAATGCGGGTTGTAGCGCAGGTTGAACAGCACCTGCAGCTCACCCGGGATCACGTTGTTGGCACCGGTGCCGGCGTGGATATTGCTGATTTGCAGCGAGGTTGGCGGGAAGCTCTCGAAGCCTTCATCCCACCGCCGCGCGACCAATTCCGCCAGTGCCGGTGCCGCCTGATGGATGGGATTGCAGGCCTTGTCCGGATAGGCGACGTGGCCTTGCACGCCGCGAACGATGAGCGTGGCCGACAGGCTGCCACGACGGCCGACCCGCAACAGGTCGCCCAGCAGGTGTTTCGATGACGGCTCGCCGGTGATGCACCAGTCGATGCGCTGGCCGCGCTGACGGAATACGTCCGCGACCTTGCGCACGCCGTCGATGGCATCGCCTTCTTCGTCCGAGGTCAGCAGCAGGGCGACGCTGCCGGGGTGATCCGGGTGCGCGGCAACGAATCGTTCCAGTGCAATGACGAACGCCGCCACGCCGGCCTTCATGTCGGCCGCGCCGCGCCCGTACAGCACGCCATCGCGGAGCGTGGGCGTGAACGGATCGCTGGCCCAGGCCTCGCACGGCCCCGGCGGCACCACGTCGGTGTGGCCAAGCAGGACCAGCACCGGACCATCGCCGGAACCGTGGGTGGCCCACAGGTTGTCGACCTCACCAAAGCGCAGGTGTTCGCAGGCAAAGCCCGCCGCCTGCAGGCGCTGCGCGATCAACGGCTGGCAGCCGGCATCGTCGGGTGTGATCGACGGCAGGGCGATCAGGTCGCAGGTCAGTTGCAGGACATCATTGGTCATCGGCACGCTTTGTTGCAGTGGATCGGGGCATTGTAGGGACGCGGGAGGGGAATAACGCCAGGACCTGGGCCGTGTCCGTTCATGGTTCGACAAGCTCACCACGAACGGGGAGTTCGACAGGCTCACCACGAACGGGGGAAATTGGCTCGCAGTGGATGACCTGATAGCTGCCCAGCTTGCATCGCAAATTGCAGCGACGACTTACGGCACCCCGAACAGCTTCTTGAATCCGTTGTCGGAAAATCCCTGCGTCACCGTGCCATCGCCTTGCACCACCACCGGGCGACGGATCAGCTGCGGGTATTCCTTCAGCAGCAGCGTCCACTCGGCGTCGCTGCCCGGCGTCTTGCGATTGGGCGGCAGTTGCCGCCAGGTGGTCGAGGACTTGTTGATCAGCGCGTCCCAGCCGCCCGCTGCGGCCTTCCACGCCAGCAGGATGTCGGGCGGTTGCCGCACATCGCGGTAATCGATGAAAACGTGTTCGATGCCGAAGCGTCGCAGCCAGTTGCGCGCTTTCTTGCAGGTGTCGCAGTTGTTGAGCCCGTAGAGGGTGGTCATGCGCAACTACTCCAAAGGGATGGCCTGCGGATGGTGTTCGCGACCATCGGCGACAGGGACGTCGCCGATGAGCCTACAGGGATGTATTCACGGCGTGTCGCGAACACCGTTCGCAGGCCATCCCCACGTCGAAATCCAAACTCAACCCGCCAACCCGCGCAACAGTTCATTCACGCTGGTCTTGCTGCGGGTTTTCTCGTCCACCTGCTTGACGATCACCGCGCAATACAGCGAATGGCTGCCGTCGGCCGCGGGCAAGGACCCGGACACCACCACGCTGCCGGGTGGCACGCTGCCGTAGCTGACTTCACCGGTCATCCGGTTGTAGACGCGGGTGCTCTGGCCGAGGAACACCCCCATGCCGATCACGCTGTGATGACCGACCACGAAGCCTTCCACCACTTCCGAACGCGCACCGACGAAGCAGTGATCCTCGATGATGGTCGGGCTGGCCTGCAGCGGCTCCAGCACGCCGCCGATGCCGACGCCACCGGAGAGGTGGCAGCCCTTGCCGATCTGCGCGCAGGAGCCGACCGTGGCCCAGGTATCGACCATGGTGCCAGCCCCGACATGGGCACCGATGTTGACGAAGCTCGGCATCAGCACCACGTCCTTGCCGATGTGGCTGCCGGCGCGCACCACCGCACCCGGCACGACGCGTGCGCCCAGCTTGCGGAAATCGTTCTCGCCAAAGCCATTGAATCGTGCCGGGACCTTGTCCCAGAACGGAGCAGGGTAGGCTTCCACCAACTCCATCTCCTGGGTGCGGAAATACAGCAGCACCGCCTTCTTCAGCCATTCGTTGACCTGCCAGCCACCCGTGCCGTCCGGTTCGGCCACGCGCAGCCAGCCCTGTTCCAGCGCTTCGATTGCGCGATCCACCGCCGGCTTGGTGGAACCGTCGATTTCCTCGGGCGTCAGCGTGGCGCGCCGTTCCCAGGCGCTGTCGATGACGAACCGAAGTTCATCGGCCTGTGCAGCACGGGCGGGTGTCAGGGTCTTCTTTGCAGCAGGCTTGGCGGGCATCTCAATCTCCGTCGAGTACGGCCAGCAGCGCCTCGCGCAACTGCGCGCAACGCTCCGGCGAAAGCAGGGCATCGTGTTCATCGCTGACCAGCAGCAGGTCTTCGGCACGCTCGCCGAAGGTCGCGATGCGCGCATCATGCACGCGCAGTCGCTGTTCGCGCAGCACGCCTGCGATATCGGCCAGCAAACCGGGGCGGTCATTGCAAACCAGGCCGATCCGAGTGCCGCCCTCGATGTCGGTGAAATCGAGTTGGGGCGCGACGCGGAAATGGCGCAGGTGGCTGGGGCGGCTGCGGCGCGCAGGGCGCAAGGCGGCCAGGTCACCGCTCAACGCCTGCACCAGTCGCGCCTCCACGCGTTCGGGTTCCAGCACGCTGCGAGCGTCGCCGGGCTGCACCTGGAAGGTATCGAACACGGTGTCATCCGGCCCATCCAGCACGCGCGCATGCAGGATGCCGAGGCCCATCCGGTCCAATGTGATCACGATCGCCGCGAACACGCCGTCGCGGTCATGGGTGTGCACGAACAGTTCCAGCCGGTCACGCCCGGCCGGAGCGCGTGCCGCGACCACGGGCATCCGGCCCTTCGCATCGGCCAGCGCCGTGGCCTGCCAGGCGATCTGCTCGGGACGACCACGCAGGAAGCCCTCCTCCGGCATCCGTGCAAACAGCGCGTCGATCGCTTCTGCAGGAAGCCCGTCCTCCTGCAACAGCGCGCGTGCTGCCGCACAGTTCTCGGCAATGCGCTCGTCGGCCGCAACCGGATGCCCAAGCCCGCGCCGCAGCGCAAGCCGGGTGGCGGTGTGCAGGTCGGCCAGCAGGCGATCCTTCCAGCTGTTCCACAGCTTGGGCGAAGTGCCGGCGATATCGGCGCAGGTCAGCAGGTACAGGTAATCCAAACGCTGGCGGTCGGCCACCTCTTCGGCGAAACGCTGGATCACCGCAGGATCGGTGATGTCGTGTTTCTGCGCCGTCACCGACATCAGCAGGTGCTGTTGCACCAACCATTCCACCAGCGCGGTGTCCGCGTCCGACAAGCCATGCGCTTCGCAGAACGCGCGTGCATCGACCGCACCGAGTTTCGAATGGTCACCACCGCGCCCCTTGCCGATGTCGTGGAACAGCCCGGCCAGCAGCAACAACTCGGGCTTGCGCAGCGACGGCCAGACCTGGTGCGCAATCGCGAAACGTTCGTCCGGTTCCGGTGCGGCGAACGCCGCCATGTTGCGCAATACCGCGAGCGTGTGCTGGTCGACCGTGAACACATGGAACAGGTCGAACTGCATCCGCCCCGAGACCCGAGCAAACGCCGGAATCCAGCGCGCCAGCACGCCCAGCCGCGCCATCCGTTCCAGCGTGGCCACCGGCTGCGGGCCGCGCAGGAGATCGAGGAAGGCCTGCCGCATCGCCGGCGACGCCGCGGCGTAGTCGGGAAATCCATCCAGCGCCTCGGCCAGCGCGCGCGCCGTTTGTGAGTGCAAGCCGCGCAGGCTGGGATCCTCTGCCCATGCCGAGAACAGCGCGAAAACGTGGGCAGGATCCTCGCCCAGCCAATCGTTGCGACGAGCCGCAAGGTAGGCCCCGCGCCGTTCCAGCGCCGCATTGATCGCCTGCGGTTCGGTGGCGCCTTCGAAATATTCCTCGAAGCGCTGCAGCACCCGCTCGTTGATCCGCTGCACCACCGCCGCGCTGCGATAGAAGCCCTGCATCAGCTTCTCGACGCCGAGCGCGTCGGCATCGTCCCGTTCGTGCAAGCGCGCCGCCAAGGTCTTCTGGTGATCGAAACGCAGCCGTTCCTCGCGTCGGACGGCCACCAGATGCAGGCCAAAACGCAGGCGCGACAACGCGCCAAGTTCGCGCGCCAGCGCCGCCGCCTCATCCACGCCAAGGTGGCCAAGCGGGACCAGTCCGGCGACATCGCCCACGCCGAAACAACGCCGCGCCAGCCAGCCCAGCTGCTGCAAGTCACGCAAACCTCCCGGGCCTTCCTTGAGATTGGGTTCGAGGTTGTCCGCGGTATCGCCGAAACGCGCATGGCGCCGTTGCTGTTCCTCGCGCTTGACCGCGTAGTAGGCACGCGGCGGCCACACCCGATCGGGTGAAATCGCATCAGCCAATGCGCGTGACGTCGATTCATTCGCGACCAAGGGACGCGCTTCCATGATCGCGGTCAGCACGGTCGGGTCTTCGCTTGCCGCGGCCGTGCATTCGGCAAGTGCGCGCACCGACTGGCTGGCCGCCACGCCCGCATCCCACAACAGGGCCACGAACCGCGACAGCGCGGGGTGCAGGCGCACCTGCGCGTCCGGTTCAACCAGCGCCAGCAGGTCGACATCCGACTGCGGAAACAACTCGCCGCGCCCGTAACCACCGACCGCGAACAAGGCCACCTCGGCGGCATCCTGCGCGTCCGGGAAACAGCGCTGCCACGTCTTGCGCACCAGGAAATCGACCGCCCGCGCGCGCAACCGGACCAACTGTCGTGCCGCATCCCCCGCATCGAAGCGCTGCGCCAGGCGCGCATCGTTGCGCGCCAGCAGTGCGCGCACCAGCACACTCCACTCGGGATCGCCTTCGGGTCCGGCAGGCAGTCCGGCCAGCACCGCGCGCGGATCGGCCGGAAGCTCGGTATTCACAGGTCGTTGTCGTCGCCTGGCACCCGGGTCAGGATTTCCACACCATCGCGGGTGACGAGCACGGTGTGCTCCCACTGCGCCGACAGCTTGCGGTCCTTGGTGACCACGGTCCAGCCATCCGGCAGCACGCGGGTATGGCGGGCGCCTTCATTGATCATCGGCTCGATGGTGAAGGTCATGCCCTCGCGCAGCACCAGGCCGTCACCGGCGCGGCCGTAATGCAACACCTGCGGCTCGTCGTGGTAGACCTTGCCGATGCCATGCCCGCAGTATTCGCGCACCACCGAGAAGCGATGGCTCTCGGCGTATTCCTGGATCGCGTGGCCAATGTCACCCAGAGTCGCCCCCGGCCGCACCACCCGGATGCCGCGGAACATCGCCTCGCGGGTCACGTCGACCAAGCGCTGCGCCATCACCGACGGCGTGCCGACCACATACATGCGACTGGTGTCACCGTGCCAGCCGTCCTTGATCACGGTGACGTCGATGTTGACGATGTCTCCGTCCTTCAGCACCTTGGCCTCGCTGGGGATGCCGTGGCAGATCACGTTGTTGACCGAAGTGCACACGGTCTTGGGGAAACCGCGGTAACCGACGTTCGCCGGAATCGCCTTCTGCACCTTGACGATGTGGTCGTGGCAGATCCGATCCAGTTCCTCGGTGGTCACGCCCGCCTTCACATGCGGTGCGACAACCTGCAATACCTCGGCGGCAAGGCGACCGGCCACGCGCATCTTCTCGATCTCGGCCGGGGTTTTCAGATTGATAGTCATTTGCGGATTATCGCCCATTCCCGCGTGCCCCACGCGTCGCGGCATTCGAGCGTATCCGGAACGCCCGCAGCGGCTCAGCGACGCGGCGGCACCAACACACTCAGGCAGGTGACGCAGCCTTCGAGTTTTTCGAATTCGCTGATGTCCACCACGCGCGGGTCGAAACCGAGATCGGCCAATGCATCGGCGGTGCGCGGCGCCGAGGCCGCAATCAGGATGGCATCGCCGCCCAAGGGGACGACGTGGCAACCGCCCTCCTCGGCCACTGGCCGCACCACCGGGAACACGCCCGGCTCGAACAGTTCGGGCAGGGCGAGGAAGGTGCCGTCCGGCAACGCGGTCACCGCCGACTTCAGGTGCAGCACCGCGTTCAGGCGCACCGGCACCACCCGCCGCCCCAGCGGCGACACCGCCGCCCGCAACTGGCGAATGCCTTCGGCATTGGTGCGCCCGCTGCGACCGACATACAGGGTATCGCCGACCTGCAACACATCGCCGCCGTCCAGGGTGGCGGGCGCCGCAAGCCTGACGATGTCCAGTCCAGCCGTGCGCGCGGCTGCTTCCGCGCCCTCGGTTTCCGGGCGACGTGCCTCGGCGCCGGGCCGGGTGATGATCGCGGCATGCCCCACCACCACCATCGCATCCTCGATGAACACCGCATCCGGGCAGGCCGGCGCCGGTGCCACGTCGCGCAACTGCCAGCCGGCCTCCGCCAGTGCCCGGCAATAGGCCGCATGCTGCACCATCGCACGACCCACATCGACCACGCTGCGTTGCAGATGGGTCACGATGCCTTCGGCCAGATTGGCCGTTGGTGTGCGGACAAACGCAATCCCCGTCGCTCCCGCCATTTCACGCCCCCCGGATCGCATTCCGAGCCTTCACGATAGCGCAGGATCGATTCGAGCCACCGCGGTGGCGCCAGATCATCGCGGCCACCCAAGCCATGACGCCGCATGCGCAGCCTGACTGGGCGGGGGAAACCAGCGCATTGATCGCAGGCCTCCCGCAGCCCCAGGCAAGGGCCCGGGTGCAGAATCCGCACAGGCGGTTGAACGGGCCGCGCACCCGTGACGACGGGTGGATCGGAACGCCGACAGCCAGTCGCACGGAACGCATCGCACGGCACGCAGATTGCCTTTGCGCTGCCGATGCCGCATAATTGCAGGGCTTAGTTGCCGCCACGACGAGCGTATCGTCGAATCCACACCTGTCGACAACCCCTGCGCCGGGGTGTCCGATGCCGCAAGGCGGAGGATCTGGCCGCAGTGACGGCAGGGAGGCCCAACCCCGGAGCATTCGCGCGTCCCTGCGCAAGAGCCCGCACATCCCTGTGCGGACTTTTCACAGGAAAGCACCGCAACCCCAACCGGGTGCGACGCTGCCGATGTTCCATCACACAGGAAAACTCGCAATGCCCCAGATCACCATGCGCCAGATGCTGGAAGCCGGCGTCCATTTCGGCCACCAGACCCGCTACTGGAACCCCAAGATGGCCCCGTACATCTTCGGTGCCCGCGGCAAGATCCACATCATCAACCTGGAAAAAACCGTCCCGCTGTTCAACGACGCGATGAACTTCATCAGCGGCGTGGCACAGAAGCGCGGCACCATCCTGTTCGTCGGGACCAAACGCAGCGCGCGCGACGCGATCAAGGAAGAAGCCGAGCGTTGCGGCATGCCGTTCATGACCCAGCGCTGGCTGGGCGGCTCATTGACCAACTTCGCCACGGTGAAGAAGTCGGTCGCCCGCCTGAAGGAACTGGAGTCCGCGGAAACCGACGGCACCTTCCAGAAGCTGGTCAAGCACGAAGTGATGGGCCTGCGCCGCGAGCGCGACAAGCTGGAAGCCTCGCTCGGCGGCATCAAGGAAATGAACCGCCTGCCCGACGCCCTGTTCGTGATCGACATCGGCCATGAAGACATCGCCATCAAGGAAGCCAAGAAGCTCGGCATCCCGGTGATCGCGGTGGTCGATTCCAACTACGATCCGGCGCTGGTCGATTACCCCATTCCGGGCAACGACGACGCCATCCGCGCGGTGCAACTGTACGCCCGCGCCGCCGCCGACGCGGTGCTGGAAGGCAAGGCCGCCTCCCCGAACGCCGCCTCGGTGCGCGAAGAAGACTTCGCCGCTGCGGTCGACGGTGGCGAGGAAGCCGCCAAGCCGGCGCGTCGCAGCAGCAAGCCGAAGGCTGAGTAATCGCCCCGTCACGCGGCTGCGCCAAGCTGCGCAGTCGCAATTCATAGCTCGTCATTCCCGCGAAAGCGGGAATCCAGTGACATTGGGCTCGATCGAACAGGGCCCATGGATCCCCGCTTTCGCGGGGATGACGCTTCCACATTTCGAGAGGCAATTCATATGGCAGAAATCACCGCATCCCTGGTCAAGGAACTGCGCGAGCGCACCGGCGCCGGCATGATGGAGTGCAAGAAGGCGCTCACCGAAACCGCCGGCGACATCGAAGCCGCCGCCGAAGCCCTGCGCAAGTCGGGCCTGGCCAAGGCCGACAAGAAAGCCGACCGCGTCGCCGCCGAAGGCCGCGTGGCCATCGCCCACGACGGCGGCAAGGCCGCCCTGGTCGAGGTCAATTCGGAAACCGACTTCGTCGCCAACGACACCAATTTCAAGGCCTTCGTCGATGCCGTCGCCACCGCCGCGCTGGCCTCCGGCAGCGCCGATGTGGATACACTCAAGACCGCCAAGACCAGCGCCGGCAACACCGTCGAGGAAGCCCGCGCCGCCATCGTGCATACGCTGGGCGAGAACATCCAGGTGCGCCGACTGGTTCGTTTCGACACTGCCAACCACGTCGGCACCTACGTCCACACCAATGGCAAGATCGGCGTGCTGGTCGAACTGGCCGGCGGCAACGACGAACTCGCGCGTGGCCTCGCCATGCACGTGGCGGCAATGAACCCGCCCTACAACAAGGCCGCCGACGTGCCGGCCGACTTCATCGCCAAGGAAAAGGAAATCGAACTGGCGAAGATGAGCGAGAAGGACCGCGCCAAGCCGGCCGAGATCCTCGAGAAGATCATCAGCGGCAAGATGAACAAGATCGTCAGCGAAGTGACCTTGACCGGCCAGAGCTATGTGCTGGACGGCGACAAGACCGTCGAAGCGGTGCTCAAGGGCGCCGGCGCCGACGTGATTCGCTTCCAGCGCCTGGTGGTCGGCGAAGGCATCGAGAAGGTGCAGGAAGACTATCTGGCCGAAGTCGCCAAGGCGATGCAGGTCTGAGTCATCGCGTCAATCGATTGACGAAAAACCCGCCGGCAACGGCGGGTTTTTTTCATGCCCGCGATCAAGCGCGGTGGTAGGGATGATTGGCCAACAGCGCCGCCGCCCGATACAGCTGCTCCGCCAGCACCAGCCGCACCAGCATGTGCGGCAGGGTCAGCGGACCGAGCGACCAGCATTCGTCGGCGCGCGCCAACACCTCGGCCGCGTGGCCTTCCGGGCCACCGATGAGAAAGGCGAGGTCACGGCCCTGCCCGCGCCAGTGTTCGAGGCGAACCGCCAACTGCTCGGACGAATGCATCCTGCCGCGACCGTCCAGCACGATAACGTGCGCCTGCTTCGGCAGTGCGGCGAGCACGCGCGCGCCTTCATCGGCAATGGCCCTCGCAGTATCGCGACCCTTGCCGCGCACGCCAGGCGCGACTTCGACCAGTTCCAGCGGCAGCCAGTGCGAGAGGCGTTTCTGGTATTCGCCAAAACCCTGCGCCACCCAACTGGGTGCATGTTCACCGACGGCGATCAGGCGGGCTTTCACGTCAAGTCGGAAATTTCACGTGGACGTCGATCAAGCACCGTCGCGAGCGAAGGCAGTTCGAGCGTGTGTTCATCCCTGCGACCCTAGTGATCGAATTCGAGTTGTAGCCGTCGCGAGCGCAGGCGATTCGAAGCCGCCCGCAGCGCAGCAACCGCAATGGACATTGTGGCCCATGAGGATTGCGAGCAGCGGACGGCGATGAAGCGTCGAGCGCAGCAGGCTACGACTCGAATTCAGGCGGTTGGTCGCCCACCGTCCACAGCCGCTCCAGCGCATAGAACTCGCGCACCCGCGGCAGCATCACATGGACCACGACATCGCCCAGGTCCACCAGCACCCATTCGGCCTCGCGCTCGCCTTCCACGCCGAGCGGTGCCACCCCGAGCTTTTTCGAGAACTGCACCACTTCTTCCGCCGACGCCTTGACGTGGCGGGTCGAGGTGCCCGAGGCAATCACCATGAAATCGCAGACGCTGCTCCTGCCGCGGACATCGATTTCCACCACATCCTTGGCCTTGAGTTCTGCAAGCCCGGCGTGCACGGCTTCCAGCAGGGCATCCACCGGCGGCGGTGGAACGGGCAGGGTCGGTTTGAGGACTTGGGCAGCAGTGGTCAAGGGCGAGCGCTCGATGGGTCGTTAGGGATGGTCTGAACAACTCCTTCCTGGAGTTGTCAGCCCACGCCGAGTCCGGTACAGGCCCGGACCCGGCTCACACGAATCAATCACTTGCGTGATCGATTCGTGGTCGGCCATCCGTGGCCGACGGGAACCTCTGAATTGTTCAGAGGTTCCTCGGCAGTATACCGGCGGAAACGCCGTACAGGCCTTGCATGACGATATGGGCGGCGACCGCCGGCGGCACCCAGTCACGCCAGCGGGCGTCCCCACGGGCGATCCGAAGGCGCAATGCGCTGGAGGATTCCGGGCGCAACTGCGCCAGCGGCAACACGCAACACCCGCCCGAAGGCCGCGCGGCCAGGGTGGAAGGTGCGCACAGCCGCGGCGTGATTTCGTCCAGCACCTCAGGCGCGTCGCGGTGCAAGGCGGCCGCGTCCAATGCGGCATCGGGACGTTCAACGACGAGCAGGTGGGCCAGATCGAACAGCCGCCGCCAGCGATGCCATGTCTGCAGTTGCCGCAGCGAATCCGCACCGACCAGCCAGGCGATCGCGGCTGCCGCGCCCAAGTCCGCACGCAGTTCGCGCAGGGTATCGACCGTATAGGACGGCCCCGGGCGCAACAATTCACGCCCATCCACGGCCAGCCCCGGTTCGCCCTCGATGGCGAGGTCCAGCATTCGTGCGCGTTGTTCGGCGCTGGCGCAGGTGTCGGATTTGTGCGGCGGATCGCCTGCAGGCACCAAGAACACACGCGCATCCAAGGCATCGCGGGCCGCACGCGCAATCGCCAGATGGCCGTTGTGCACGGGGTCGAAACTGCCTCCGTAAAACACCCGCAGCGGCGCGTTCACGCCGCCAGCAGGCGCAATGCGCCCTTGTCCGCGACTGCCAGCAGCAACCGTTCCAGTTGCAGCCAGCCATCGTGGGATTCCTGCCCGACGCGTACCCGTCCCTTGGAGATGCGATCCACCGCGCCGGCTTCACGCAACAGCCACTGCCAGCGCTCGGGCGTATGCCGCGACAGTGCACGCTTGTACACCGCCTGCCGGGAATCCCAGATGCGCAGCGCCTTGCATTCCTCGGTGAAGTTGCGTGCGCGTGACAGCGCGATGATGGTGGTCAACTCCTTGACCACCATGCCCATCAGCGCGGGGATCGCTTCGCCCTCGGCACGCAATCCGGCAAGGATGCGTGACACCTGCGCCGGCTCCCCATTGAGCGCAGCCGCGGTCAAGCGGAACACATCGAAGCGTGCGGAATCGGCCACCAGCGCTTCCATGCGCGCACCATCGATCACCTCATCCTTGCCCTGCTGCAGGAGCACGAGCTTATCGATTTCCTGCGCGGCCGCCAGCAGGTTGCCCTCGACCCGCAGGGCAAGTTGGGCAATGGCTTCCTGGGTCGCCTTCAGGCCGCGACTGCGCATGCGCTGGGTCACCCAGCCGGGAAGTTCGTGCGGCTTGATCGGCCAGACCACGACGATGTGCCCGGCTTTCGCGATCGCATCACTCCATTTGCCAGCGTGCGCCTTCGACCATTCGCCTGCCACCACCAGCAGGACGACGTCGGGTGGTGGCGCAGTGCAAAACGCCACAATCCGCTTGGCACCCTCCTGGCCAGGCTTGCCGGTGGGCAAACGCACCTCGATCAGTCGACGACTGGAAAACAGGCTGGGCGCGTGGATCGAGGCGTCGAGGGCGTCCCAATCGGCATCGCGACCCTCCATGTCATGCACCTCGCGCTCGCCGATGCCCTGCGCACGGGCGGTTGCGCGCACCGCATCGCAGGCTTCCTGCACCAGCAGGGGTTCACCGCCAGCCACCAAGTAGACCGTTCGCAGCGACTCAGTCTGCAGTTGCGAAGCAAGGCGCTCTGCGTTCAGCTCCATGCCACAACGCCCTCCCAAAGGGCTCGACAGGGATTCATTGCACGACGTCCGCCGGCGGCGCCGAAGCCGCATCCACGCGTCGCAGAATCGCGGTGGCCATGTCCCGCTGCAGTTCGGCCACCAACCGCTCGCGTTCACTCAGCTTGCCAACCGAATCGAACACCGGCGTGAGGTAATCGCGCGAAAGTTCGACCGCCTGCTGCGGCACTGCCACGCTGCCATCGGCACGCCGCAGGGTGAACACGACGGCGTAGCGCAACATGTATTCCTGTGCGCGTCCCAACGCATCATGGCTGACAGGGGTATCGGCCCAATATTCGGAAATGACCTGCAGGGTCGCCACGTGTTCGCCGTCCTGCACCGTCGCTGGCTGGGCGCCAGCGCGACGCAGTTCCCGTGCGAGCAGATCCCCCAGCGGACTATGGGAATCGGAGGCAAGCACCCGCACCGGGCCTAGATGCTCGGGCAGGTTCAAGGCCCCGCGCAGGTGGAAACCGCAGCCGGTGAGCAAGCCGGCGATCAGGGCAAGGACAGCGAAGCGTGGTTTCATCCGCGTAGTCTAGGGCAAGTCCGGGTCAACCAGACGCCGGCGGGATGAGGTGCTGCGGCGCCCAAGGGCTGCAGATGGGCACGCGCATTGCAGCACGGCTGGATCGAGGGGATGGATTGGCGGGACGGCAACAGGGCCGGCCGATGCTGCTTGGACGGGTGTCCTGAAAGCAGGGACGAGATCAGGGCGTCCTTCGTGCTTCTCCGGCAACAGTTCACACCACGATATTGACGATCTTCCCCGGCACCACGATCAGCTTCTTCGGCGTCTGTCCGGCCAGTTGCGTCACCACCAACGGCAGCGCCAGCGCAGCGGCCTCGATCGCCTCGCGGCTTGCATCCACGGCCACCTCCAGGGTGCCGCGCAGCTTGCCGTTGACCTGCACCGCCAGCGTCACCGCGTCGCGAACCAGTGCGGCCGGGTCGGCCTGCGGGAACGGCACGTCTTCGAGCAGGGTTTCCGGATGCCCCAGCGCCTGCCACAGCGCATGGCTGACGTGCGGGGTGATCGGGTTGAGCAGCAGCACGATCGCCTCGAAGGCCTCGTGACGCACCGCGCGACCCTGTCCACTGGCGTCGTTGAACTTGCCGACAGCGTTCAACAATTCCATCAGTGCCGCGATCGCGGTGTTGAAGGCATGCCGGCGACCATAGTCGTCGCCGACCTTCTGGATGGTTTCGTGCAGTTGCCGGCGCAGGGTTTTCTGCGCGGCGTCGAGCGCCGCCGCATCGACCTTGGGATGATCCGGCTGCGCTGCATGGGCGTGCACGTCGCGCCACAGCCGGCGCAGGAAGCGGGACATGCCCTCGACGCCGGCATCGCTCCATTCCAGCGATTGCTCCGGCGGCGCCGCGAACATCGAGAACAGCCGCACGGTGTCGGCACCGTACTTGTCCACCAGCAGCTGCGGATCGACGCCGTTGTTCTTCGATTTCGACATCTTCTCGGTGCCGCCGATCGACACCGGCTCACCGTCGATCCGCGAGATCGCACCGATCACCCGCATGCGTTCGTCGACGCGCAGATCGACGTCGGCCGGATTGATCCAGGTCTTGGCGCCAAGCGCGTCCTCGCGATAGAACGTATCGGCAATCACCATGCCCTGGGTCAGCAGGCGGGTGGCCGGCTCGTCGCTGTGCACCAGCCCGGCGTCGCGCAGCAGCTTGTGGTAGAAGCGGAAATACATCAGGTGCAGGATCGCGTGCTCGATCCCGCCGATGTACTGGTCCACCGGCAGCCAGTAATTGGCGCGCTCGTCGACCATGTCGGCGGCGCCCGGCGCGGTGTAGCGCGCGTAGTACCAGCTCGATTCCATGAAGGTGTCGAAGGTGTCGGTTTCGCGCTCGGCCGCGCCCCCGCAGCTTGGGCAGGTGGTCTTGCGCCACTCGGGATTCGACTTGATCGGTGAATGCACATCGCCGCTGGCAAACGCATCGGCCACGTCTTCGGGCAGCAGTACCGGCAGCTGGTCTTCCGGCACCGGCACCGCGCCGCAGCCGTTGCAATAAATCACCGGGATCGGGCAGCCCCAGTAGCGCTGGCGCGACACACCCCAGTCGCGCAGGCGGAAATTGACCCGGCGCTGGCCCTTGCCCAGCGCCTCCAGCTTGGCTGCGATCGCGTCGAAAGCGGCATCGAAATCGAGACCGTTGAACTCGTCGGAATTGATCAGCCAGCCGCGTTCGGTCATCGCCGAATCGTCCTCGATCCGACGCAGGTAGTCCTTCACCACGTCGACCGCTGCCTCGACTTCGAACACGTCGATCGACGCGTGCCCACCCAGCGCCACCGCCATCGGGTCATCGTGTTCGCTGACGTGGGAGGACAGCTCCTCCAGCGCATCGCGGGTGGCGGCATCGGCGATCACCGGCTTCACCGGCAGGCCGTAGGCCTTGGAGAATTCCCAATCGCGCTGGTCATGCGCAGGCACCGCCATCACCGCGCCGGTGCCGTAGCCCATCAGTACGAAGTTGGCGACATAGATCGGCAGGTCGTCGCCGGTCAGCGGATGCTTGGCCCACAGCCCGGTGGCCATGCCGCGCTTTTCCTGGGTCTCGAGCTCGGCTTCGGACACACCGCCATGCTTGAGCTCGGCAAGAAACGCCGCCAGCTCCGGATTGCCCTGCGCGGCCTTCAGTGCCAGCGGATGTTCGCCGGCGATGCTGATGTAGGTGACGCCCAGCAGGGTGTCGGGACGGGTCGTGAAGACCGTCAGCGGCGCATCCTCGCCATCGACGTCGAAGCTGATCTCCAGCCCCTCGCTGCGCCCGATCCAGTTGCGCTGCATGGTCTTGACCGACTCCGGCCAGCCGTCCAACCGGTCGAGCGCATCCAGCAATTCCTGCGCGTAATCGGTGATGCGCAGGAACCATTGCGGAATCTCGCGCTTCTCGACCACCGCGCCGGTGCGCCAGCCGCGGCCGTCGATCACCTGCTCATTGGCCAGCACGGTCTGGTCGACCGGGTCCCAGTTGACCACCGAGTTCTTGCGGTAGGCCACACCCTTCTTCAGCAGGCGCACGAACATGCGCTGCTCGTGGGCGTAGTAGTCGGGCTTGCAGGTGGCGAACTCGCGGCTCCAGTCGATCGCATACCCCATCGTCTTGAGCTGGCCGCGCATGTGTTCGATATTGGAATACGTCCACTTGGCCGGCGCGGTCTTGTTCTTGATCGCGGCGTTCTCGGCCGGCAGGCCAAACGCGTCCCAACCCATCGGCTGCAGCACGTTGTGGCCGGTCATGCGCTTGTGCCGGGAAATCACGTCGCCGATCGTGTAATTGCGCACATGGCCGACGTGCAGCGCGCCGGACGGGTACGGCAACATCGACAGGCAGTAGTACTTGGGCTTGTCGCCGCCCTCCTTCACCTCGAAGGCGCGGGTGTCGGACCAGAAGCGCTGGGCGGCGGCCTCGACGGTGCGCGGATCGTATACGGAGGGCTCGAGTTCGGACACGGCGGCAACTACGGATTCGGGAAGAATCGGGAAGCCTACCGCAGCGCAGCAAAACCCGCCATGATCTACCGGAAACCGAACCGGCATCGCCCATGACCCTGGAATGGCTCGGCTACCTGGCCGCCACCTGCACCACCCTGTCGTTCATTCCGCAGGCAATCAAGACCATCCGCAGCCGCGACACCCACGGCATCTCGCTGTGGATGTACCTGATCTTCACCTTCGGCATCGTCTGCTGGTTCGGTTACGGCATCTTCCTGCACTCGTGGCCGATGATCGTCTCCAACGCCATTACCTTCCTGCTGGCGACGACGATCCTGGCGCTGAAGCTGAAGTACCGCTGAGGCTGCGCGCCGCCAGCAGCCACCAGCAAAACCAGAGCGCCAGCGCCAAGCGCTGCTCGAACCCCACCCAGCCATCGACAGGGGCCAACACGCCAAATAGCGGCAGCAGCACGGCCACTGCCAGGCAGGCGGCGGCAAAGCCCAGCCCACGCTTCGCGGACAGTGCCAGCAGCAGGGTCCCGGGAACGAAGGCGATCCACCACAGCGCCCACGCCACCGCGTGCAAGCGGCTGGCCCCCGTATCCAGATGCTCCGGATCCAGCGGCAGCGCGCCTTGCAGCGCGAACGCCAACGCCGACAATTGCACCAGGGTCAGGCCGATGCGTACGCCCCAACGCCCCTCGCGCAAGGCCGCGCCCAGACTCTGGCCCGCCCATGCCAGTAAGAGGCCGGGCAGGACGAAGGCCGCGACATTGAACAGCCACGCATCCGGCACGCCTGTCGCTCCGCGCAAGGCCACGGGGTGCAGGCGATGCGAATACTCGGGCAGGCCAACACCGGCCAGCACCAGCGCCGTCGCGCATAGCGCGAATGCCACGGCAGCCAGCAGGACCGGCTTTTTCATCGGCAGGCTCCAGTGACATGCGTTTGCAGGATTGTGCTACCTGCCAGAGAGATATTCATCCCTGCTTGCTCCATTGAAACACCTCCTCGATCCGCACACCGAGTGCATCGGCGATGCGAAACCCCAATTCCAGCGACGGCGCGTAGCGCCCTGCTTCCAGCGCGATGATGGTTTGCCGCGTCACCCCGCAGGCATCGGCCAAGGCCTGCTGGGTCATCTCGCCGCGCTCGAAGCGGAGGCGGCGGATCTGGTTGCTGACAAGCGTGCCGCTCATGCGGCCGCCCGGCGGTCACGCCAGTACAGGAGTGCGGCCACCAGTTGGTCGAACCACAGCCCCCACAGCACGGTGAACATCAGCATCTGGGCGATGAACGGATAACTGAACTCGCGCAACCGTTCGATGTCGCTGAAGCCGAGCACCAAGGCAATCCCGATCACGCAAGACACAGTCGCCCAGCGCCCCCATTCCCCGGCGATGCGATCGATCTGCAGGTCGCGCTCGTCGGCCAGCACCTTGCCGGCCCAGCGCTGCTTGAGCACATGCACAAGCACCAGCCAGGCCACGAACAGGGTGCCGATCTTCTCGCCGACCTGGCCGGCTTCGGGGTTGTGCCTGATCGGCACATGCGCACGGAACACATCGGCATGGAGCAGGCTGGTGACGATCACCACGCCTACGAAGGCCACCCCGATCCACGCCTGCCATTCGCCCGGCGCAACCCGGGCTTCGGCGTCGTTGGCGGGGAATTTGTACAGGCGGTCGACGGAAAACCACACCGCCGCCACGAACAAGACGGTCCCCATCCAGCCCAAGGGGATCGGGAGGTCCCGGTATTCGCCGGTGAAGAACAGCGTGAGCCCGATCCCGGCCAGCAGCAACCAGGCGAGGAAGGGGACTTTCGAGGACTTACTGTGCATGGATGTAATCTAAACTCAACTTTATGTAATTCATAAATTACATTATCGGATTGCAATGTCAACAATTTTTTACATCATCTTGCACTGAAGGCCATCGACACCATCTACTGGGGCATGCCCCTCGACGACAACGCCATGAACCCGACACCAACCCCGACGCCGAATGTTTTCGACGCCACCGCCGACAACTTCGAGACCGAGGTCATCCAGAAATCCCTGCAAACGCCTGTTCTGGTGGACTTCTGGGCCACCTGGTGTGGGCCCTGCAAGGCCCTCGGGCCGATCCTCGAAAAACTCGCCGCCGAGTACAACGGCGCATTCCTGCTGGCCAAGGTGGACGTCGACCAGGAACAGGAACTGGCGGCGGCGTTCCAGATCCGCTCGATCCCGACCATCGCGGTGATCAAGGACGGGCAAGTGCTCGGCGTGATGCCCGGCGCTCCGGAAGGGCAGCTGCGCGAGATGCTGGCACAGCTGGGCGTGCAGCCCGCGCCGGCGCCAGCGGACGAAACTGCGGCTGAGGTGGCCGCGCCGTTGGACCCGCACGCCGAGGTGCTGCGCCTGCGCAAGGCCATCGAAGCCGAGCCGAACACGGCCGAACTCAAGCTCGATCTCGCCTTGGCCCTGCTGCAGATCGGCGCCACTGGCGAAGCGGAGCAGTTGCTCGACGCGCTGCCCGCCAACCTCGCCACCGACGAGCGCACCGTGAAGGCACGCGCGCGGCTGGGCTTTGCCGCGCTGCTGCGCGACGCGCCTCCGGCAGAGGTGCTGGAGGCGGCAATCGCTATCGATCCTGCCGACCTGCGCGCACGTCACCTGCTCGGGGTGCGCCAATTGGTGTCCGGCGATGCCGAGGCGGGCTTGGCCCAGTTCATGGAAATGCTGCGCCGCAACCGCACCTATGAAGACGGATTGGCACGCCGGTCGCTGATCGATGCGTTCCGCGTGCTGGACGATGATGACCTGGTGACCCGCTACCGCCGGCAGATGTCGGCTTTGCTGCTGGCGTAATGCACCAAGGGCAACGCTGATTGAGTCGGCGTTGCCTGCCGACCATGGATGGTCGGCCGCGGATCGATCACCGAAGTGATTGATCCGCGTGAGCTGCGTCCGGGCATGCACCGGACGCAGCGTGCGCTGTCACGTCCAGGACGGACTTGGCCAGCATTGCCCATGGCCGCAAACCGGCCACACGCATGCCGGAACAGCCAGAGTGTGCTTCCTGCATGCCCACATTCCGCGTTCAAGCGTTCACAGCGGGCCGGGTCCATCGTATCCTCGCACTGATTCGCGGAGACACCGAACCTTGGCCAGTCAGGATTTCCCCAACATCTCCGGGTACACCATCCTCCGGGTTCTCGGACAGGGAGGCATGTCCACCGTCTACCTGGCAGAGCAGAACTCGCTGGGCCGCAAGGTCGCCCTGAAGGTGATGCTTGCCGACGCACTGGCCGATGAAGTCAGCCGCGCGCGCTTCGAAAACGAGGCCCGCACGATTGCCCGGCTCGAGCACCCGCACATCGTGGCCATCCACGAAGTCGGACGCAGTTCCGATGGCCTGCCGTTCTACACGATGTCCCATCTGGCCCGCGGGCACCTCGCCCAGCGGAAGCTGGTGGGCGAACAGCAGAAAGTCGCCGCGATCCTGCGTGCCCTGCTCGGCGCGCTCGATTATGCCCACGTCCGCGGTGTCGTCCACCGCGACGTCAAGGCCGAGAATGTCCTGTTCGACGACACCGACCGGCCGATGCTGGCGGATTTCGGCATCGCCCAGCAGCGCGGCAGCAACCCACGCCTGACCAGCGAGCGCATGGCCGTCGGCAGCACTGCCTACATGGCGCCGGAACAGGCGCGCGGCAAGGACGTGGACCGCCGCGCCGACCTCTACAGCATGGGCGTGCTGGCCTGGGAAATGCTGACCGGGCAATTGCCCTACAGCGCCGGGGATGCGCTGTCGATGGCAGTCAAGCATGCACAGGAGCCGGTGCCGCGCCTGCCGCCAAGCCTGAAGCACTGGCAACCGCTGATCGACAGGTCGATGGCGAAGAAGCCGGAAGACCGCTACGCCAGCGCCAACGACATGCTGGCGGCGCTGAACGCCGTCGAGCAGCGGGCCGGAAAAGCCTTCGGAGACGTCACGGTTCCAGCCGGCTATGTCCCGGAACCGGCGGCCACGCCCCGCGCTCAACCGGCCGGCCGCAAGATCGGCTTGGCACTGGCCGGCATCGCGGTGGCTGCCGTTGGAGCCTATTTCGGCATCCAGTCTTGGCTCGACAGCCGCACGCCGGATGCCAACGACGCCTCCACTGACATGGTCGCCAGTTCATCAACGGCAGCCTCGGCAGCGCCCGCACCAGCCCCCCCCGCAGCCTCGCCGGAGACGTTCCCGGGACAGGGCATCGGGGTCTTCTTGGCCAATGCGGACCAGCAACTGCGCGAAGGCGCCTTGCTGACACCCGCGAATGCAAATGCATGGGATAGCCTGGACGCCGCCTGGAGGATCAATCCCACCAATCCCATCGTCCAGCACCTGACTGCGCAGCTGTTTGATGCCTTGTCGGCCCTGTCCGAAAACGCACTGCGCAGTGGAGACATGGCCACCGCGCGCGTCGCGTTCGAGCATGCCAAGACCTTGGACCAGCGCCGGGGCGGCACCGGCGATGCCATCACCCTGTTGCAGGCGCGCCTGAGTGGAATGCTGGAGGCGCGCATCACTTTTCTGCTGGCCAAGCCCGATCCGCAGGCCGCCACCGCACTGCTGGCAGACAGCGGCTGGCTGGGACTCAGCCCCCTGCAGCTAACCGGGCTCAAGGCGCGGATCACCGCAACCGCGACCACCACTGCCAGCGCTGGATCGCGCAGTGGGCGGAGTGGCGCCACCGCCCCCACCGCGCCCATTCAGGCCACGCCGAGATCGGTGGACTTGGTCACCATCAGCCGTTCCGAGTACGCGCGTTTCGTTGCCGCCAGCGGCCGTGCGCCAGCCGATTGTGGCAAAAGACTGTTCGGCCGCCGGCCACGCTGGGACACCTCCGGCAGTGATGCACGCCCCGTCGTGTGCGTGTCCGCAGGCGACGCCCAGGCATTCGCAAGCTGGCGCAGCGCGCAGGAAGGCAAACGCTACCGTCTGCCCTCTGCCGGCGAGCTGCGCGAACAGCCGCGCACGCCGATTTCAGGCTGGGTGAGCCTGTGCGCAGACGCTGCCTGCAGCAAGCGCATGGCCAGCGGCAAGCCGCAGCCGCTGGACGCCGGTCGTGGCTACGACGACGTCGGCATCCGGCTGGTTCGCGCAAACTGACGATCCGTCCACTCCTGCACACCCCATGCCCACCCCCCTCACCACCGGCCAGCGCCTGCAGCGGCTGTTCCTGACCGGCCTGTTGACCCTGTTGCCACTGTGGCTGACCTGGATCGTGCTCAAGTTCGTTTTCGTCGGACTGGGCAGCCTGAGCCAGCCACTGATCGAACCCACGCTGCAGAATCTGGCCGCCACCAGTCCGCGTGCGCTGGGCTGGCTGATCCAGCCGTGGGTCAAGAGTGCCATTGCCCTGACCGCCACCGTCGCCACGATCCTGGCGGTCGGCTGGCTGGCCCGTCGCGTGATTGGCCAGCGTCTGCTGGGCTGGTTCGAGGGGATGATTGCGCACATCCCGTTGGCCAGCACGATCTACGGAAGTGCGCGCAAACTGCTCGATATCCTGCAAAAAAAACCCGACGGCACCCAGCGCGTGGTGTTGATCGATTTTCCGCACCGGGACATGAAAACGTTGGGATTCGTCACCCGGGTGATTCGTGAAAACGGAACCGGGCGTGAATTGGCCGCGGTCTACGTGCCCACCACGCCCAACCCGACCTCCGGCTACCTGGAAATCGTACCGGTCGAGTTGATCACGCCCACGGACTGGACCGTGGATCAGGCCATGGGCTTCATCATCAGTGGCGGCGCAGTGGCGCCCGATTCGATTCCATTCACGCCACCGGCCCCGGTCACGAACACCGTTCCACCTCAACCGACCTGACCAGCGTCAAGGCATCCGCATCACACAGCCGCGATCATGTGCGGCCACCCACCAAGGAGTCCCCCCCATGTTGTTCGATGTCATTGGCTTGGTCGACGAAGCCTCCGCACGCTCCATCGCCTTCGCCGTGCACGCACTCGACCCGCACGCCAGGATCACCGCCAACATCGACCGTGGCCGTCTGCTGGTGGACAGCAGTGCCAGTGAAAGAGACATCGGTGACGCCCTGCGTGCCGCCGGCTTTCATGCCAGCGCGGCGCCCGAACACCCCGAAGGCACGACCTGCTGCGGCAGCTGCAGCTGAGCCCGACGAACCAGCGCGGCGCACTTTCAAACGCGCGTTTGGTGCAAACACTCGAACCTGAGTCATGCCGGCGCGTTGCCCATCGCCTCGGCAAGGGCGACAATGCCGGGATGATCGATTCGACCCGCTACCCGCTGCTGTCACGCATCGACGGCCCTGCCGACCTGCGCCGTCTCCAGGAATCCGAGCTGCCTGCGGTGTGCGACGAACTGCGCGCATTCCTGATCGAATCGGTCGGTCGGTCCGGCGGGCATTTCGCGGCCGGGCTGGGCGTGGTCGAACTGACCACCGTACTGCATTACCTGTACGACACGCCGGAAGACCGGCTGGTCTGGGATGTCGGCCACCAGGCCTATCCGCACAAGATCCTCACCGGCCGCCGCGACCGCATCCACACCGTCAAGCAACAGGACGGCGTGGCACCGTTCCCGGCCCGCGAGGAAAGCCCCTACGACACTTTCGGCGTCGGCCATTCCTCGACCTCGATCTCGGCCGCACTGGGCATGGCGATTGCCGATGCCCGGGCAGGCCACGAACGCCGCATCGTGGCCATCATCGGCGACGGCGCGATGACCGCCGGCATGGCTTGGGAAGCGCTCGGCCACGCCGGTGGCATGGACAGTGACCCGAATCTGCTGGTCATCCTCAACGACAACCGGATGTCGATCAGCGAAGCGGTCGGCGGGCTGACCAAAATGCTCGGCCGGATGACCGGCAACAAGACCCTCAACGCCCTGCGCGAAGGCGGCAAGAAGCTGCTGGGCGACAAGCGCAAGAGCCCGCCGGCGCGCTTCGTCAAGCGTTGGGAGGAGCACTGGAAGGGCATGTTCGTGCCCTCCACCCTGTTCGAGCAGATGGGTTTCCACTACACCGGCCCGATCGACGGCCACGACGTCGCCGCACTGGCCGAAGTCCTCAAGACGCTCAAGGGCCTCAAGGGACCGCAGTTGCTGCACGTCATCACCACCAAGGGCAAGGGCTACGAGCCGGCCGAAGGCGATCAGATCGGCTACCACGCGGTGACGCCGTTCGATCCGTCGGTCGGGTTGCTCGGCAAGGCTGGCGCCCGCAAACCCACCTACACCGACGTGTTCAGCGACTGGCTGTGCGACATGGCGGCGGTCGAACCAGGCTTGATGGGCATCACCCCGGCGATGCGCGAAGGCTCCGGGTTGGTGCGCTTCAGCCAGGAATACCCGGAGCGCTATTTCGACGTCGCCATCGCCGAACAGCACGCGGTGACGCTGGCGGCGGGCATGGCTTGTGAAGGGGCAAAGCCCGTCGTCGCGATTTATTCGACCTTCCTGCAGCGCGCCTATGACCAACTGATCCACGACGTCGCCATCCAGAACCTCGACGTGTTGTTTGCCATCGACCGCGCCGGCGTGGTCGGGCCCGACGGCGCCACCCACGCCGGCAGCTTCGACCTGACTTACCTGCGCTGCCTGCCAAACGTGGTGGTGATGGCACCGGCCGACGAGAACGAATGCCGGAAAATGCTGAGCACGGGCTTCCGCCACCGCGGGCCGGCGGCGGTGCGCTATCCACGCGATGTCGGCCCCGGCGTGGCCGTGCAGCCGGCGCTGGATACCTTGCCGATCGGCAAGGCCGAGCTGCGTCAGCGCGGCAGCCGGTTGGCGCTCATGGCGTTTGGTGCCATGGTTCCGGCCGCGGAATCGGTCGGCCGCGAGTTTGGGTTGACCGTGGTCAACATGCGCTTCGTCAAACCACTGGATCAGGCCTTGATCCTCGAACTGGCGCGCAGCCACGAGGGTTTCGTGACGCTGGAGGACAATGCCATCGCCGGCGGCGCCGGCAGCGCGGTGGCGGAACTGCTGGCGACCGAAGGCATCACCCTGCCGATCCAGCACCTCGGCCTGTCCGACGCGTTTCTGCCGCACGCGTCCCGCGCGCAATTGCTGGCGCAGGCCGGGCTCGACCTCGACGGCGTGCGCGCGGCGATTCTGCGTCGCTGGCCGCAGATTCTCGGCAATCCTGCCACCACGCGTGCAGCCGGCTGATCGGCCTCACTCGGAGGCAGCAGCCTCGGCGTCGTCCTCAACCGTATCCGGCGCGATCACGGTGTAGCCACGCGCCTGCATCTGCGCCAGATAGCCATTCGCGCCCAGCATCCGATCCAGCGGCAAGGACGCGAAGGTGACCGCATTGCGCCCCAATGCGGTCTCGGCGGCGGCCAGCCATTTGGCGTCGATGCTGCGACGGGCATCGCCATAGCCCAGACGCTTGCCGATCCCCGCCTCGCTGATCGCGTCGTTGCAGGCATCCCAACGCGCCACCGGCGGCAGCCTGCGCAAAGCCGCAATATCACCGGTTGACCACGCATTGGCGCGTGCGCGCATCGCATCCAGATCGGTTTCGATGTAGTGCATCGTGTTGTCGAAGCAGGCGAGATCATCCAGCGTCGTCTTCGACCATTCCACCAGCAGCGGCTTGGGATCGGTGATGACGATCGGCTCGCCGACCACGGTCACGACCGGATGGTGTTCCTCGATGGCCTTCTCCACCACCGGCCAGACCACGTCGCGCATCTCCAAGCCATTTTTCTTCATCGCCTGCAGATACAGTTCCTGGGCGGCAAACAGCGGACGCCAGCGCTCGATGCCGCGATCCGAGCCGATGTAGCGTGCCTTCATGGCCAGCCAACGCGCATAGGCATTGGGTGCCACCAGATCCTTCAGTTCCTTGCCGTCGGGACTCTTGCGCGCACCCAGCAATTTCGGCAGCAGGAACAGGCCCTTGAAGAACCCGACCTTGACCTCGAAACTGACGCCACGCAGGCGGATCACTTCCTGTGCCTGCGCCAGCACGGCCTTCAATTGTTTTGCCTGCCACTGCATGCGCATCGGCAACGGCGTCAGCGTGCCGAACAGGTAGAGATCATGGCCACCCTTGCGCACGATCCACATGCCGGGGCCGGGTTGTTCGCCCACCACCACCACCGGCGCTTCCACCCGGATGCGTTCGCCGTTCACCACCGTCGTCTCGCCTGCCGCAGGCGGCCGCGCGGCATCCTGCGCCATCAGCGGGGCCACCCACACGAGTGCGATCATCGCAACACACCATATCGCTCGCAGCATCCACAGCTCCTTGTGTTCCATTTCGCGATCCAACTCCGACAAGCACGCGGCATCAAGGTTCCACGCCCGCTGAACCACATGTTCATGTCCTCGGCAGCCTGCCGGCCATCCAAAGCAACGCTGGTTCAGTCGGCGTTGCCTGCCGACCATGGATGGTCGGCCGCGGATCGATCACCGAAGTGATTGTTCCGCGTGAACTGCGTGTGCTGACACGTCCAGGAGGGACTTCTTCAGCATTGCCCAAAGGCACTCTCCGGGAAGATCGACGCGCCATCAATCCTGCGAACGTGCCACCTGCTGCTTCGCGCCGGCCGCCGCATCGGCGATGCGCCACAGATAGAAACTCGCGTAACTGCGGTACGGGCCCCAGCGTTCGCCGCGCTCCGCGAGCGCCTTGGGTGCCAACATCGCGTCTGCCTTGTCCACGACCTGCGCGCCCTTGCGGATGCCGAGGTCGTCGATCGGCAATACATCGGGCCGGCCGAGCCGGAACATCAGCATCATCTCCACTGTCCAGCGGCCGATGCCGCGCACCGGCATCAGGGCAGCGACGATGGCATCGTCGTCCATGCCCGTCATCTTGCGCAGGCTTGGAAGTTCCCCGACTGCTTCGCGGCGTGCGAGGTCACGCAGGGCCAGCGTCTTGTTGCCCGAAACGCCGCAAGCGCGCAGCGTGGCATCGTCGATCCGCGCCAGTGTGTCGCAATGGAAGCGGTCACTGTCGATCGCAGCCTCGACACGACCCACAATCGTCGCCGCCGCCTTGCCGCTGAGTTGCTGGTAGAGGATCGCGCGCGCCAGCGCATCGACCGGATCGAAGGGTTTTCTCCAGCGCGGGTCGGCGGGAATCGGGCCGAGCCTGCGCATCCACGCCCCCAGTTTGCGATCACGCCGGCACAAATGCGCGAACGCGGCATCGGTATCGAACCCGCGGGCTTGCTTCGTCATCACCGATCCCTCGTCATCCACGCAGGCGGTCGTAGGCGTGCAACAGCCAACCTGCGATCAACAGTGAGCCACCGAACGGCGCCAGTGCAGGCTCCAAGCCCATCAGTGCCGCCGCCAGCAAGCTGCCGCTGAACAGGAACACGCCACCCAACAACATCGCCAATGCCAGCAAGCCGGTCGGTCGCTGCGCCAGCGGGGCCAGCGCGGTCAGCGCCAGCCCATGCAGGAAGGCGAAGATCGCCGCCTGCAGCAGGCGTGCTTGATCGGACGCTGCCGCCGCGTGCATGGCATAGGCCGAGAGCGCCACCGACAAGCCAGCCAGCAGGCTGCCGATGGCAGCGAGGTAGCGTCGATACACAACGAAGACAGGCGTGTCATGGGCAGGCATCGCAGCATTGTCCGGAAGCATGCGCCACACATGCAAACGCCGCGTCGAAACGCGGCGTCTGCTTGTGCGAAATGAAACGGGCCGTTATTTGATTGGCCAGTAGACGTCGAACTTGCCGCTTTCGGTGAACGAACCGGCGATACCCGCCTTGTAGTCTTCGTAAGCGCGGTCCTTGATCTCGTACCCATGTGCTGCCGCCCACGCGCGCACTGCGTTGCGCACGTTTTCCAGTCCGGCCATGTAACCGGTGTAGGAGGTCATCACCGCACGCGTGGGCTGGGTGTGCTCGTACTTCACCGGCGCGCCCGCGGGGATCGAGACCCGACCCACCGCACCACCCCCCTTGCGACGCACGACCTGCGCCACGTCGAAGGTGTAGGTGTCGCGCCCAAGCTCGGTGGTCACGATGCGCACCGGGCCAACGGCCTCGAGGCCATTGGCTTCGATCACCCGCTTCAGCCACTCGGCGTCGCTGGTGATCGCGGCTTGGATCTGGGCATTGCCACGGTCGATCGCACCGGCACTCACGTAGAGCACGTCCTCTTCCGGCCGGTCGACGATCCTTGGCTTGTCCATCCCGCTTCCCTGCACGTTGTAATCAACGTTCGGGATCGTCGCCAGCACCGACACCAGTCGCGACAGGTTCAGCTTCATGTCGTCACCCATGTGGCGGGTGACGTACAGGCCGGCATAACGGCCCAGGATGTCCCAACCGTAATCCACGTCGTAGGTCTGGATGATTTCGACGTTGCGGTTGTTGCGGCCGGTTGGACGCATGAAGAACGCGGCGCGTTTGTTACTGCCGCGTGACGGATCCTCGATCCTGATGCCGACCATCTTGTTGGACTCGGACTGGACGATTTCCCAGCTTCCGCTGCCCAAGCTCTTTTCCTGCGAGACGTAGTCGATCTTGGCACCCACGCCTTCTTCCGGCCCGGACAGGGTCAGTTGCATGCGCGGATCGCGCTGGGCAAGCGCGTTCCAGTCCTTGAAGCGCCGGAAGCTGTTGATCATGTCGAAGACGATCGTGGGCTTGCGGTTGGTTTCGATTCGCTCGGTCAAGTGGCGCGACGACGGCAATGCGATGCCGAGGGCCAGGTACAGCCCGGCGACGATCGCCAATGAAATCAGGATCTCGATCACACGAGTCATTCAGGAGTCTCCGGGAAAATCGGCAAGTCGACTGCGTCGCACGGACCCGTCATCCTATCAAACAACGGCGAGTGCAGGCGAGCACCGCGAGCATGAAACCGTGACCCGTCCCGCAGCCACGGCGCGAAAGGTCCGGCTCATCCACGGAACTCCACCCCGGCATGTCCATACCGACCCGTATCCCGCCACCCGGTTTCGACCGCCCGACGCGCATCCGGCGGTCCGTCCCGGCTGCCCCGGTTACACCAGTTTCAGTTCGAACGCCTTGAGCACCGCGCGGGTGCGGTCGCGCACACCCAGCTTGCTCAGGATGTTGGACACATGGTTCTTGATGGTGCCTTCCGCAACGTGCAGGGAATTGGCGATTTCCTTGTTGGAGAAGCCCGAGGCCATCAGCCGCAGGATTTCGGTTTCACGGTCGGTCAGCGGATCCGGGCGGTCGAGGCTGATGAACTCGTTGCGCATCTGCTCCAGCCCTGACAGCAGGCGTTGGGTCACGGCCGGTTGCACCAGCGAGCCACCCCGGGCGACGGTCTGGATCGCACCCACCAATTGTTCCAGCGACACGTCCTTGAGCAGATAGCCCTTGGCACCGGCTTTGATCCCGGCCAGCACCAGTGCATCGTCGTCGAAGGTGGTCAGGATGATGGTCGGTGGCAGGGCTCCAGCCGCACCCAAGGCCTGCAACGCTTCCAGTCCGGACATTTCCGGCATCCGCATGTCCATCAGCACGACGTCCGGGCGCACCTGCGGGATCCGCTCGACCGCCTGTCGCCCATCGCTGGCTTCGGCAACGACCTCGATGCCATCGGCAAGGCCCAACAGGGATTGGATGCCCTGCCGGACCAAGGTTTGGTCATCGACCAGGAAGATGCGGATCGGGTTGGATTCACTCATGCGTCGATACCTCCGTGCAGTCGGATGCCGGCGTGGGCGGCCACCGGCAAGCCCATTGTGAGCTGGAAACCCTGGCCATGCCGGGTGTCGACCTCCAGGCGACCGCCGTACTGGCGCAGGCGTTCCTCCAACCCTCGCAAGCCATTGCCCGGGATCAGTTTGTCTCTGCCATGACCATCATCTCGCACCCGCAGCAGCACGCGATCCCCCTCACGTCGTGCAGTCAGCCACAGGTGGTTCGCGCCGGAATGCCGGACTGCGTTGGTGATGGCTTCCTGGGTGCAGCGCAGGAGGACGTGCGCGCGCTCCGGGTCATCCACGGTCAATGGTTCTTCGATGTCCATGTCGATTTCGAGGCTGGGAACGTTCTCGGCAAGCGGTCGCAGCGCCGCGGCAAGGTCGATCGCCCCGCCCTCGCGCAGTTGGCTGACTGCCTCGCGGACGTCGGTCAACAGCAGGCGGGCCAACGCATGCGCCTGCTGGACATGCTCACGCACCCGTCCTTCCGACAGGTGCCCGGCAACCTCCAGATTCAGGCTGAGTGCGGTCAGGTGATGGCCCAGCAGGTCATGCAGTTCGCGGGAAATGCGGGTGCGCTCATTGACCCGCGCGCTGTCGGCCAGCAACGCACGGGTGGCGCGCAGTTCGGCATTGAGGCGGCGCTGTTCCTCCCGAGCCTGTGTTTGCTGCAGGGCAACAAGACTGACCACGAACACGAAGCCGGAAAAGCCGGCGTACAGCATCGACTGCATCAGCGCTTCCAGCGGCGGGAAGTCCAGCCAACGGATGAACACCGGGGCCACGGCCAACTGGCTGGCCAACAGCCAGGCCACGCCCAGCTTCAACGGCAACAACCACGGCAGGACACAGGCTGCCACCATCAACAGCACGCTGCCCAAGCCGGTACCGGTGAAATAGCTGACGCCCAATGCGGCCAGGGTCAGGACCACCACCAGCAGGTAATCGAATCCACTGCGATCGCGGCGTCCCAGCCCGCGCGTCAGCCAGGCATAGCTGAAGCCAAATACCAGATAGGCGGCCCAGCCCTGCCAAGGCATCGGCCGCAAGGCCAGGTCCTCACCGGAGGCATCCGCAATGTACGGGGCCGCCCAGGAATACAGCAGCGGCAGGCCCACCACGGCCCAAGTGAACAGACCGGCGTAACGCAACAGTCGGGTGTGGGAAAATTGCGAAAGCATGGCGTCTTATACAGTTTCCGGTTGTGCGTCGCAGCACCCCAATGGTCATGGTCGCGACAGGTCGGTGCATGCGATAATCCACCGGCACCCGCTGCGGCACGGTCGCGGCAAGAGATGATGGAGCTTCTCGGAATGTCGATCGCGATCCGCGACGTGCGTGAGCAGGACCTGGATTCCGTCCTCGCCTTGAACAACGCCGCCGGGCCCACGATCCTGCCATTGGACGCATCTCGCCTGCGCCACCTGTTCGACGGCGCCGAATACTTCCGCGTTGCCGAACGCGACGGCACGCTGGCCGGCTTCCTGCTCGGGTTTGGCTCCCATGCGGAACATACGAGCAGCAACTTTGCCTGGTTCCGCGAGCGCTATCCGGAGTTCTTCTACATCGACCGCGTGGTCGTCGCCAGCCGCCGCCGTGGTGGTGGTGTGGGTCGCGCGTTGTATGCCGACGTGCAAAGCTACGCCGAGCTGCGCTATCCGCAACTGGCCTGCGAAGTGTTTCTTGAGCACGGCGCCGATCACGCACTGCTGTTCCATGGCAGCTTCGGTTTCCGCGAAGTCGGCCAGAACGTGATGCCCGGTGACGGCCCGCGGGCGGCGATGCTGATGAAGGCCCTGTGCAGCTACCCATGGGTGCACGCGACCTACGGGGATGCCCTCCCCGACGCCCCTTGGCTGCTGCAACCCAGGCGGATTGCGGCCGTCGTGCCCGCGACCGGCACCCACGCATGAGTGCGACGCCGGATTATGCACAGGCCGGGGAACTGAAGTTCGGTCAGGTCGGCATCGCCAACCTGCGCGTGCGTACCCTCGATGTCGAACGCCTCGCCGCGGAAATGCGCGAGCGGGTGGAACGTGCGCCGAAACTGTTTGAACGTGCGGCGGTGGTGCTGGATTTCGGCGGTCTGGCCAAACTGCCGTCGGAAGCCGAGACCCGCGCACTGATCGACGGCCTGCGCAATGCCGGGGTGCTGCCGGTCGCGCTGGCCTACGGCACCAAGGAGATCGACGCGCTGTCGCAGCAGATCGGCCTGCCGCTGCTGGCGAAGTTCCGCGCCAGCTACGAACGCAGCGCCGCCGAGCCGGCCTCGGCAGCGGCACCCGAACCCGCCCCGGCATCGACTGCGACACAGTCCACGGCACAGCCCGCCCCGGAATCACCGCAGTCCAGCACCCCGCTTGCAGTTGCAAGCCCCGGCTTGGTCCAGACCACGCCGGTACGCTCCGGCCAGCAGGTCTACGCCGAACACCGCGATCTGACCGTATTGGCCACGGTCGGCGCTGGCGCGGAAGTCCTCGCCGATGGCAACATCCACATCTACGGTGCGCTGCGCGGCCGTGCGTTGGCCGGTGCACAAGGCAACGAAGACGCGCGCATCTTCTGCCGCGAGTTCCATGCGGAACTGGTGGCGGTGGCCGGTCGCTACAAGGTACTGGAAGACATCCCGCAGTCACTGCTCGGCAAGCCGGTGCAGGTCTGGCTGGAAGCGGGTCAACTCAAACTCGCGGCGCTCGACTGAAGCCGCAATCAATTTCATGGAGGACGCCAGCTTGGCCGAAATCATCGTAGTCACCTCGGGCAAGGGCGGCGTGGGCAAGACCACGACCAGCGCCAGTCTCGCCACCGGCCTCGCGCGGCGCGGCAAGAAGGTTGCCGTCATCGACTTCGACGTCGGACTGCGCAACCTCGACCTGATCATGGGCTGCGAACGCCGGGTCGTCTACGACTTCGTCAACGTCATCCACGGCGAAGCCACGCTGCGGCAGGCGCTGATCAAGGACAAGCGCTTCGAAAACCTGTTCGTGCTGGCCGCTTCGCAAACCCGCGACAAGGACGCGCTGTCGCGCGACGGCGTCGAGAAGGTGCTCAAGGACCTCGCCGCCGACGGCTTCGACTACATCGTCTGCGACTCCCCGGCCGGGATCGAGAAAGGCGCCTTCCTCGCCATGTACTTCGCCGACCGCGCGGTCGTCGTGGTCAATCCTGAAATATCCTCGGTGCGCGATTCCGATCGCGTGCTCGGCCTGCTCTCCTCCAAGACCCACCGCGCCGAGCGCGGCGACGGCGAGGTCAAGGCGCACCTGCTGCTGACCCGCTACAGCCCGCAGCGGGTCGAGAGCGGCGAGATGCTGTCGATCAAGGATGTCGAGGACGTGCTGGCGCTGAAGACCATTGGCGTGATTCCGGAATCCGGCGACGTGCTCAACGCCTCCAACAAGGGCGAGCCGGTGATCACGGACCCCGAATCGATGGCAGGCCAGGCCTACGACGATGCGGTGGCGCGCCTGCTCGGCGAGGATCGGCCGATGCGATTCACCACGGTCGAGAAGAAAGGCTTCTTCAGCAAGTTGTTCGGAGGCTGAGCCATGTCCATCTTCGACTTCCTCAAGCCCAAGAAGAACACCGCCGAGACCGCCAAGTCCCGTCTGCAGATCCTGATCGCGCAGGAACGCAGCTCGGCCAGCGCACCGGACTACCTGCCGCTGATGCGACGCGAGATCCTCGAAGTCATCCGCAAGTACGTCGTCAACGTGGACATCGACGAGGTCAAGGTCGACCTGGTCAAGAACGGCGACCAGGACGTGCTCGACATCTCGGTCTCTCTGCCCGACCGCGGGTCGGCCGCCACGGGCGACTGATCCACGCGCGCTCTCCGAGGCACGGGAGGGCGGACCGCACGCACCATGCAGGAACGATCAGGCCATCCCGTCCCTGCTCCGACCGCGGCCGTGGCCACGTCCACCGTGCTGACCATGCAGGACATCGGCTTCGATGCCGCCACCGCCCTGCTCGCACGTTATGGCCTGCGACTGCAGCGCGTTGCCGACGACACACCCATTCCCGGCAGCTATTGGGGCGAACGCGAAGCCGGCATCATCGGCTGCACGGTGTACGCACGCGCCGACACGCCGGTGCACTCACTGCTGCACGAATCCGGCCACCTGATCGTGCTGCCGCCGGAACGCCGCGCACAGGTGCACACCGACGCCACCGATTCGGTGCCGGAAGAAGACGCCGTTTGCGTGTTGCAGGGCCTGCTGGGCGACGCCCTGCCCGGCGTGGGCCGCGAGCGAATCTGGGCCGATATGGATGCCTGGGGCTACACCTTCCGGCTGGGCTCGGCGCAGGCCTATGTCGAACGGGACGCGGAAGACGCGTGGTGCTGGTTGCAGGCACGCGGCTTGATCGACGGAGATCGGGGTTTGATCCTGCGATAAGGATCAATAACTACAGCGTCATTGGTTTGCGATTGATCTCGAGCGCCGCGTCGAACCGCAGGCAGTAAAACCGCTACGATCCACGCAGGAGCCCAATTCGAGCCTTCGAGCAAGGCCGGGTGCCCGCGCGTACCTCTGGCCACGCAAACACCAAGGAGCCTGCCTTGCCCAAGCTTGACTGTCTGCACTGGTGCCGCCGACTGCTGTTCGGCCTCATGTTTCCGATCGCCTTGTCGCCCGGCGCCGCACAGGAGCATCCGGGACTGCGGATTTCAACCCCGGCGGAGATCGCGAGCGAATTCGCATCCGTCCCTTGCGACAACGCAGGCCGCCTCCCCGCCGTGCGGGCTATGCTGACTCGTCTGGGCGCGCAGGATTCGGATTTCCGGATCGACCGTTTCGATGCCTACGACGGGGTCGAGAACCTGGTCCTGATCCTGCCTGGAGAATCGCCGGAAAAAATCGTCATCGGGGCGCACTACGACAAGATCGGCGATGGCTGCGGTGCCGTGGACAACTGGACGGGCCAAGTCGCACTCGCACATCTATACCGGACGCTCCACGGCATGCAGCTGAAGAAGACCTTGGTCTTCGTGGCGTTTGGCCGCGAGGAAAATGGCCTGGTGGGGTCCCGCGCCATGGTGAGCGCCATCCCGCACGAACAGCTGGCCAGCTATTGCGCCATGATCAATATCGACAGCCTCGGCCTGGCCCGACCACAGGTCGCCGACAACATGTCGAGCAGGACACTGGAACGACTGGCGGTGGATGTGGCCAATAGCATGGACATCCCGTTCTCACATGTCACGATCGGTGGATCGGCTTCCGATTCAAACGCATTCACGGCGAAGAAAATTCCAGCGATAACCCTTCATGGACTGGACCGCAACTGGATGCACGTCCTGCACCGCCGGGAAGACCAGGCCTCGAAGGTGAACCCGATGAGCGTCTACCTGGGCTACCGCTTGGCGCTGTCGATGGTTGCACGCATGGACCAAACGCCTTGTGACGCCTACCGGTGACGAACGCCCGGAATTTCGACGAATCCTGGACGACCAGTCGATGCAGTTGCCGGTCGCCGCCCAACTGCTAGTCTTCTGCTTCCCCTGCCCATTTCGCACAGGATCCCTCAGGCCATGCCGCGCACCCATCTCCTCGCCCTCGCCGTTGCTGCCTCCCTCGCCTTCACCTTGGCGTCCTGCGGCGGCGGCAACCGCCCGACAGCAGGCACCAGCACCAACGCCGCACCCGCCAACGAAACCCCCGAGCAGTTCGTGGCGCGCGTCAACAAGGAAATGCGCGAGGTCAGCACCGAGCTCAATTCGGCGCAATGGCTATCCAATACCTACATCAACAGCGACAGCGAGCTGATCGCAGCCAAGGCGAACGAACGCTGGCTGACCCGGCTGAACGAATGGATCGCGCAGGCGAAGCGATTCGAGGGCCGACAGATGTCGCCCGAAGCAGCACGCTCGATCAAGCTGCTCAAGTTGATGACCGCCATGCCGGCGCCGCGCGACCCGAAGGAACTGGCCCAGCTCGCGCAGATCGCCAGCAAGCTGGAAGGCATGTACGGCAGCGGCAGCTATTGCACCGGCAGCGGTGCCGACAAGACCTGCCGCGACATCGGCCAGCTTTCCGACGTGCTGGCCAGCAGCCGCGACTACGCCGCCCAGCTCGATGCCTGGCAGGGCTGGCATACGGTGGGCGCTCCGATGCGTGGCGACTACACCCGCTTCGTCACCCTGGTGAACAAGGGCGCCAAGGAAATGGGCTTCGCCAACGCCGGCGAAATGTGGCGCTCCGGCTACGACATGACGCCGGCCGAGTTCGCGCACGAGACCGATCGCCTGTGGGACGAGGTCAAGCCGCTGTACGAACAACTGCACTGCTACACGCGCGGCAAGCTCGACGCCAAGTACGGCAAGGACAAGGGCGAGGTGGCCGGCGGCATGCTGCCCGCGCATTTGATGGGCAACCAATGGCAACAGGACTGGAGCAACCTCTGGGACATCCTCGCGCCCTATCCGAATGCCGGCAGCCTCGACGTGAATGCCGCCCTGCAACGCGCGCAGGAAGCCAACTTCGGGCGCGCGCTGTTCAGTGCCAACACGCCGGGCCTGTCCGCATCGGATCGCGGCTTCCAGGCCCAGCGTGCGGCCGAGCTCGCCACCGCCACCCAGATGATGCAGCGCGCCCAGGATTTCTATACCTCGCTGGGCATGCGCACGCTGCCGGAGAGCTTCTGGCAGAAGACCCAGTTCATCAAGCCGCTGGACCGCGAGGTGATGTGCCACGCCAGCGCCTGGGACATGAACATGCAGGGCGACGTGCGCATCAAGATGTGCATCAAGCCGACCGAGGAAGACCTGACCACCATCTACCACGAGTTGGGCCACATCTATTACGACCTCGCCTACAACAGTCAGCCGCCGCTGCTTCAGGGCGGCGCCAATGACGGCTTCCATGAAGCCATCGGCGACACCATCGTGTTGTCGATGACACCGCAATACCTCGCCTCGGTGGGCCTGGTGGCGAAGCCGCAGCAGACTCAGGAAGCGCTGGTCAACGCGCAGATGCGGATGGCGCTGAGCAAGGTCGCATTCCTGCCGTTCGGTCTGATGATCGACCGCTGGCGCTGGGGCGTGTTCGACGGCTCGATCACGCCCGATCATTACAACCAGGCGTGGTGGGCACTGAAGGCGAAGTACCAGGGCGTCGCCCCGATCACGCCGCGCGGCGAGGATTTCTTCGATCCGGGCGCGAAGTACCACGTTCCCGCCAACACACCCTACACGCGCTATTTCCTCGCCAACATCCTGCAATTCCAGTTCTACAAGGCGCTGTGCGACGCCTCCGGCCACAAGGGCCCGCTGTACGAATGCAGCTTCTACGGCAACAAGGAAGCGGGCCGCAGGTACTGGGCGATGCTGTCGCGTGGTGCCAGCCAACCCTGGCAGGCGACCCTGAAAGAACTCACCGGCAGCGACCGGATCGACGCCAAGCCGCTGCTGGAATATTTTGCCCCGCTGCAGGACTGGCTGAAACAGCAGAACGCGGGGCAGACCTGCGGCTGGAGTGCCGAAGGCGCGACGGCGGCGGCGGCTGCAACGCCTGCACCCCCCGGCTGAGGCGGCGAAGGTGATGTTCGGTGGCGCGGGCAACTCCGTGAATCGGAGGCCCGCACGCCGAAGGGCGCTTGCGCGATACTGCCGCCATGCACGAGGACCTTGCCCCGCAGTCTGCCGCCACGGCGACCGCATTGCCGGCCGGATTCTATGTCGATGCGTCGACCATCCAACTCGACCGTCGCGCGGTATTCGATCGCGCGTGGCACCTGGTCGCGCATGTCTCTCAATTGCACGATGCCGGTGACCACGTGGTCGCGGACCTCGCCAGCCTGCCGGTGCTGGCGGTGCGCGGCGCGGATGGCGAGATCCGCGTCCTGCACAACGTGTGCCGCCACCGTGCCGGGCCGATCGCAGTCTGCGACGGCAAGGGCGCACGGTCGCTGAGTTGCCGCTACCACGGCTGGACCTACGCCTTGGATGGCCAGCTCTGCGCGGCACCGGAGATGCGCGGAGCGCAGGACTTCAACCTCGCCGACATCCGCCTGCCGCAACTGGCGGTGCAGGTCTGGCAGGGGCTGGTGTTCGCTGCGGTGGATGCAGACAGCGCGCCACCGTTCGAACAATTCGTCGCCGGCATCGCGCAACGCCTCGGCAGCGCGCGTGGGCTGGCGCACTACGCGAACCATCATCGCGTCAGCTACGACATCGCCTGCAACTGGAAGGTGTATGTCGACAATTATCTCGAGGGCTACCACGTCCCGCATGTGCATCCCGGCCTGAACAGACTGCTCGACTACCGCAGCTACAAGACCGAATTATCGGCGTGGCATTCGCTGCAATGGAGCCCGCTGGAAAGCGCTGACACCCTGTACGGCAATGGCGACGCGCTGTACTACTGGCTGTGGCCGAACACGATGCTGAACATCCTGCCCGGCCGCTTGCAGACCAATGCCGTGGTGCCACTGGGCGTGGATCGCTGCCGGGTCGTATTCGACAGTTATTACGCGGAGACAGGTGACACGGCCAAACGCGACGCCGACCTCAGCTTCAGCGACTCCGTGCAACACGAGGACATCGGCATCTGCGAGGCCGTGCAACGCGGGCTTGCGTCCGGCAGTTACCTGCCGGGAAGGTTGAACCCTCTGCGCGAAACCGGGGTCCATCATTTCCACGAACTGTTGCGGGCGGCGTATCGAGAACGCGCCGACTGAGTGCCTGCCCGTCGCTGCCGCACATCGGAGACCTTCAAGGCTTGCATGCCAAGGGAAGCGCACAAAGCACTGGGCCTGTGGTCAGCGACGGCGCTCGTCGTTGGCACGATCATTGGTAGCGGCGTGTTCCTGTTGCCGGCAGCGCTTGCGCCATACGGCGGCATCAGCCTGTTCGGCTGGGCGATCACGCTGACCGGCGCGCTTGCATTGGCAGCGACCCTCGCGCGGCTGGCGATACGCTGGCCACAAACCGGCGGACCCTATGCCTTTGCGCGCAATGCGTTTGGCGACCTACCCGGGTTCTTGGTGGCGTGGAGCTACTGGATCTGCAACTGGACCGGTTGTGCGGCGATCTCCGTCGCCTTTGCCGGCAGCCTCGGCGCGATCTTTCCCGGACTGGTAGCAACGCCGCTGCGGTCTGCAGCCTGTGCACTGGCAGCGCTCTGGTTCTGCATCGGGATCAACCTCGCCGGCATGCGCGAATTCGGACGCGTGCAGATCATCCTGACCGTGCTCAAATTTCTGCCCTTGCTGCTGTTTGGTGGAATCGCCATTTGGCTCATCGACGGCAGCCACTACCGACCACTGAACCCCAGCACCGAGCCACTCCCGCAGGCGATCAATGCCACTGTCGCGCTGACCGTGTGGTCCTTGCTGGGGCTGGAGACGGCAACGGTGCCGGCAGGCTCGATAGAACGGCCCGAGCGCACCATTCCGCGCGCCACGGTGCTCGGCACCCTGCTCGCCGGCATCGCCACGGTCCTCACGGTGAGCGCGGTGATCGGCATCGTGCCGTTGGCGCAGTTGCAGGTATCCACCGCCCCGATGGCCGATGCGGCACGCCTGCTGTGGGGTTCCCGGGCCGGCCTGGGGATTGCGCTTGTCGCCGCGATCTCCTGCCTCGGCGCGCTCAACAGTTCGGTGATGGCGGCCGCACAGGTGGCGCTGGCGGCAGCGGACGACCGCCTGCTGCCGGCATTCTTCGCGCGCAAGGATACGCGTGGCACGCTTGCGCCGAGCATCCTGCTGGTGGGTGTGCTGGCGACGGTGCTGGTCTACAGCAACTTCAGCAGATCGCTGGTGCAGATGTTCACCTTCGTGATCCTGCTTTCAACCGCTGCCACCCTGTTGCCCTACATCGCCAGCTGTGCCGCTTGGCTGCGCCGCGGCCAAGGCGGCAAGCCCGCGGCGTTGCTGGCGCTGGCCTTCAGCCTGTACGCATTGATCGGCACCGGGACGGAAGCGCTGCTCTGGGGCGGGGTCCTGCTGCTGGCGGGCCTGCCGGTGTATGCGTGGATGCGGTGCAAGGCTTGACGCCAACGTCGTCAAACCCGGCAAACGAGACCTGCGTTACATCTGGTCGGTCGGCTCCAGTACCGTGGGCGACGGCGGCACCCGCAGTGGCTGCGGAGCACCACGGGTTTCCCACCACCAGAACATCCAGCCGATCAGCGCAAACGCGGATGCGCCGATCGCCAGGGCCAGTCCGCTGCCGCTCAGCATCGAGGAGAGTGAGCCTGCGATCACTGCATTCACCAGCAGACCCAGGAAGGCTTGCAGCGAGGACGCGCTGCCGCGTTGCTGCGGATACATGTCGAGGATGGCAAGGGTGATGATCGGAAAGGCCAGCGCGATGCCGAACGCGTTGAGGCTGGCCGGCAGCACGGCCCAGGGCAAGGTCGGCTGACTGGCCAGCAGGTTGTAGCCGACGTTCAATACCATTGCGATGCCACAACAGGCGAAACCCCAGGTGGCCATGCGCTGCCCGTCGATGCGACCGGCTGCACGCCCTGACGCGAACGCACCCAGCATCATGCCGCTGATCATCGGGATGAAGAACCAGCCGAATTGATCTTCGTCCAGCGTCAACAAGTCCAGAACAAAGGCCGGTGCCGAACTGATATACAGGAACAGCGCGCCGAAGTTCATTGCCGCCGCCGCGGACAAGCGCAGGAACCGCGGATTGCGCGCAATGCCAAGGTAGCTGCGCGACAGCGGGCCCGCCCGCAAGGGCAGCCGCGCCTCCGGCGGATGCGTTTCCGGCAAGCCACGCCATACCGCCACGGCCAGCAGTGCGGCGAAACTCGCGAGGAACAGGAAGATCGCCGGCCAGCGGTGCCAGCCCAACAGCCAGCCGCCCAACACCGGCGCCACCGCCGGCGCGATGCCGAAGATCATCGACACCTGGCTCATCAGCCGCTGCGCATCATCGCCGTGCAGCACGTCGCGGATCACCGCACGGCCAACGATCAATCCGACACCCGCACTCAAGCCTTGCAGGGCGCGGAACGCCAGCAGTTCCGACAGCGTGGTCGACAGCGCACAGCCGACCGAAGCCAGGGTGAACACCGCCAGCCCCACCAGAATCACCCGCTTGCGCCCCAGCGCATCGGACAGCGGCCCGTGCACCAGGCTCATCGCCGCATAGGCCAGCAGGTAGACGCTGATGGTCTGCTGCATCGCCAGCTTGTCTGCGCCCAAATGCGCGCCAATCTGCGGAAACGCGGGGAAGATGGTGTCGATCGAGAACGGGCCGAACATGGCCAAGCCGCCCAAAAGCAAGGCCAGGTGCCGCGTCGAAGGTGGATCACCGGGGGACATGGACGGATTGTACGGACCCGGCGGCCCCGGCCTTGTATAATTCCTTGGCACGGTGGGAGAAGCGCGCGTGTCACCGGTCACGCGAGGCTGCCGAAGGCGCAACTGCCCGGAATCGCTCAGGCCAATGACCGCCGTGTGAACACACTCTGGAGAGACCCGCACGCGTCTGAACCGCGCGAGCTGGCGCCGAAGGGGCAAGACCGCTGCGTTCGCCACCCTCCCCTCGGCGATGCGGTTCAAACTCTCAGGCAGAAGGACAGAGCGGGCATCCCATCAACGCGCCACGCGCCCGGATGCCACCATGACCCAGCCTTCGCTCCACTCGCTCGAACAACACGACGCCTTCGTTGCCCGCCACATCGGCCCGAATGATGCCGAGATCGCGGAGATGCTCGCGGCCCTTGGCTTCGACTCGCTGGACGCGTTCACCCAGGCCATCGTCCCGGATTCGATCAAGGCCAGCGGCACGCTTTCGCTGCCGGATGCGGTGAGCGAAGTCGATGCGCTGGCGCGCATCCGTGACATCGCGTCCCGCAACCAGGCCTACCGCAGCTTCATCGGACAGGGGTATTACGGCACGCATACCCCGAACGTGATCCTGCGCAACATCCTCGAGAATCCGGCGTGGTACACCGCCTACACGCCGTACCAAGCGGAAATCTCGCAAGGGCGAATGGAAGCCCTGATCAACTTCCAGACCATGGTCGCCGATCTCACGGCAATGGACATCGCCAATGCCTCGCTGCTGGACGAAGCCAGCGCCGCAGCCGAAGCGATGACCTTGGCCAAGCGCTCGTCGAAATCGAAGTCCAATACCCTGCTGGTCTCCGGCGACACCCATCCGCAAACACTCGATGTGCTGCGCACCCGCGCCGAGCCACTGGGCCTGGACGTCGATGTGGTGCATTCAACAGACGAATTCCATGCCAAACTCGCCACTGGCGACTATTTCGGCGTGCTGGTGTCCTATCCCGCTTCCAGCGGTTGGATCGCCGACTGGATGCACGATGCCGAGGTCATCCATGGGCACGGCGCGCTGCTCGTGGTCGCCAGTGACCTGCTTGCATTGACCCTGCTCAAGCCGCCGGGCGAAATGGGCGCCGACATCGTGGTCGGCAGCAGCCAGCGCTTCGGCGTACCCATGGGCTTTGGTGGCCCGCATGCTGCCTTCATGGCCTGCCGCGATGCCTACAAGCGATCGATGCCGGGCCGACTGATCGGCGTATCGATCGATGCCGCAGGCAACCCTGCCTACCGCTTGACCCTGCAGACTCGCGAACAGCACATCCGCCGCGAGAAGGCCACCTCCAATATCTGCACCGCGCAGGTGCTGCTGGCGGTGATGGCATCCATGTATGCGGTCTACCACGGTCCCCGTGGACTCAAGCGGATTGCCCAGCGCATCGCCCGTTATACATCCATCCTCAAGGTCGGGTTGGAACAGCTCGGCCATGCCACGGTGCACGCCAATGCGTTCGATACCCTGTGCATCGATACCGGCGACCAGGGCGCTGCGCTCTCCGCACGCGCACGCGCACACGGCATCAACCTGCGCACGCGTGGCAACGGCTCCCTGTGCATCTCGCTGGACGAAACCACCACCCGCAGCGACATCGAGTTGCTGTGGGAAGTGTTCGGTGAAAGCAAACCGCTCCCCTCGGTGGACGCGCTGGAATCGGATGCACCGAACCTGATCCCGGAAGCACTGCGCCGCACCAGTCGCTACCTCACCCATCCGGTGTTCAACACCCACCATAGCGAACATGAACTGTTGCGCTACCTGCGCCAACTTGCCGACAAGGATCTGGCGATGGATCGCACCATGATCCCGCTGGGTTCGTGCACGATGAAGCTCAACGCCACTGCGGAGATGGTCCCTGTCACCTGGCCCGAATTCGCCAACCTCCACCCCTTGGCGCCTGCTGCGCAGGCACGCGGCTACGGCGAGCTGATCGCAGGCCTGGAAGCGATGCTGGAGGAGATCACCGGCTACGATGCGGTCAGCCTTCAGCCCAACTCCGGTGCACAGGGCGAATACGCCGGCCTGCTGGCGATCCGCGCATTCCACGCATCGCGCGGCGAGGGCCATCGCAATATCTGCCTGATTCCATCCTCGGCCCATGGAACCAACCCTGCCAGTGCGCAAATGGCCGGAATGCACGTGGTGGTGACCCAGTGCGATGGCAACGGCAATGTCGACGTCGAAGACATCCGCCGACAAGCCGAGAAGCACTCGGCCAACCTGGCCGCGATCATGCTGACCTACCCATCCACCCACGGCGTGTTCGAGGAAGACGTGGTCGAAATCTGCGACATAGTCCACAGTCACGGTGGCCAGGTCTACACCGACGGCGCCAACATGAACGCATTGGTTGGGTTGGCCAAGCCCGGCAAGTGGGGTTCGGATGTGTCGCACCTGAACCTGCACAAGACCTTCTGCATTCCACACGGCGGCGGCGGCCCGGGTGTCGGTCCGTGCGCGGTGAAGGCTCACCTCGCGCCGTTCCTCCCCGATGCACTCAGCCGCGACGGACTGCGCACGCCCGGGGTCGGTGGAGGAGCGATGGTCGCCGCCGCAACCTTCGGCAGTGCCTCGATCCTGCCGATCAGCTGGATGTACATCACCCTGATGGGTGCCAGCGGCCTGCGCAAGGCGACCCAGGTGGCGATGCTCAATGCCAACTACATCGCCAAGCGACTGGAATCCTGCTTCCCCACCTTGTACACCGGCCGCAACAGCCTGGTCGCGCACGAATGCATCCTCGATCTGCGTCCGCTGGAGAAGCTCTCCGGGATCAGCGCCGAAGACGTGGCCAAGCGACTGATCGATTTCGGCTTCCACGCCCCGACGCTGAGCTTCCCGGTTGCCGGAACCTTGATGGTGGAACCGACCGAGTCGGAATCGCTGCACGAACTCGACCGCTTCATCGACGCGATGATCCAGATCCGCGCGGAAATCCAGGATGTGATCGATGGCAAGCTCGACCGTGCCGACAACCCGCTCAAGCACGCCCCGCACACGGCGGTGCAGGTCAGCGCCAGCGAGTGGACGCACGCCTACCCGCGCGAACTGGCGGCGTTCCCGCTGGCCAGCCTCAAGCAGGTCAAGTACTGGCCGCCGGTGGCACGCGTCGACAACGTGCACGGCGACAAGAACGTGATGTGCGCTTGCATTCCGGTGGATGCGTACAAGGACGAAGCGTAGCCGTCGGCGCGCCAAGGCTCACGCAGAAGGCCCCGCATCGCGGGGCCTGTCCGTTGCCCTCGATCGCACGGCTTACACGCCGTGCTGCTTCAGCCAGGCATCGATCTGCGGCAGGCGGCGC
>NZ_JADZDS010000143.1 GCF_020850895.1 Thermomonas sp. | reverse complement strand
TTCGACCGCCACCACGGTCGTCGGCACGCCGACCTGTGCAGGATCGACCTGATGCAGGTCGATCGATTCCGACAGGCGCAGCCAGGCGGTCGCATCGAAACGTTCGACGAATCGTGCGCCGGCGGCGTCGAGATAGTCTTCGGCCGCCACCCGCACCTGGCCATTGCAGATTTGCGCCGGTGCATTAAAGCGTTCACCGAACTCCTCCGGCGTGCGGTAGCTCAGCATCGCGAATTGCCGGGCCAGCGACAGCCCCTGCGCGTCCATGCATTGCAAGCGCCCCAGTGCCACCGCCTTGCGCTGCAACGCGCGCCAGGCCGCCGCATAGGGATGCGGCTTGTGTGCGCCGCTGACCGCCACCAGCTTGCGCAGTCGCTGCGGGTGCCGCACCGCCAACTGCAGCCCCACCAGCGCACCGTAGGAATAGCCCACCCAGCTTGCCAAGGTGTCGATCCCGAGCGCATCCAGCAGCAGGGTCACGGCATCGGCCTGGTCGGCGGTGTCGATGGGCGCATCAATGCTGCCATCCGCGCCGATGTAATCGAAGGCCAGCACCCGCAAACGGGACGGATCCAGGGCATGGCCCGGGTCCAGCAATCCCTGCGCCCAGCCCGGTTCCTGCGCCAAGGCATTGGCGGCGACGTGGCGATGGGCGGAAATGCCGCCAGCCACGAACACCACCGGCGCACCCTCCGGGCCGACCAATTCGTAGTTCAGGCGCAGCCGACGGGTACCGGCGTGACGGGTGGCCAGCACCGCATCGACCGCCCCGCGCCGGACTTCGGCCTCGACAATCCGCACCGGACGCATCGCGCCCGCAGCCCGGGGAAGGGGTTGGCTGTTGGCGTCGATGCGTTCGGCAAGGTTCACGGCGATGCTCCGGTGCGGAAGGGCCAGCAAGACCGGGAGCCGTCGTGCACCGAAGCATGGCGTGCCATGCCGCATGGCATGACCACACCCATCTTTCGGAAGACTGCAGTCTCCGCAGGATTTGGCACCTTGGCGACGATCGCGTTGCGCGAACCGCCTCCCGGTTGCCCCGGCATCGAAGGGCCTGTCCCTCCGCCGGTCTTGATGGATGCGGCCAGTGTGCCTGTTGATTCACAGATTGTCAATCGCTTTATACGCATGAAGCGATGGCATATTCAGTCATGCCTTCCCGGCTACGGCATACTGGCCGCATGCGCCAGCTGCTTCTCGCAACCTGCCTGCTCCTGTGCGTCGCACCGGCGGCCCCTGCCCGCGATCCACCGCCAACCACGACGCGTGACGCCGTCGCTAGGCTTCGGATCGTCGCCGTCGATGGCGGCTTCGAGGCCTGGGCCGACAACCTGCTGCCCGGCCCGGTTGAAGTCCGGCTCGATGTCGCCAGTGGCGCCCGCCCACAGGCCGAGCCCGCGCTGCCGGCGCGCGCCAGCGTGCCTGCAGGCAGCAGCGTCCTGCTCACCCGGCTGCGCCCGCCGCCGGCCCGCGAAGGCAGGATGCAGCTGCGTCTGAACGGCGTGCCCGGCAGCAGCAATGCCAAGCCGCGCGACATCACCTACCTGCTGCCGCTGCGGCTGGACGCGGCGCGCATCGACCAGGGCTTTGACGGCCGTTTCAGCCACGACAGCGACGAGAACCGCTACGCGCTCGACATTGCCGCGCCGGTCGGCACCCCGGTGCTGGCCGCACGCAGCGGCATCGTACTGCAGGTGGAAACCGGCTTTCGCGAACATGGCACCGATGCGGCACGCGACGCCGCACGCGCCAATTACATCCGCATCCTGCACGACGACGGCAGCATGGCGCTGTACGGACACCTCGCCCCCGCCGGCGCGCAGGTCGTGCCGGGCCAGCGGGTTGAAGCCGGCGAGCGCATCGGCAGCTCCGGCAATACCGGCTACAGCACCGCCCCGCACCTGCACTTCGTGGTCCAGGTCAATCGCGGCGGGCGGCTGGTGTCGATTGCGTTTCGGATGCAGGGGGTGCCGCTTGCCCACGCATCGGGGATGCGCTGACCAGGTGATTCGCAGCGTTGTCAGCGCACTGCCAACTAACAGTCGTAAATTGTTCCATCGGCCTTGACGATGTAACGCGCATCACCGGCATCCACGAACAACGACGTCAACCAACTCCAGAAATCACTCGACACGCTCTCCGTCGAAGGGGTGCTTGCGGAAGCCTCCATCATGGACGACGCGAACACCAACATCGCAAGCAATACGACCTTCTTCATTCCATATCCTTTGGTTGTCGAAAACGGTCGCGGAGCATATCACCGCTATCGATTTGCTTCGCTACGACCGCTTACTCGAGCCTGCCGCCGGCACGCACTGTTTCGGCAAACGCGCGATTGCGCTTGCTACGCTCGTGGTCCGGCCCCAGCTTGGCATCCAACAGCGGCTGGGCTGCGGCAAACGCCGCCAACGCGTCCTCGCGCCTGCCGGCGCGGCCAAGCACACGGCCGTAATTGCTGCGATAAATGGCCATCATCGGGTTGTCCGCCGCACCCAGCAGGGTTGGGCCATCGGCCAGCACCGAACGCATCAGCGCAATGGCCTCGTCGTAACGGCCGCGGCGGGACAGCAACAGGGCCAAGTCGTTGCGAGCGATCAGCAGCAGCGGATTGTGCTTGCCGTTCAGGGCCACCAGCAGGTCGCGCAACTGCGCTTCGGATTCGTCCAGCTTGCCGAGATCTTCCAGCACATAGGCACGATTGTGTTCGGCCCCCAAGGTCAGGGAAGCATCGGGACCGAGCCGTTCGCGGGTGGAACTGACCAGTTCATTCAGCAAGGGCTCGACCTCCTGCAGGCGACCTTGCTGGACCAGGATCACCACCAGATTGTTGAGCGTGGTCAACGTGGACGGATGAATATTGCCCAAGCTCTTGCGCCGCGCGGCCAGCACAGCGCGGGTGATGGTTTCCGCCTCCTTGGTACGGCCAAGCTGCTGCTGGACGGCACCCAGCAGGTTGTAGCTGTACAGGGTCAGTGGGTGTTCGGCACCGAAGCGCTTGCTGCGGCCCTGCCAAGCTTGCCGCGCCAGCGGCTCGGCGGCAGCCGCATCGCCACTGGCAAACACCGTCGATGCGTGATTGTGCAACGCCGCCAGCGTATCCGGCGTGTTGGCCCCCTGGGTCTTGCGGGCCAATTCGTAGATGGAGCCGGAGATTGTCCGCGCATCCTCGGGACGTTGCGCGTTGCCCAGCAAGGTCACCAAAGCGGTGCCGACCTCGATCTGCAGCTTGGCATTGTTCTGGGTTTTCGCGATGGCGAAAATCCGCCTCAGCTCGGCCTCCCCCGCATCGACCTGACCGATGCCACCACGCGCCAGCGCCTCGTTGGCTGCCGCGCTCAGGGTTTCCGCTGCATTCGGGCCATTGCGCCGCAGCGACAGCGCATGCGCCTGCTTGAAGCGCTGATAGGCGCGCTCGGACTCGCCCAGGTGCAGCAAAGCGCCGCCGATGGTGGTGGCCAGGATCTGCCGTACCTCGGGTGGTAGCTTGGCACCCTGATTCCCGAAATCTCGGTCGGTCGCCTGCAGCCATTCGCGCAGGCTGATGTCGGAGCTCTCGCCTTCGTCGGGGTCGGCGGATTGCAGCATGGTGTTGAGGAAGCCGTTCACCGCCGCCAGCTGCTGCGCCCGCGCCTGTGATTCGGCCAAGGCCGCGCGGGCACGTTGCGCCGCCAGGGTGCTGATGACGGTCGCCGATACCAGCGAGATGAAGATCACCGCCACCGCCGCGCTCAATGCGCGGTTTCGGCGGATGAAGCGGCCGCTGCGGTAGGTCCAGGTGGGCGCGCGCGCCTTGATCGGGCGCGAGGCCAGCACCGCTTCCAGGTCATCGGCGAAGGCCGCCGCCGTTTCGTAGCGCTGCGCCGGTTCGGATGCCAGCGCCTTCATCACCACCAGGCTGAGGTCGCCGCGCGCGGCGCGGTTGACGCGCCCGAGCGGGGTCGGCTCCTCGCGGCGCACGATCATCAGCGCCTCGATCAGCGAGGAGGTGGACAGCCCCGGATGCGGCAAGCGGCCCGCCAGCAGCTCGTAGCCGATCGCCCCCAGCGCATACACGTCGCTGCGCGCATCGGCTTCGTTGGCATGGCCTTCCAGCTGTTCCGGCGCCATGTACGGCAGCGAGCCCATCACCTGGCCGGCGCGGGTCATCCCGGCCTCGGCCTCGTCCTGCAGGCGGGCGATGCCGAAATCGAGGATCTTCGGCTGGCCGTGTTCATCGACGAGGATGTTCGACGGCTTCAGGTCGCGATGGATGATCCCGCGCCGATGCGCGTAGTCCACCGCCTGCGCCAGCTTGACCAACAGATCGACCCGAGCGTGCAGGTCCGGCTGCGCACGTTCCAGATAGCCGCGCAAATCGGGGCCACGCACATATTCCAGCGCGAACCACGGCGACGGCAGCCCGCCCACCGTGTCCTCGCCGGCCGCGTACAGGCGCACGATGCCGGGATGCTCGAGCTGGCCGAGGATGGTGATTTCTCGGCGGAAGCGATCCAGCGCGGATGAAGAGATCCCGCGCACCACCTTGATCGCCACATCACGCGATGGATGGCTCTCATGGCCGAGGTAGACCCGGCCCATCGCACCTTCGCCCAGCAAACCGAGGACGCGGTACGGGCCGATGGTCTCCGGCAATCCTGCTGCGACTTGCGCCGTCTCGTCGAGGGCGTGGGTGGGGTCGTCGTGCATCGCGTGGGCCGTCTCCGTTCGTCCCGGCCATCCTGCCCTCGCCGGTATAATCGCGCAATGTCAGAAGTTGCCACAGAAGCTGCGCGTCGTCGCACATTCGCCATCATTTCCCACCCCGACGCCGGCAAGACCACGCTGACCGAAAAGCTGCTGCTGTTCGGCGGCGCGATCCAGATGGCCGGCTCGGTCAAGGGCCGCAAGGCCGCCCGCCACGCCACCTCCGACTGGATGGCGCTGGAAAAGGAGCGCGGGATTTCGGTGACGAGTTCGGTGATGCAGTTCCCCTACGAGGGCCGCATCGTCAACCTGCTGGACACCCCCGGCCACGCCGATTTCGGCGAGGACACCTATCGCGTGCTCACCGCCGTCGATTCCGCGCTGATGGTGATCGACGTCGCCAAGGGCGTGGAAGAACGCACCATCAAGTTGATGGAAGTCTGCCGCCTGCGCGACACCCCGATCATGACCTTCGTCAACAAGCTCGACCG
>NZ_JADZDS010000142.1 GCF_020850895.1 Thermomonas sp. | reverse complement strand
CGGCCAATGACTTGAACGCTTCGATGTACTTTTGCGCGATGAAGTAGTTGATCGCCTGCACGTTGCCGCCGGAAATCGCGTCCGACACCATCTGGGTGGCCTTGGCTTCGGCCTCGGCCAGGCGCTCGCGTGCTTCAGCCGAACGGAACGCGGCCTCCTTGTTGCCTTCAGCCGACAGGATCGCCGATTGCTTTTCGCCTTCCGCGCGCAGGATCTGCGACTGCCGCAGGCCTTCGGCTTCGAGGATGTTGGCACGCTTTTCGCGCTCGGCCTTCATCTGTCGCGCCATCGAATCGACCAAGTCGCGCGGCGGCTGGATGTCCTTGAGCTCGATGCGGTTGACCTTGATGCCCCAGGGATGGGTGGCCTCGTCGACCGCGTGCAGCACCTTGGTATTGATTTCGTCGCGCTTGGACAGCGATTCGTCGAGATCCATCGAGCCGATCGCGGTGCGGATATTGGTCATCACCAGGTTGAGGATGGCCACTTCCAGCTGGGCGACTTCATACGCGGCCTTGGCGGCATCGAGCACCTGGAAATAGACCACGCCGTCAACCTTGACCACGGCGTTGTCCTTGGTGATGACGTCCTGGCTGGGTACGTCCATCACCTGTTCCATCATGTTGATCTTGCGACCGACGCCGTACATGATCGGCATCAGGAAGTGCAGGCCCGGGCCCATGGTGTGGGTGTACTTGCCGAAGCGTTCGACCGTCCATTCGTAGCCCTGCGGCACCATCCGCACGGTCTTGAACAGCAGGATCACGCCTGCCAGCAGCAGGATCATTGCAAGAAAAACAGCCATCGATGCTCTCCGGTTGACGGGGCGAGTATAAGCCCGATTTTTCCCGGTAAACGTCGCCTGCGCGCAGGAACGGCCGGGGCAACGCAGCGCCCCGCCGGATCACGCTGCCGCAGCTGCAGGCCGGCGACGCGGGCCGCGAGCCCTCCTGCTGCACTACCACTCCACCTGCAACGAAACCGCGAGGCTGCGACCGGGCGCGGTATAGCGATCCAGTACCGCGCTGGTGGAACCGGCCAGTGGCACGTCACCGGCCGCCCAATAATGGCGATCAGTAAGATTGCGCAGGCTGGCGTTGAGCTTCAGGTGCGCACCGAGCTTCCAGTGCGCGTACAGGTCGAACACGCCATGGCCCGGTGACACGAAATAGGAGGTGCCCGCCGGTGGCGTCGGCATCCGATCGCGACGGCCGGCCAAGCGCCCGGCCAACTCCACGCCCCAGTCGTCCGCGTCATACGCCAGCCCCAGCGTGGCGGTGAACGGATCGACCGACTCCAAAGGCTCGCCCGCCGTGTGGTCTTCCCCGCGCGACCACGCCGCCGCACCGCGCAGCGACCAGCCCGCCAGCACCGGCGACAAGGCAGCCAGTTCCAGCCCCGCCTTCAATTCGACACCGTGGATGCGCGCATCGGCCACGTTCTGCGATTGATAGACCATCAGGCCCTGCTGGTTGAAGCCGACGAACACAAACGATTCGATGAAATCGCGATAGCGGTTGTCGTAGGCGCTCAGGCTGGCGTAGGCATTCTGGCCGGAATAGCGCAGGCCCAGTTCGAAGCCGTTGCTGGTTTCCGGTTTGAGGTTGGGGTTGGAGATTGCGGTGTAGCCGAACATCACATTGGTGAAACCGATGTTGACGTCGGCATACGGCGCTGAGCGGAAGCCACGCGCGTAGCCTCCGAACAGCGACCAGTCCTCGTTGAAGTGCCAGACCATGCCGAGCTTGGGCGAGACGCTGGTCTTGCCGAGGCCACTGAGCACCACGCCGGGATTGTCGCCGGCGAAGATCGCATCCATGTGCGGCGTCAGCTGGTAGCGATCCACCCGCAGCGCCGGCACCAGCCGCAGCGCGCCGCCCAGCAGGCTGATCTCGTCCTGAAGGTAGGCCGCCGTAATGGTGGTGGTGCTGAGCGGGAAATCGCGCACCGGGTAGTGATCCGGCGGCATGTTCGGGGTGCTGGCGCCGGTCAGCGGGAAGCTGCGCAGGCCATCGCGGCGCTGCCCGGTGTCGGTGCGCGCGATCTCCAGGCCCCAGGCCAGGTCATGCTGGACGCTGCCGGCGTCCACGGTCTTGCGGAAGTTCAGCTGCAGGCCGCGCACGCGCTGGTCGAAATGGAACCAGCGTTCGCGCACATCCTGCAGGGTGGGCGGCGGCAGGGTGCGCGCCTCGATCGTGTATTGGGTGGTGCTGCTGCGCTGGATGTAGGCCTGCCAGTCGATGCTGTCGGCAAATGCACTCTCCAAGTCGATCCGGTGTTCCAGCGAGACCCGCGTGCGGCGCTGCTGGTCGATGGCACCGACATGGGTATTGGTGGCGCCGGTCATCGGCTGCACGCCCATCGAGGTCAGCATGTCGGTATCGGCGCTGTCGTCGCTGCCTTCCAGCGTCAGGGTGAAACGCTGGCTGGCGCTGGGCGCGTACACCCATTTGCCAAGCACGCTGCGACCGCTGCGATCCTGCGGATTGGGCCGGGTGCGGGCAGCGCCGACGCCATCGACCTCGCCCTGATTGCGCGTCTCATGCCCCTGCCGATGGCTCACCGCCAGCAGGCCCGACCAACGCTGGCCGCCGAAGGCCGCCGTCAGCCCGGTCGAGAATCCGTTCCATTCGCCGTCGTAGCCGAGCTTGAGACCGAAGTAGGACGTCTTGCCCGCTTGCAGGTAGTCCGCCGGATCCTTGGTGACGAAGGAGACGGTGCCGCCGAGGGCATCGGAGCCGTACATCGAACTGGTCGGGCCGCGCACGACTTCCACCCGCTTGAGCGTGTCGAGATCGACGAAATTGCGGTTGGCATTGGAGAAGCTGCCGATGCTGAACGCATCGGGCACCGCGATGCCGTCGGTCTGGATGCGCACGCGATTGCCGCCCAGCCCGCGGATGCGGATGTCGCCGATGCCGAAGCGGCCGAAGCTGCTGCCGACGCTGATGCCGGGTTCGTAGCGGAACAGGTCTTTCAGGTTGTCGACCAACAGCTCATCCATGCGCTTGCGGTCGATCTCGTCCACCGTGTTGGGGACATCGATCAGCGCGCGTTCGCTGCGGGTGGCGGTGACGACCACGCGCTCGAACACTTTGACATCGCCGTCAACTCCTGCCTCTGTTTCGGCGGCGGTGGGCCCGGCCTGGGCACGGGCTTGGGACGATGCGGCGAGTACGGCGAGCAGGGCAAAGGCCAGCGGGTGCGAGCGCATGGGACATCCATTGAAGGAGGTTGTCTGCTGGCTCGCGCGGGCGCTGGCTGGCGTGGGGACCGGCGCGCAGGCGCCGGCTGGGTCATTTGGTGAGGATCAATTTGCCGTTGCGGGTGTGACGCAGGCGGTAGATCTCATCGCCGTGGCGGATCAGCACTTCGCACTGGCCGCGCAGCAACTGGCCGCTTTCCAGACACCGGAGCGGCGGACCGGACGGGGTCGGAACGGACTTGGCCGGTGGATCGGACACCGGCGCAAACGGTTGGGCTGCGATCATGCAAAGCTCGGGACGAAGCCATCGTCGATATGGTAATGATTCTCATTATCTAGTCAACTCGGCGCCGCGTGCTTCAATACGCGCTCTCTTCCTCCGGGGAGTAGCCCGCCCCGGCGCGATGCCGGGGCCCGCGCGTCAACACACTTGGCCGGCAGGCCGTGGCGCGCAGCGGTGCTTTCGAACATCCGTTCAACGCAACGCGGGCAAGACCGAAGGCAGGCGACGCGCACCCGACCGGGCGACGCGGCGTTTGCCTTCGCGTCCTTCGCGAATGCGCCCGGCCCGGAGCCTCCATGGTCAATCTCCTGCTCGTTTCTGCCGGCACCGTGGCGCTGGCCGAGATCGGCGACAAGACCCAATTGCTGGCCCTGTTGCTGGCCGCCCGATTTCGCAAGCCCTGGCCCATCGTGGCCGGCATTCTCGCGTCCACCCTGCTCAACCACGCGCTCGCCGGTTGGCTGGGCGCCCTGGTCGCGCATTGGCTGACCCCACAAGTTCTGCGCTGGAGCGTCGCCGCCAGCTTCATCGGCATCGCGTTGTGGACGCTGAAGCCGGACACGCTGGACGAGGACGAGGCATTGCCGGCGCACGGCGCCTTCATCGCCACCGTCATCGCGTTCTTCATCGCCGAGATCGGCGACAAGACGCAAGTGGCGACGATCCTGCTGGCGGCGAACTATTCACCCCTGTGGCAAGTCGTCG
>NZ_JADZDS010000141.1 GCF_020850895.1 Thermomonas sp. | reverse complement strand
GTGCCCTCGCCCTCCTTGGAGCGGATGCCGGCGCCGGTGACACCGTTGACCACCACCTGGCCGGAGCCGCGGTCGTACCACATGGTGGCGCGCAGCGCCTCCAGCTCGTCGCGGGTGAGATGTTCCTCGGCGCGCTCCCAGATGGCGATCGGCTCGGCGATGTGCGCATCGCAGTCGAAACTGGGAAAGTCCTTGGTCATCGGCGGGAAAGTCTGGGTCGGCATGATGCACCTCGTTTATGGCTCTAATAATGGGTGTGCTGGGTCTCAGTGTACGAGGCCACAGACAAAAACCAAGACGGGGCCAGGCGCAACTTGGACCATAGATGACTCGATCCCGGCCCACGGTGCCGGGTCGTGGCTCAACGGCGGGGATTGCAACCGCATGTCCGAAAACGGCGAGCATCGCGGTCGTGCCGGCCTATGATGTCGCCCATGACACTGGATCAAGACGCCGCCTACCAGGCCCTCGCCGCCCGCGATGCCCGCTTCGATGGCCGCCTGTTCGTGGGCGTGACCAGCACCGGCATCTACTGCCGGCCGATCTGCCGGGTGCGCACGCCGCAGCGGCGCAACTGCCGCTTCTTCGCGACGCCGGCGCAGGCCGAGGCGGCGGCGTTTCGGCCCTGCCTCAAGTGCCGGCCGGAGATCGCGCCCGGCGCCGGCCTGCCGTGGAGCGTGATGGATGCCTCCCGCACCCTGGCCCAGCAGGCGGTACAGATGCTGAATACGCAAATCGGCAGCGGCGATGCCGCCACGTTGACGACGTTGGCGGCGCACCTCGGCGTGAGCGACCGACATCTGCGCCGCATCTTTGCGGCCGAGCACGGGGTGACGCCCATGCAGTACCTACAGACGCGCCGCCTGCTGCTGGCCAAGCAGCTGCTGACCGACAGCGCCATGCCGGTGGCGCAGGTGGCGCTCGCCGCCGGCTTTCACAGCCTGCGCCGCTTCAACGCCGCGTTCGTCGCGCGCTACCGCATGAGCCCGAGCCGCCTGCGCGGCGCCGCCGAACGGGAACCCGTGGCCAGCGAAGCGGCGGACGCGGTGACCATCACGCTCGCCTACCGCGCACCCTTCGATCACGCCACCCTGCTGCGCTTCTTTGCTCAGCGCGCCACTCCCGGCGTCGAAACCGTCGGCGCGCTTGGCCTGCGGCGCACGCTGCGCGCCGGCGCCATCGCCCGCGAAGGTGGTTGGATCGAGGCGAGTTTCGATCCCGAGCGCGACCGCGTGCGGCTGCGCTTTGCGCCGACGCTGGCCGGAGCGAGCGCCCGCGTGGCGGCCGCCGCGCGGCGCTGGCTCGATCTCGACGCCGCGCCGGCCCACATCGATGCAGCACTGGCCGATTTGCCCGGCGCGCCGGGCATCCGCCTGCCCGGTAGCCTGGATGGCTTCGAACTGGCCGTGCGCGCCGTGCTCGGCCAGCAGATCAGCGTCGCCGCGGCGCGCACGCTCGCGAGCCGGCTGGTCGCGCGCTTCGGCGAGCCGTCAGTGACGCCCTGGGCCGAGCTGAGCTACCAGTTCCCCGCGCCGGAGCGGCTCGCCGCCGCTGCGCTCAGCGACGTGGCCGGCCTCGGCATCGTGCGCCAGCGCGCCACGGCGCTCATCGCGCTGGCCAAGTCCTGGCCGGAGCTCGAACGGCTGATGGCGCCAGCCACGGCACCCGAGGCCTTCATCGCCGCGCTGTGCGCGCTGCCCGGCATCGGACCCTGGACGGCGCACTACATCGCGATGCGCGCACTCGGCTGGCCGAATGCCTTTCCGCCCAGGGATGTCGCGGTGCTGAGGGCCATGCAGCGCCGCTTCGGCATCGCCGACCAGTGCGGCGCCGACGCGCGCGCCGAAGCCTGGCGGCCGTGGCGCGCCTATGCCGTGCTGCGCCTATGGAACAGCCTGGAGACCGACCCATGAGCACCCGTGACACGCTCGCCACCGCCTGCACCGCGCAGGCGCTGATCGACACGCCGCTCGGCCGCGTGCGCCTGACGCGCACCGCCCGCGGACTGGCCGGCCTGTGGTTCGAAGGCCAGAAACATCATCCCCGCGAACTGCCCGTACCGCACGACGGCGACGACCCGCTGCTGCGCGAAGCCGCAACACAGCTGCAGCGCTACTTCGCCGGCACGCTCACGCGCTTCGACCTGCCGCTCGATCTGCTCGGCACGCCCTTTCAGCGCGCCGTGTGGCAGGCGCTGCTGCGCATCCCGGCGGGCCGCACGTGCAGCTATGGCGAACTCGCGCAGGCCATCGGCAAACCGGCCGCAGCCCGTGCGGTGGGCGCCGCCGTGGGGCGCAACCCGGTGTCGGTGGTGGTGCCCTGCCACCGCGTGGTGGGTACTGGCGGCGCGCTAACCGGCTATGCGGGCGGGGTGGAGCGCAAGCGGGCATTGCTGGAGTTGGAGAAAAAGCTTGAGGCACCTCGAGCCCTGACGCTGACACCCGGGAATCTGCCGCAACTGGCCTGATCCAGCGGCACAACGCCACCGTAAGCGAACGGCAGGCGTCTGCAGAAAATCCCAATCGACCCGGCCATGACTTCCAATTATCATGCTTCCTCCTCCCAATCTACCGCACTTCGGAGCGGGTCATGTACCAGCGGTTCGTCGCGCATCGGGTGGCAGAAGCTCTGTCGGACACGCCTGTGATTCTGATCGTGGGACCGCGCCGCGCGGGCAAGACCACGCTGGTCCGGACGATGGGCGAGCCGGATCGGACCTATGTCACGCTCGATGACCGGACGGCGCTCGACGCCGCGCGGTCGGATCCGACCGGTTTCATTCGCAGCCTGGATCGGGTCACTATCGACGAGATCCAGCGCGTGCCCGATCTGCTGCTCGCCATCAAGAAGACCGTGGACGACGACTACCGCCCCGGCCGTTTCCTGCTGACTGGGTCCGCCAATGTGCTGACCCTGCCGCGGGTTGCCGACAGCCTAGCCGGTCGGATGGAGACCATCCGGATGCTGCCGCTGGCGCGCGCGGAAATAACCGGCCACAGGCCGACTTTCCTGGAACGGCTGTTCGCGGGAACACTTCAGGGCGACCGCCAGGCGATTGTCGGTGACGATCCCCTCCAGCTCGTGCTGCGCGGGGGCTTTCCCGAAGCGATCAGCCGCGACAGCGAGCGGCGGCGGCAGGACTGGGCGCGCTCCTATCTGACGTCGATTCTGACCCGCGACCTCAGAGACATCGCCGAGATCGAGAAGCTCACCCAACTGCCGAAGTTCGTCCGGCTGCTTGCCGAACATTCGGGACAGTTGGTCAATTATTCACGGCTTGGCGCCGGCATCGATGTCAGCCACAAGACAGGGCAGCGCTACGTCGCGCTGCTAGAGCAGGTCTTTCTCGTCTCGACATTGCAGCCCTGGTACACCAACGCGCTGAAGCGCGCCACCAAGACGCCGAAGCTGCATTTCCTCGATTCCGGCCTACTCGCCTCGGCAACAGGATTGAGCTTCGACCGGGTCAAGGCGAACCGCGAGCGGTTTGGCTCACTCCTGGAGAGCTTCGTGTTCGCCGAAGTGCTGAAGCTCATGAGCGCATCCGACCTGCGCCTGACGCCCTACCATTTTCGCAATCAGCAGATGCACGAGGTGGACATCGTGCTCGAACGCGACGACGGCATGGTCGTCGGCATCGAGGTCAAGTCGTCGGCGACGGTGAAATCCAGCGACTTCGCCGGGTTGCACTCCCTCGCTGCGGCATGCGGGGATCGGTTCGCCTACGGCGTCGTGCTGTACGACAGCGCCGATCTCGTCCCCTTCGGCGAGCGACTGGCCGCGGTGCCGCTGTCGGCGTTGTGGCGCTGAACGCACGCACCGGCCCCGCGAAGACCGCCATGCGCGCCCCCATCCACCCCGGTGAAGTTCTGGCCGACGAATTGGCGGAACTGAACATCACGCCGACCGAACTGGCTCGACAGATCGAGGTGCCGGCCAATCGTCTGTCGCAAATCATCCGCGGCAGACGGTCGATAACCGCCGACACCGCCCTGCGCCTCGGCCACTGGTTCGGCAGCAGCCCGCAGTTCTGGCTGAATTTGCAGGCCGCATATGACATTCGCGTGGCCGAGGCGGCCGTTGGCGCCGAGATCAGTCGTTTGCCGGTTCGCCCTCGGTGCGTAAAGCAGGTTGGGGCTTGATCGGGTGATGTCCCTGGGAGAGCGATGCCTCGGTGCATTTCTCTGACCATCAAAAGGACAGCGCGCTTCCGAGCCGAACTGCGGCAGATGATGTCAAGATATGATCCGGTTTTCGCCATCCAGCATCACTTCGCCTCTTGGCCCTCGGCCGGATAGGGGTTCTGCAGCGTGTGGCTCTCATGACGCCGGAGAGCATTCATTTGAACGCGTTCATTTACGAGCCTAATTCTCGACATGTCAGATGGACACCTGCGCAAGCTCGGTCAGGAGGCTCAGGCGCTCGCTTGAGCCACGACAGGGGGATAGAAGTGGAGATCGACAGCGGGAGACAGACACTCGATGGGACGCTATGACTACAAATCGTTGTCTCCGAAGGACTTCGAAGAGCTAACCCGTGACCTGCTTCAGGCGGAGTGGAACGTCCCGCTGGAGGCTTTCAAAACCGGCCGCGATCGGGGTATCGACCTGCGCCATTCGGCGCTCAATGGCGGCACGACAATCATCCAGTGCAAGCACTACGCCTCCTCATCCGTCAGAAGCCTGCTGTCGCATCTGCGCAGCAGAGAAGCGCCCAAGGTTCAGCAACTGCAACCTGACCGCTATGTGCTGGTGACCTCTTTGCCGTTGTCGCCCTCCGACAAGGACAAGATTATCAAGGTCTGCGGGCCTTTCATCCGGCGACCGACCGATGTCATCGGGGCGGATGATCTCGAGGGCCTGCTAAGCCGCCATCCGGCGATTGAGCGCGCCAACTTCAAGCTTTGGCTGACGAGCACTGCGGTATTGGATCGCGTTCTGCACAACGCTGAGATTTCGCAGACTGAGTTTGAGGTTCAGCGCATCCGCCGCAAGATACCGGTGTTCGTCCAGAACAAGGCATTCCCGCGTGCCCAGCAGCTGCTGCAGGAGCAGCGCGTCGTCATCATCTCGGGCGTTCCCGGCATCGGCAAGACAACGCTCGCGGAAATGCTGCTGTTCGCTCATCTGGAAGAGGGATATCAACCGGTCGTCATTCAAACCGACTTGGCCGAAGGCAAGCGGCTGTTCCGTGCCGATAGGAAGCAAATCTTCTACTACGACGACTTTCTTGGTCAGACGTTTCTCGGCGATCAGCGCACATATCTCAGCAGCAACCATGACGCGGCCCTGATCAGCTTCATGGAGATGGTGCGGAACACGCCGCATAGCAAGTTTGTGCTGACCACGCGGGAGCACATCCTGCGCCGTGCGTTTCAAGTGTCGGAGCGCTTCCTGCACAGCACGATGATGGATCATCGCTGCGTGCTGGAGCTGGGAGACTACTCCTTCGGTCAACGAGCCCGAATTCTCTACAACCATCTGCACTTCAGCGACCTCCCACAGCAGTACAAGGATGTGATCCTTGAGGATGATTTCTTCCTCGACATCATCAAGCACGATCACTTCAACCCGCGATTGATCGAGTGGCTGGCATCCTTGACTCGCCTTCGGTCACCGCCGCCCGAGCAGTACCGACAGCGCATCACCGCTTTGCTGCAAGAGCCCGAGACGATTTGGTCTCACGCGTTCGAAACTCAGATTTCGGATGCCGGCCGCGATCTTCTCCTGACGCTCTACACCCTCGGCGAATGGACAGATGTGGTGGACCTTGAACCGGCCTTCGAGGCCGTCCATCGCGACAATGCCGAGCGCTACAACAGGCCGCGGGCACCCGGCGATTTTCGGATGGCACTGCAGGAGTTGGATGGAGCGTTTCTGTCTTACCAGTGGGGACATGCTGAATTCATCAACCCGTCTATCCGTGACTTCGCGGCCGGCGTCATCTGCCGCACCCCGGCGATTGCCTTCGATCTCGCCGGGAGCGCCATACGATTCAAGCAGATCACAAGTCTGTGGAGCCTGGCCAAAGAGCGAAACGATCAGCCACTTTTCGGCGCACTATCCGCCGACGATGCGCGGCTGCGCTCGCTGATTGAGCGCGTCCTGCATGGGGAGTCCACGCGATGGGAAAAGACCCCACATGGAATGATCGGCCAACCGGTTGATGCCGGTGAAGGGGTCAGGCTTGCGAAGCTTGTTGAAATCTGCGATGTGTTAAAGAGCAACACGTTCGTCCAGCTCTGCGAACAGTACGCAGCGCATCTCGTCGCGCGCTGGGAAAAGCATAGCCTGGACATTTCCGCCGCCTTACGCGCCCTGGATGCAATGAAGGGTAAACACTGGTACCTCAGCAATGGCGGCAAGGCCGTCTACCGGACGGTCCTGGATGGCTTGCTCGACTACTTGGTGATGGCAGGGGCGCGCGACTGGCTGACTTTGCTCAAGTTTCGCGACTCCGCGCTGGAATGGTTGGGATCTGACGAGGGGAAGCTCAGCGAAGCGCTTGACCACTATCGGCGCCAGGGCGTCCGCGAGGACTTTGACAACTGTTCCGATACGGATGACTTCAATGAATTGCGAACCTCGCTCAGCGAACTGACGCAGCAGTACGGCCTTGATTTTTCTCGCACCATCTCTTTGATCGACGACGCCATCGCAGAGCGCAATGAGAGCGAGCCAGATTACGAAACGAGCAGCTACTCCGAGCGGTCGGCGGCTGAGCACGCCGAAGTGGTGACGGAGGAGGAGGTACGGGAGATGTTCAAAACGCTTCGCGGGTAAAACCCCGGACGCCAGATCGACGGGTAACTTCACGCGGCGACGCGCATGTCGTATTCCGTTTGCAGGTTCATCCAGAACCGCGCGTCCATGCCGAAGTAGAGCCCAAGCCGCAGCGCAGTATCCGCCGTGATCGGGCGGCGGCCGTTGACCAGTTCGCTGATCCGGCTGGGGGAGGCGTCGGTGTCGGCCGCGAGCTGGCGCGCGGTGATACCCATCGGCTTCATGAACTCTTCCAGCAGGATTTCGCCGGGGTGGATTTCGTCGAGCAATTGCGCCATGTTCCCGCTCCTAGTGGCAGTCCCGCATCTCGATCTGGCGCGCGCCTCATGGTCGGCTCATCGTCTCTCGCCGAACCGGGCAAGCAGGCCCGCATCGTAAGTTGGCCGGCCGGATCCTCTCCCGAAAAGTCAGCCTATCCATCCTTCCAAGGGTTGATAACCGTCACACCAGCCGCTTCAAAGGGTGAAGTGTCGCGCGATGCCACGATGAAGCCCCGCGACGCGGCAATGGCCGCGATGTAGCCATCCGGCGTCGGGAAGCCCCGCCCGCCGTTCCGGGCCGTCACGGCCAGGTCGGCGTAGTGGCGCGCGGCGTCCGTGTCGAACGGAAGGACGCGATCCTGGAACAGCGCCAGCAGCGCGTTCAGTGCGCGGTCGAGCAGGTTCTTGCGCTTGCCCGCCGGCAGCGCGCGGAGGCCAAACAGCAACTCGGCCAGCGTCACGCTCGACAGGTACAGGGTTTCCGCCGCCTGATCGTTCAGCCAAGCCCGCACGGCCGTGTCTGGCGCGGGCTTCATCGCCTCGGAAACCACGTTTGTATCGAGGACGATCATTCAGTCGAAGCTCAGCGGTTCGGCCGGCGTTCTGTCGCGCACGTTCTCGAAGACAGCGAAATCTTCATTGGTCAGACCGATCTTGCGGCCGATGGCGGCCAGGGCGTCCCCCACGCGCACCCGCTTTTCCGGCTTGACTGCGGTCGCCAGAATCTCGCGCACCTCCGCTTCCGTGCTGCGGCCGTGTTGGGCCGCCCGCAGGCGCAACGCGCGATGCACGTCATCGGGCACATTCCTCACGGTCAGGATTGCCATGATTCAATCCCCCTAATCTGATTGCGATGACTGCAAGAATAGACAAGTGCAGTCACGGGCTCAAGGGTCACGCCACTTTCCTGCCTTGGCGTGCCCAGACGCGGACTCACTCCCACTCGATCGTCGCCGGCGGTTTGCCGGAGACGTCGTAGATCACGCGGGAGAGGTTCGGCGCTGAGTTGAAGACGCGCCGCAGCACATTGGACATCACTCACCACGCCAGTCATCGCCGGGCATGATCCGTCGCATGAAGGCATCGAACATCGGCACGGTGAAGGCGGTATCGCCGTGGCTCGGGCTCCAGATCATGCCTTTCGCAATGAGCTGGTTGCGGATCGGGCCGAGCGAGGTGACTTTCTTGTGCAGCACGTTGGCCACGTCGCCGGAGCGGTGCGGGCCGGGGCCGAGCTCCGCCATGGCGCGCAGGTAGCGCTTCTCGCTCGGCGTCAGGCGATCGAAGCGGACGCGAAAAAAGCTCTCGTCGAGCGCTGCGATCACCTCCCGCGTCGCCTGTTGCACATCATCTGTGCGTATCGGCGAAGTCGGCGCGATGTCCCAGACATGCTTGCCCCACTCCTGCAGAAAGTAGGGATAGCCCTGGGTCTCCTGCACCAGCAGATCGAGCGCAGCCGGGTCGAATGCGACACCAAGCTCTGCGGCGGGTTTGGCGAGCGCGGCGCGGGCGGCGTCGGGCGGCAGCGGGGCGAGGTACGGAAAATCGAAAAGCCGCTCGGCATAGGACTTGGCCCGGCCCATGCGGCCGGGGAGCTGCGGCAGCCCGGCGCCCACCAGCATCACCGGCAGTTGCCGCTGCGCGGTGCGGTGCAGCGCGGTGATCAGGCAGGCGAGCTGTTCTTCCTCGACGTACTGCAACTCATCGACGAACAGGATGAGCGCGGTACCAGCGTGCTGAGCGGCGATGCCGGTGGCCTCCAGCAGGTCTTGCAGGTCGTGCTCCAGATCGCCGTTGTCGGCGAGCCCCGGCTCGGGCTCGAACTCGAGGCCGACTTCGATGTCCTGGTATTTGACCTTGAGGGCGCCGACGAACCCTGCCAGTGCACGCAGGGCGCGGTGGGCGAAGGCCTTGGCCTGATCGGATCGTGACAATTTCAGCAGTGCCTGGCGCAACTGAGGCGCGAGGATGGCCGGCAGTGAGCGGCCCTCTGGCGCCTCGATGCGCAGCGTGTGCATGCCGGCGGCTTCGGCGTCGTCGCGCAGTCGGTCGAGCAACACGGTCTTGCCGACCCCGCGCAGGCCCACCATCAGCACGCTCTTGGCATGGCGGCCCAGGCGGACACGCTCGGTGGCGATGCGCACCATCTCGCGCAGATCATCGCGGCCGGCAAGCTCCGGCGGCGGCGCGCCAGCGCCCGGCGCGTAGGGGTTTCTGATCGGGTCCATGTACAGATTATACGAGCATTTTATAAATTATCCGGCAAGGATAATTTAACTAACTTCGCTCAATATCTGGACGCAGCGCGGCTGCTTTGGCAATCAGGGGCGCACGCCTGCTCACTCCCACTCGATCGTCGCCGGCGGTTTGCCGGAGACGTCGTAGACCACGCGGGAGAGGCCGGGCACTTCGTTGATGATGCGGCGCGAGCAGATGTCCAGCAGTTCGTAGGGCAGGTGTGCCCAGCGGGCGGTCATGAAGTCGACGGTCTCGACCGCGCGCAGCGCGACGACGGGTTCGTAGCGGCGGCCGTCGCCGGTGACGCCGACGCTTTTCACCGGCAGATATACGGCAAACGCCTGGCTGGTCTTGTCGTACCAGCCGGCGCGGCGCAGTTCTTCGATGAAGATGTGGTCGGCCAGGCGCAGCGTGTCGGCGGCGGCCTTGGTGACTTCGCCCAGGATGCGCACGCCGAGGCCCGGGCCGGGG
>NZ_JADZDS010000140.1 GCF_020850895.1 Thermomonas sp. | reverse complement strand
TTGTCGGTATAGACCACGGCGCAGCCGCGCGGCAGGCCCCAGGCCCCGGCCACCGCGATCGCGCCATAGATGCCGCGCGAACCGGACGCGGGCGCGACCAGCAGGCAGCGCTTGGCGGTATCGAAATGATCCGGAAGTTGCAGCAGCACCCGGTGCGGCTGCTTCGCCCCGGGCAGCGAGGCAAACGCGCTGAACTCACGCCCCGGCACGTTGGCGACGCTGCCATAAAGCGTGCCGTAGCCGCCGCCCGGGGCGAGATCGGCGATCCCGCGCCAATTGTTCCAGACCGCGCGCCGACGCAGCTCCTGTGCGGTCGGATGGTGCAGGTCGGCGAACGCCGGTGCCGCCATGTTCTGCAGACCGGGCAGGCCCAAGCCGGCGGTCAACAGATCGTCCTGGCCGCGGTGTTCGGTGCTGCGTGCGTGGCTGAACATGGCGGGTTCTCCTGCGATGGCGGGCAGGCCAACGGCGCTGCCCAGCAGCAGGACCGCAGCCGCCAACGCATGGTGTCGTATCGTTTTCATGTGTCTGACCTTACCCTGTGCAGCGTGGCTTTGCGTCGTACTTTCGTACCAAGGGGGACCACCGTCCTTCCTGCTAGCGTAAGCCATCTATCTGCGACAAGGACATGGACGATGAGTGATTCCTTCCTGCAAGGCCGCAGCGCCTTGGTGAGCGGCAGCACCTCCGGCATCGGGCTGGCTGTTGCCTGCCGTTTGGCTGCCGCGGGTGTGCGGGTGGCCGTGCATGGATTGGGCACGACCGAGCAGATCGCCGCCGCCGTCGCGGCGGTGAACGCGGCGGGTGGCGGCGAGGCGCGTCATTTTGGCGGCGACCTGCGCGATCCTGCCGCCATCGAACAGCTGATGGCCGAGGTGGCGGCGTGGTCCGCAGGCGGCCCCGACATCCTCGTCAACAATGCCGGCATCCAGCACACCGCCGCGTTGGAGGACATGCCCGTCGAACGGTGGGACGCCATCCTCGCGATCAACCTGAGTTCGGCCTTCCACAGCATGCGCCACGCCCTGCCGGCGATGGCCGAGCGTGGCTATGGGCGCGTCATCAACATCGCCTCGGTGCATGGCCTGGTGGCGTCGAAGCAGAAGGCGCCCTACGTCGCCAGCAAGTTCGGACTGGTCGGCATGAGCAAGGTGGCGGCACTGGAATACGCCGCACAGGGCAATCGCGCGTCCGGTGGCATCACCGTGAATTGCATCTGCCCGGGTTGGGTCGAAACGCCGCTGATCGAGCCGCAGATCGAGGCACGCCGTGACGGCGGCAGCCGCGATGATGGTGTGCGCGCCCTGCTGGCGGAAAAGCAGCCCAGCCTGCGGATGTCCCTGCCCGATGAAATCGCCGAGCTGGCGGTGTTCCTGTGTCGGCGCGAAGCGCACAACCTGACCGGCGCCGCCATCCCGGTGGACGGCGGCTGGACCGCGCAATAATCCCGCCATGGCATCCCTGCTGATTGCCGACGACCATCCGTTGTTCCGCGCCGCACTCAAGCAGGCGGCGCGCGACGCGCTGGGCGCGGTCGAGTTGTTTGAAGCAGATTCGCTGGATGCCGTGCTGGCCCTGCTCGACGCCCAGCCGCAGGTCGATCTGGTGCTGCTCGACCTGCACATGCCCGGCAATCACGGCCTGGCCGGACTGGCCGCGGTGCGCGCGCAGTTCCCCGGCGTCGCAGTGATCGTGGTCTCGGCCAATGACGATCCGCGCGTGGTGCGCCGCGCTCTCGACCATGGTGCAGCCGGTTACCTGCCGAAAAGTGCCGGACTCGACGAACTGCGCGATGCGATCCGCTGCGTGTTGGCTTGTGAAACCTGGTTGCCGCCCGTGTTGCGCGCCAGCGTTGCCCGCGCCCAGAGCGCACCCGGCGACGCCGATCTCGCATCGCGCCTGGCCAGCCTGTCGCCTCAGCAGTTCCGAGTGCTGGCGCTAGTCGCCGAGGGCCTGCTCAACAAGCAGATCGCCGATCGGCTCGACATCCAGGAACGCACGGTCAAGGCGCACCTGACCGCCATCTTCGAACGCCTCGGCGTGCGCAACCGCACCCAGGCCAGCGTCGTCCTGCGCGAGCTGGAACTGTCCGATCCGGCGCGTCGGATCGAAGGTGGTTGAATCACTGTTTCGATGAAACGGCGTGCCGGATTCCCGGCTTACATCGACGCACCGTCGATCACGAAGCGATATTTCACATCGCTGGCCAACATCCGCGAATAGGCCGCATCGATCTCCTGCGCCTGCACCTGCTCGATCTCCGCCACGATGCCGTGTTGCGCACAGAAATCCAGCATCTCCTGGGTCTCGGCAATGCCGCCGATCAGGGAACCCGCGATGTTCTTGCGGCCAAAGATCAGCGGCATCACCGCCGGGCTGGGATGCGGGCTGGCCGGAACGCCGACCAGACACAAGGTGGCATCTCGCTTGAGCAGCACGGTGTAGGCATCCAGCACATGCGGCGCCGCGACGGTGTTCAGGATGAAATCGAAACTGCCCAGATGTGCCTGCATCTGCGCTGGATCGCGCGAGTTCACGACCTCATCGGCACCCAGCGCCCGCGCCTCGTCCAACTTGGATTCGCTGGTGGTGAAGGCGACCACATGCGCGCCCATGGCATGCGCGATCTTGACGCCCATATGACCCAACCCGCCGATGCCGACGATGCCCACCTTCTTGCCTGGCCCCGCCCCCCAATGCCGCAGCGGGGAATAGGTGGTGATGCCGGCGCACAACAGCGGTGCCACCGCGGCCAGCTGCGCCTGCGGATGACGGATATGCAGCACGAAGCCCTCGTCCACCACGATCCGCTGCGAATAGCCGCCCAAGGTATGCCCCGGCGCATCCGCGCACGGGCTGTTGTACGTGCCGGTCCAGCCGCGTTCGCAGTATTGCTCCAGCCCCTCCGTGCAGGAGCCGCATTGCCCGCAGCTATTGACCAGGCAGCCCACGCCGACGGTATCGCCAACCTTGAAGCCCGTCACCTCGCCGCCCACGGCACTGACATGCCCGACGATCTCGTGCCCCGGCACGCAGGGATACACCGTCCCCGGCCATTCCGAGCGCGCCATGTGCAGGTCCGAGTGGCAGATCCCGCAATGCGCGATATCGATCTGCACATCACGCGGCCCCGGCGCACGGCGATCGATGTCCATGGCCTGGAAGGGTTGATCGGCAGCAGTGACACCGTAAGCGCGCGTGGACATGATTCGCTCTCCATCGGGATTCGGCAGGATACACATTCCCGACAATCGCATGACGATGCCCCTGTCGCCCACTGCATGCGACAATTGCCACTATCGGAAGTGTGGCCGAGCGGTTCAAGGCATTGGTCTTGCTCGCGGAGGCAGGACGCCGGAGCGAACAGCGGCGCAGCCGCTGGCCCGCAGGGCGAGGCGCAGGATGCGCCGAGTCAAACCGCCGTGCGACAATTCAGGATCGGAAGCGTGGCCGAGCGGTTTAAGGCACTGGTCTTGAAAACCAGCGACGGGCAACCGTCCGTGAGTTCGAATCTCACCGCTTCCGCCATCTCACCGCTTCCGCCATCTCACCGCTTCCGCCATCCCACCGCTTCCGTCATCTCACCGCTTCCGCCGCCAACTCCAGCCTGCCACAGGCGCACGCGGCATCGGCGCGGCGCCGGTGGCTGTCTCGGCTCAAGTCGTGGTCGCCTCCATCGGCTCGAAGCGGCCCTGGAAGAAGCGCAGGTCCTTGGGTTCGTAGACGAAGCGCAGGCCGTGGATGGAATCGCGGCGCTGCCACAGGCGGATGATGCCGTTGGCGACTTCGCGCAGGTGATCGTCGGAATACACGCGGCGGGCTAACGTCAATCGCACAAGTTCCAGCGCCGGATGGTGGTTGCTGCCATCCGGATCGCGACCGCTCGACACGTTGCCGCGCTCCATCGTACGCACCCCGGTTTCGATGTAGATCTCGCTGGACAGGCGCTGCGCCGGGTATTCGTCCTGATCGACATGGGGCAGGAAGCGGCGGGCATCGACGAACACCGCGTGGCTGCCGGTCGGCTCGACCACCGGCACGCCAGCTTCGCGTAACCAACCGGCCAGCCGCTGTGCCTGGCCGATGCGGGCAGTGATGTAGCGGTCTTCGACCATTTCGCGCACGCCCTGGGCCATCGCCGCCAGATCCGCCGCCGGCAGGCCGCCGTCGCGCACGCCGCCTTCGTAGATGCGCAGCTTGGCTTCGGACTTGCGCGCCCAGTCGGCGTTGTCCTTGAAGGTCAGCAGGCCGCCGATGTTGATCAGGAAATCCTTCTTGCCGGAGACGGTGGCGCCGTCGCCGTAGAGCATCATCTCGCGCAGGATGTCCTTGACCTTGGTATCGCGGTAGCGCGAATCGAACTGCTGGATCATGCAGGCGTTTTCCACCGCGCGGGTGGCGTCGAACATCACCGGGATGCCGTGCTGGCGGGTCCAGGCATACACCTCGCGCAGGTTGTCCATCGACACCGGCTGGCCGCCGGCCAGATTCACGCTCAGCTCGAACGAGATGTAGGCGATCTGCGCGGCGCCGTGCTGCTGCACCAGCGCATCAAGCTTGGCTATGTCGATGTTTCCCTTCCAGCGAAACAGCGAGGTCGGGTCGTGGGCTTCGTCCACGATCACGTCGGCAAACACGCCGCCGGCGTATTCCTGATGCACCTTGGTGGTGGTGAAGTACATGTTGCCGGGCACGATCTGGCCGGGCTTGATCATGACTTCGGACAGGATCTGTTCGGCGGCGCGGCCCTGGTGGGTTGGCAGGACGTGCTCGTAGCCGTAAGTGTCGCGGATCGCCGCGGCGAACTCCAGGTAGGCGCTGCTGGTGGCCGGGGTGGGCAGCGCGGCGTCGTAGGCGGCCCACTGCGCGGTGGACATGGCGGTGGTGCCCGAATCGGTCAGCAGGTCGATCGCCACGTCGGCCGAACGCAGCAGGAAGGTATTCCATCCGGCCTCGCGCATCGCCTGCAGACGCTGCTCGCGGGTGGTGACGGCGATCGGTTCCAAGGTGTGGGCCAGCCACGGTTCACAGTCAAAAGCCACCGTGTCCAGGTCAGCACACATCGCACCGAAGCGCAGGGCGTCATGCCATTCGCTGCCCTGTTCCAGGCTCAGCGCCGGAACGCGTTCACGTTGCCGATACAGGGCAATCACCGCATCGGCCACCTGGTCGAGCTGGCGGTTGGTCATCGCCAGCCGCGGGATCTGCAGCGGCAGCAGGTGGTCGCGCCCGACCAGCCCCTGGGCAAGCGCGCGCACGCCGGCGGACTGGTAGAGCGCGCAGGCCAGCGCGTGTTCGGGGTACTCCACCACCTGCGGCAGGAACACGTCGGCCCGCAGGTAGGCGCCGTCGCAGCCGCGCTCCAGCGGCACGCCGGCAGCGCGCAAGCGCGCGGTGAAGCGTTCGGTCTGCTGCATCGCCCACTGCACGGTGGGTTCGTCGCACATCTCGGCCAACCCGCGTGCCATCACCTCCATGGTGCGACCGGCCATGCCGCCATACGTGTGCAACCCCTCGAACACCACGATTTCGTTGATGAAATGCTCGTGGTCGGCGGGGTTGTCGGTGGCGAGGAAGCCGCCGGTGTTGCAGCGTGCGTCCTGGGCACCATCCATCAGGATCACGTGGGCGGTCTTGGCGAACTGCTTGACGATGTCGGCGATGGTGCGATCGCCCATGCCCGGTTCGAAGCGCTGGATGTACCACGCGTTCTCGACCACGCGCGAGACGTCGAGGACCATGCGCAGGCCGTGGCGATCGGCCAGTTCTCGTGCCGCCCGCAGGTTGCCGAGGCTGAGCGGATGCTGGCCGTCGGCAAAGGCCTGTGCGCCGATGAAGGGCGGACGCGCTGTGGCAACGCCCGCTTCCAGCGCAGCGAGGTCGAAATTGCCGGTGAACACGTCCTGCGCGTGGTCGCGCACGTCGTACAGCTCGATTCCGCGCGGTGCGTGCAGGTCAACCCGGCCGCGGGCGTTGCTGGGCAGGCGCTGGCCGCTTTCGGCAAACACGTGCAGCAGGATTTTCACCGAGCCCAGCGAGTTGTGGGTCGGGCACACGTAGGTGTGGCCGAACACACGATTGATGTTCGCGCACAAGGTCTCGAAATTGCGCGCACCGGCGTAGGCCTCGTCACCGACCAATTGGCCGGCCAACTGCTCCTGGGTCATTGCACCGCTGCCGTAAGAGACCATGTCGAAGCTGACTTGGGGCGGCGTCAAGTTGAATACGTTGAAGTGCGCTGCTGCCAAGTTGTGCTTGCGCTCGTCGGGTGTCGGGAACGCGATCGGGCGAATGGTCTTGATCTTGTGCGGTTCGTGGACCGGAACGGGGGTGGCCATGGCGGGCTCCTGCTGGCGTGGGATCTGGGGTGCGGGCTTGGCCTGGGCCAGGCGCCGAGTGTGAAAATTGTAGGAAGCAAGGGGCACCTGATTAAGATGTGAAATTTGCCTGAAGTTGGAAATTCCCTAATATTGATCATGTCTTTTTTGGATTTTCCTAATGACAGAAAAACGCCTCGACGCCACTGACTGGAAGCTGCTGGAGCTGTTGCAGGAAGACGGGCGCACCAGTTTCGCCGCGCTTGGCCGCGCGGTCGGCATGTCGACGCCCTCGGTGGCCGAGCGCGTACGGCAGTTGGAATCGCGGGGCGTGATTCGCGGCTACCGCGCCGAGATCGACTTGGCCAAGGTCGGTCGGCCGATCCTCGCCATCGTCCGCATGAGCGTGGTCGGTGACGTGCTCGGCCGGATCAGCGAGACGGTGCGCAAGATGCCTGAAGTGCTGGAATGCCATCGCGGCACCGGGGCCGATTCCTTCATCGCCAAGGTCGCGGTTGGCAGCGTCGAGGATCTGGAGCGATTGATCGATCGACTGACGCCGTTCGGCACGACCTCGACAGCGATCGTGCTGTCCACCCCGGTCTCGGGGCGCACGATCACCCTGCCTGCCGCCGTACCTCGCCCGACCGAACACGGCCACCCGCGTCGGCGCTGAATTGCACGTCGTTACAGCCGCGCGGCATCGAGCAATGGCGGCAGCCGATCAGCCAAATGATCCAGAAACACCCGCACCGCCGGCAGCATGCCGCGGCGCGAGGCAAATACGGCATGGGCGATTCCCTGTGGCAGCCGCCATTGCGGCAGCACCACTTCCAGTTTGCCGCTGCGCACGGCTTCCGCGCACACGGTTTCCGGCAACAGAGTCAGTCCGATGCCGCCTTCGGCCAGGGACAGCATCATCGGAAAATCGAATCCACTGATGCGCGGCTGCAGTTCGAAGCGCCGCATCTCACCGTCCGGCCCCTGCAGCTCCCAGCGTTGCCGCGACTCTTCTTCGGTCACGCTGAGGGTGACGTGCTCGGCCAACTCTTCCGGCGCGGACGGGCGGCCCGCACGATCCAGATAGGCCGGACTCGCCACCAGCAATTCCTGGATCTGGCCAAAGCTGCGCATCACCAGGCTGCCGTCATCATCCAGCTTGCTGCGTACACGGATGGCGACGTCCACACCCTCGTTGATCACATCCACGCGGCGGTTGCTGACGATCAGTTGCAAGCGCACCTTGGGATACAGGGCCATGAACTCCGGCAGCAGCTTGGGAAATTGTTGTTGCGCCATCGACACCGGCACGCTGATCCGCACCACCCCGCGCGGCTCCGCGCTCAAGCGGTCCACCACCTCGCGGGCTGCCTGCGCCTCGGCCAGCATCGACTGCGCGTGTCGATGCACGCCCATGCCCACGTCCGTCACCGCGAACCGCCGAGTCGAACGCTGCAACAGCCGCACCCCCAGTTCGGCTTCCAGTGCGGTGACGCGCCGGCTCAGACGCGATTTCGGAATACCCAGCGCCCGCGCCGCCGGCGCAAAGCCGCCGTGGTCGACGACCGCCGCGAAGTACGACAGGTCATTGAGATTTTGCATACAAGTCGTCTGATCGTCAGAACAATGAGGTCGATTCGAACACGATACGACGCAAAAACGCAACGGACGGAGGTCGCGTTCGGGGGCGCCGCCTGCTGTTGATCGCGCGTGGTCGTGCTGCTGTAACCGTTGGCGCTCATGTCCCCCGATGTTGGCTTGCAGCCAACATCTCCTCCTTGACTTCGCGCCAACGGTTACAGCAGCACGCCCTGGCAGGTGTACTGGAATTGCCCCGCCAAACAGCATGAAAGGCCGGGACGGCGGCCCTTGGACGCGAAATCAAGGGGGAGGCGTTGTCCGCAGGACAATGCCGGAGGACATTCGCGTCCAAGGGTCGGCGGCACGGCCTCGCCAAGGGAGCCGCCACCGCCAATAGACGTTGGCGATCAAGAGCCGCCGGCCATGGCCCATCATGAACGCAGCGAATCACCTGTCCGCAAACGCCCCCAGACTGCGCATTCCTTCAAACGACCCGCTCCATCCAACAGGAACCCGACCATGCGCGCTGCCCTCCTCGTTTCTGCGATTTCCACCTGCCTGCTGCTGGCGGCCTGCGGCAAGCAGCCCGATGCCTCCCCGTCGACGTCACCACCGCCGAGCGCTACGCCGAGCACGCCATCAGCGCCTGTCACCGCTGACACGGCAAGCGGGAAATCCGAGGTAGGGCAGGATTCCGAATCGGAAAAGAGTGGTTCCGCATCTGCACCCGCCTTCGATCTCGACTCCGCACGCGGACGCATCGACCTCGCCAACCAGACCTTCGGCGACCGCTATCGCAAGGACGATGCCTCTTGGTACGCCAGCCGCTACACCAAGGACGCCTGCGTGATGCCTCCGAACGAGACCACCATCTGCGGCCGGGATGCCATCCGCGCGTATTTCTACTACGGCGGCGCCAACCGCGACATCGACATCTCGGTCAAATCCACCGACATCTACGGCGGTACCGACGCGGTGATCGAAGAAGGCAATTACGACATTCCCAACCCCAAGGGCGGGTACTTCGATCGCGGCAAATTCATCGGGATCTGGAAGCTGGAAGACGGCACCTGGAAGCTGTACCGCGAGATCTGGACCAGCAGCCTGCCCCGCAAGCGTTGACTCAGGCGATGCGGCTGGCGCCACCCATGTAAGGCCGCAACACCTCCGGAACGTCGATGCTGCCATCGGCGTTCTGGTAGTTCTCCATCACCGCGATCAGGGCGCGGCCGACGGCCACGCCAGAGCCATTGAGGGTATGCACCAACTCGGGCTTGCCGGTTGCGGGATTGCGCCAGCGCGCCTGCATGCGGCGCGCCTGGAAATCGCCGCAGTTCGAGCAGGATGAAATCTCGCGATAGGTCTGCTGCGAGGGCAGCCAGACTTCGAGGTCGAAGGTCTTGGTCGCGCCAAAGCCCATGTCACCCGTGCACAGCAAGACCTTGCGGTAAGGCAGGCCAAGTTTCTCCAGCACGGTTTCCGCGCAGCGGGTCATGCGCTGGTGCTCCGCATCGGAGTCTTCGGGCCTTGTGATGCTGACCAATTCGACCTTCTCGAACTGGTGCTGGCGGATCATGCCGCGGGTGTCGCGCCCGGCCGCACCGGCCTCGGCGCGGAAGCACATCGAATGCGCGGTCATCCGCAGCGGCAGGCGTTCGGCATCTACGATTTCATCGCGGGCGATATTGGTCAGCGGCACCTCGCTGGTCGGGATCAGGTAGCGCTTGTGCTCGCCCAGCTGGGTCGAGAACAGGTCCTCCTCGAACTTCGGCAACTGCCCGGTGCCGCGCATCGAATCGGCGTTGACCAGCAGCGGCACGTTGGTTTCTTCGTAGCCGTGCGCGCCGGTGTGCAGGTCCAGCATGAACTGCGCCAGCGCCCGGTGCAGGCGCGCCAGCTGGCCGCGCAGCACGGTAAAACGCGAGCCGGACAGCTTGGCTGCGGTCTCGCCGTCCAGCCAGCCGTGGCGCGCGCCCAGTTCGACGTGGTCCTTCACGTCGAAATCGAAGCTGCGCGGCGTGCCCCAGCGGTGTTGTTCGACATTGCCGGACTCATCCAAACCCGCCGGCACCGAAGCATCGGGCAGATTGGGAATGCCCAGCGCGATCGCTTCCAGCTCGCCGCGAATGCGCTCCAGCGCGATTTCCGAGGCCTTCAGCTCCTCACCGAAGCCCGCCACCTCGGCCATCACCGCCGCCACGTCCTCGCCCTTGGCCTTGAGCATGCCGATCTGCTTGCTGCGGGTATTACGCAGGTTCTGCAATTCCTGGGTGCGCACCTGGATGCGCTTGCGGTCGGCTTCCAGCGCCTCCAACTGCGCCACGTCGAGGTCGAAACCGCGGGCCTCGCGCAGGCGTTGGGCAAGATCGGCGGTCTGGGTGCGAAGCAGTGCGGGATCGAGCATTGCAGTCAGGATTCACGGCATGAGAGCGCGCATTATCGCCGAGTGCGGGCCGATCCGCGCAGGCAAGGGGCAGGTTCGACACATTCGCGCCGGCGCCGCTTCACTCTCGCCACAACGGCTTGTGCCAAAATCCACGCATGACCGAACCCGATGCTCCGCCCGCCGTCACGAACCGGTGGAGCCTGCCCCGATTGCTCGCGCTGGCGTTCGCCGCCGGCTTGCTGCTGTTCGTGCTCGTGTGGCTGTCCTCCCGCCACGACTACGATTTCTACACCCCGACCGACGCGGCCACCGCGCAGGACCCGAACGCCACCCTGCCCGCGCCGATCGCCCCGGACCTGGCTAGCGGCGGCGCCAGTGGACTGCAAGTCGATCCAAACGCCAGCACCACGCCACCGTCAGCGCAGCCTCCCAGCCTCGACGAACACGTGCCACAGCCTATTGCCCAACCCGTCCCCACGCCGTCCACCACGGCCCCGGTCGCGTCCAACAGCGATCGTCCGGACCCCCTGCCGCTGGCCACGCGGCCACCCCGCTACCCGCCGGAGGAAATGCGGCGCGGCCTCGGCGGCACGGTCCGCGTGCGGGTGCACGTCGCCGCCGATGGCAGCGTGCAGGACAGCGAAATCGAAACCAGCAGCGGCAACCGCAACCTCGATCGCGCCGCCCTCGACGCCACCCGCCGCTGGACCTTCCAACCCGCCATCCGCAACGGGCAGTCGGTCGCGTCCACCGTGGTCGTGCCGATCGACTTCAAACTGTAAACGCGCGCCGGAAACCTTGCACTGCGTTGGACGCGTCCGCACGGGACCGGCCAGCGCCAGCGGACATCGACTGTTGAGCCAGCGCCGCGCTGAGGCCTGCGGGCTCAGCCGCCGCCACCACCGCCGTGGCCAATCCCGCCCTTGGTCAGCGCCGCCGGGTCCAGCAGCTTGCGCAGCTGCTTTTCGGTGAGGCCGCTGTCTTCCAGCGCCACGTCGAGTACCGGGCGACCTTCCGCGTAGGCGCGCTTGGCGATCTTCGCGGCCTTCTCGTACCCGATCACCGGGTTAAGGGCGGTGACCAGGATCGGATTGCGATCCAGCGCCTCGGCCACCTTGTCCTTGCGGATCTTCAGGGTGGCGATGGCGTTGTCGGCCAACTCGCGCATGGATTGGGCCAGCAGGCCGATGGCCTCGTCGAGGTTGCAAGCCAGCAGCGGCAGCATCACATTGAGCTGGAAATTGCCGCTCTGTCCGGCCACGGTATTGGCCTGGTGCAGGCCCATCACCTGCGCGCACACCATGCACAGCGCTTCCGGAATCACCGGATTGACCTTGCCAGGCATGATCGAGCTGCCCGGTTGCAGCGCCTTGAGCTCGATCTCGCCGAGACCGGCCAGCGGCCCCGAATTCATCCAGCGCAGGTCGTTGCCGATCTTCATCAGTGCCACCGCCAGCGCGCTGAACTGACCGGACAATTCGACCAGGTCATCGTGTGCAGCCAAGCCCTCGAACAGGTTGGATGCCTGTTCGAACTTGCTGTCGGTCATGCCCGACAGCGCCTTGGCGACGCCCTTGCCGAACTTCGGATGGGCATTGATGCCAGTGCCGATCGCGGTGCCGCCGATCGGCAAGCGGCGCACGCGCTTGAGACTGTCCTCGATGCGACCTTGGGCGGACTCGAGCTGGGCGGACCACGCACCGAATTCCTGCGCGAAGGTCAGCGGCATCGCATCCATCAGGTGAGTGCGGCCGGTCTTGACGGTGCCGCCAATCGCCTTGGCCTGCTGGTCGATGGTGTGGCGAAGATGCGCCAGCGCCGGCAGCAGCGCGTCGCGAGTCTCGACCACCGCCATCACCCGCAGGCTGCTGGGGATGGTGTCATTGCTGCTCTGGCCGAGGTTGACGTGGTCGTTGGGATGGACCGCCGCCTTGCCTGCCTTGCTGGCCAGATGCGCGATCACCTCGTTGACGTTCATGTTGGTCGAAGTGCCCGAACCGGTCTGGTAGCGGTCGATCGGGAACTGATCGGCATGCTTGCCTTCCGCAATCGCATTCGCGGCATCGATGATCGCGCTGGAACGCGCGCCGTCGAGTACGCCAAGTCCATGATTCACCTCGGCAGCAGCGGCCTTCAGGCGGGCATGGGCGCGGATGAAGGCTGCCGGCATCGGACGCCCGGAAATGTGGAAGTTCTCCACCGCGCGCTGGGTTTGCGCGCCCCACAGCGCGCTGGCGGGCACCTGCAGGTCTCCCATGCTGTCGTGTTCGAGGCGGAAGCCCTTGCGGGCCTTCGCGGATGCGGCGGTCTTGCTGGCCTTGGCCATGGGCGCTTGCTCCGGGGGGAAGGAAGAAATTCGGCGCGAAAGGATACCGCCTTCGGCGGGTAGAATTGCGGGTTCCACGCTGCCGATGCCGCCTGAAGCCCATGGCCAACACCCTCACCGCCCTGTCCCCGCTCGATGGCCGCTATGCCGGCAAGGTCGACGCGCTGCGCCCGATCTTTTCCGAATTCGGCCTGATCCATGCCCGCGTGAGGGTCGAGATCGAGTGGTTGCTGGCGCTGGCCAGCGAGCCTGGCATCGTTGAACTGAAGCCGTTTTCCGATGCCGCCATCGCCCGCCTGCGTGCGCTGGCCGACGGCTTCACGGTGGAGCACGCGGCGCGGGTGAAGGCGATCGAAGCCACCACCAACCACGACGTCAAGGCGGTGGAATATTTCATCAAGGAGCAGTTGCAGGACGACGCCGAGCTCGGCCCGGCGCTGGAATTCGTCCACTTCGCCTGCACCAGCGAGGACATCAACAACCTCAGCTATGCCTTGATGCTGAGCCAGGCGCGGCAGGAGGTTCTGCTGCCAAAACTCGATGCCATCATCGAGAAACTGCGCAGCATGGCGCACGACTACGCCGCCCAGCCGATGCTGTCGCGCACCCACGGCCAAACCGCCTCACCCACCACACTGGGCAAGGAACTGGCGAATGTGGTGGCGCGCTTGCAGCGTCAAGGCGCGGTGATGGCCGGGCTACCCATGCCGGGCAAGATCAATGGCGCGGTCGGCAATTACAACGCCCATGTGGCCGCCTACCCTGACATCGACTGGCCGACCTTCTCGCGCCGCTTCGTCGCATCGCTGGGTCTGGACTGGCAGCCCTACACCACCCAGATCGAGCCGCACGACGGCGTGGCCGAACTCGCCGATGCCTGCAAGCGCATCGACACCATCCTGATTGACCTGTGCCGCGACGTTTGGGGCTATATCGCGCAGGGCTATTTCAAGCAGGCGGTGAAGGCCGGCGAAGTGGGCTCAAGCACCATGCCGCACAAGGTCAACCCGATCGATTTCGAGAACGCCGAGGGCAATTTCGGGATCGCCAATGCGCTGTTCGAGCACTTCGCCGCCAAGCTGCCGATCAGCCGCTGGCAGCGCGATCTCACCGACTCCACCGTGCTGCGTGCGTTGGGCACTGCCTTCGGCCACCAACTGATCGGCTTCGATGCCCTGCAGCGCGGACTGAACAAGCTCAGCACGAATCCGGAGCGCCTCGCGACCGACCTCGACGCGAGCTGGGAAGTGCTGGCCGAAGCCGTGCAGACGGTGATGCGTCGGCATGGCCTGCCCAATCCGTATGAACAGTTGAAGGCACTGACTCGCGGGCATGGCATCAACGCGGAATCGTTGCGGGCTTTCATCACCGCGCTGGATCTGCCTGCCGATGCCAAACAGCGCCTGCTCGATCTGACGCCGGGCAGCTATACCGGTCTCGCCGAACAACTGGCACGGGAGATCTGAGGCATGCGTGGCCTGTTGACAGTCGTCGCAATGCTGGCGACGGGTGGCAGAGCGCCGCGCATGCGCCACAGCACCCCGCGCACGCCACTCGCAATGCCCGAGTGCTAATTCACCGCGCATCAGCGATTAAGGGTTGAATTCTTTGCACGCCCCCATCTGTCCGACGAAATCGATCGTACGGATGATTCCATCTGGTCTTACATAGACATTCATTTTGCAGTGAAAGCTCTGTACTTCGGTTATGCCCCAAGTAGTATTGGCATGCCAGATGTGGATTTTCTCGCCTTGAAAATCTTGCTGTGCGTCAGGCGCACCGTACTTGGCCACTATGTCTTGAAGAGGCCGCCCCACATACATGTCCCTGACCGTAAAAATCAGCCACGTTGGCGCTGGTATGAATGGTCTGTTAGCACAGCCAACAATGCCAATAAGCAAGATTGAAGCGACTGCCTTCTTTATCGTATTCATGAACTCTCCTTGCGTCCGATCGCTGGAATTAATCGGAGCCGCGAAGTGGCTTCCGGCTGAATGACTTGTTAGGCCACGGAAGTTAACAAAGCAAGTGCAACACCTGCGGCGCCCGTGGAAGATCAGGTGGGCTGGCAGACTGAGGGGATCACTCAGGACAGGGAAGATCCCCCATGTGCCGCCAGCTCACCGAAGCGGAACGATACATCCTGTCCCGCCACAAGCGGGGAGGACCCTCGTTTCGTGCCATTGCACACGCCCTGGGTCGCATTCTCGGCACGATCAGTCGCGAGCTCAAGCGCAACGCCACATTGGCGGTGGCCAAGGGGCGGGCGTTCCATGTGCCGAGCAAGGCGCAGGAACACACGTATGGTCGCCGTAACCACAGCCGACGGGTCAAGCACCACGGCCCGGAGGTGTACGCGCACATCGAAGGCCGATTGACGGAACTGCAGTGGAGTCCGGAACAGATTGCCAACGAACTGCCAATACAGCTCGGCGTCTCGTTGAACCCAATGACGATCTGCCGCCATGTGCGGCAGAACCAGTGGGCCGGTAGCAGCCTGTTCAAGCAGCTTCGACAAGGCGGCAAACGTCGTCGCAAGCGATCGTATGGTGTTGAAAATAGAGGGAACCCAGGTGGCAAGCCGATGATCGACAGCTGCCCTGCCGAGGTCGAAGGCTGGCACAGGCAAACGCTGAGCGGTCATCACGGCATGTCGACGGTGCTGAAACGGCCAGCCCGAATCTGCTACGGTCGCAGGCAGAACACTGGCTGGCCCGAGTCCAACGACAGGAGCGCCAAATGACCACCGATTCATCCCCTTCCGCCCCGGATTCCCCGGTCCGCATCACCGATCAGGCCACCGCCGTCGAGATGACCGCGCGGATCATCGCCGACGCCCGCCGCCAGGTCTGGATCCGCAGCCTCGACCTCGATCCCTGGCTGTTCGACCACCCAGACGTGCTCGACGCGCTGCGTGGCTTTGCCACCCACGGCCACGACACTCGCGTCCTGATCCTGCTGCACGACCACGCCGCGCCGCAGGCCACCCACGCCAAGCTGCTGGACCTGGCCCAGCGCCTGCCCAGCGTGTTCGAGTTCCGTGAAGTGAACGACCCCGCCTATCGCGAAGACCGCGCGGCCATGGTGGCAGGCGACGCCGGCGGCTACTACTTCCGCGCCGAAGGCGATCGCTTCGAGGGCTCAGCGGGGCTGGCATCGCGCGCCCGCGTTCGACAGCTGCAGGCGCGCTTCGAGGAAATCTGGGAACGCGCGCGGGTGATCAGCGAATACCGGGCGCTGGGGATCTGACCGGGTTGGGCGGCCCAGCGTCCGGTTGCCTTAAGACCAAACGCTGCCGCATTCAGTTTGTCCGGCTTATAATTCCCGCTCTTTGCGTACCTGCGGCCGGTTGCGGCCGTCGGCACGCCGCCCGGCCCGCGTCGGACCGGGCTTTCCACCCCATCGAAGGTTGCCAGCCACGCCGTGGACAGTCTCCTCAAGCAGTTTGCCCAAACCTCGCAACTCGGCGCCAATGGCGCGTATATCGAAGATCTTTACGAGCAGTACCTGGTCGCGCCCGACAGCGTCGGCCCCGGCTGGAAACGGTATTTCGATGGGCTGAAGGGCCGCGAAGCCGGCGACATCCCGCACTCGGCGATCATCGAGCAGGTTGCCGAGGCGGTGCGCCACGCCGCTCGCGGCGTGGTTGCCACCGCGAGTGACGCCAGCGATGAGCGTGAGCGCCATGTCGGCCGCCTGATCACCGCCTACCGTTCACGCGGCCACCTCGGCGCCAAGCTCGACCCGTTGGGGATGGCCCCGCCGCTGAATCCGCCCGACCTCGACCTCGCCTTCCACCAGTTATCCGATCGCGATCTCGACAGCGAGTTCAGCACCGGCGGCATCGGCGGGCAAAAGCGCATGAAATTGCGCGATCTCTACGCCCGCCTGCGCGCCACCTACACCGGCAGCATCGGCGCCGAGTTCATGCACATCACCGACAGCGACCAGCGCCATTGGCTGTACGAGCGTCTGGAAACCGCCGCCGGCAATTATGGCCGCAGCCAAGATGACAAGCGTCGCATCTTCGAGCGGCTGGCCGCGGCGGAAGGCTTGGAGCGCTATCTGCACACCAAGTACGTCGGCCAGAAGCGCTTCTCGCTGGAAGGCGGCGATTCATTGATTCCGCTGCTCGATGTCACCATCCGTCGCGCCGGTGCGGCCGGGGTCAAGGACGTGGTGTTGGGCATGGCCCATCGCGGCCGCCTCAATGTGCTGGTCAACACCCTCGGCAAGCCGCCGCGCAAGTTGTTCGACGAGTTCGAAGGCAAGTTCGACCAACCGCGCGATGGCGACCACGCCCATACCGGTGACGTGAAGTACCACATGGGCTTCTCCGCCGACATCGGCACGCCGGGTGGCCCTGTCCATCTCGCGCTGGCCTTCAATCCCTCGCATCTGGAAATCGTCGACCCGGTGGTCGCAGGTTCGGTGCGTTCACGCCAGCACCGGCGTGGTGACGGCCAACGCAAGCAAGTCATGCCGATCCTGATTCACGGCGATGCCGCGTTTGCCGGCCAGGGCGTGGTGATGGAACTGCTTCAGATGTCGCAGGCGCGTGGCTTCCGCGTTGGCGGCACCGTGCACGTCGTGGTGAATAATCAGGTCGGCTTCACCACCAGCGCCGCCGAGGATGCGCGCTCGACCTTTTATTGCACCGATGTCGCCAAGATGGTCGGCGCGCCGATCCTGCACGTGAACGGTGACGATCCGGAAGCGGTCGCCTTCGTGGCTGAACTGGCCTTTGATTTCCGCCAGGCCTTCGGCATCGACGTGGTGATCGACCTGGTCTGCTACCGCCGCCACGGCCACAACGAGGCTGACGAGCCGGCCGCCACCCAGCCGCTGATGTACAAAACCATCCGCGCGATGAAGACCACCCGTGAACTGTACGCGGAAAAGCTGGCAGCGGAAGGCAGCTTGTCCGCTGCAGATGCGCAGGCACTGGTTGACGACTACCGCAACAAGCTCGATGCCGGCGACGTCACCACCGAGGTGGTGCAGGTGCAGCCAGATGACTACTCCGTCGACTGGTCGCCCTACCTCGCCGGCAAGTTGTCCGATGCCGTGGATACGCGCGTGCCGCGCAAGGCGCTGGACATGCTGGCATCGAAGATCAACGCCATCCCCGATACGGTCAAGCTGCACCCGCGCGTGGCCAAGATCTACGACGACCGCCGCAAGATGGCCGCTGGCGAACTGCCTGGGGACTGGGGTTTTGCCGAGAATCTCGCCTACGCGACCCTGATTGCAGAAGGCTACCGCCTGCGCCTGGTCGGCCAGGACTGCGGTCGCGGCACCTTTTTCCATCGCCATGCGATCCTGCACGACCAGAACACCGACAACTACTACCTGCCACTGCGCGAACTGGTCTCGAACAAGGAAGACGTCACCATCATCGATTCGCTGTTGAGCGAAGAGGCGGTGATGGCGTACGAATACGGCTACGCCACCGCCGACCCGATGACGCTGGACATCTGGGAAGCGCAGTTCGGCGATTTCGCCAACGGTGCGCAGGTGGTGATCGACCAATTTGTCGCCGCTGGCGAGGCCAAATGGGATCGCCTGTGCGGGCTTTCGCTGTTCTTGCCGCATGGCTACGAAGGTCAGGGCCCCGAGCACAGCTCGGCACGGCTGGAACGTTTCCTGCAGCTGTGCGCGCTGGACAACATGGTGGTCTGCACGCCCACCACCCCGGCGCAGGACTTCCACATGATCCGCCGGCAGATGCACCAGAAGACGCGCAAACCGCTGATCGTGATGACGCCGAAGTCGCTGCTGCGCCACAAGTTGGCGGTGTCGACGTTGGCGGAGTTGGCCGACGGCCACTTCCAGCGCCTGATCCCCGACAGCACCGCCACCGCCAAGAAGGTGCGGCGGGTGGTGCTATGCGCCGGCAAGGTCTATTACGACCTGCTGGAAGAAGTCCAAAAGCAAGGCATCAAGGACGTGGCGCTGGTGCGGGTGGAACAGCTGTATCCGTTCCCGCGCTCGGAACTGACTGCCGAGTTGAAGCGCTTCGCCGGTGCAGGTGATGTGATCTGGTGCCAGGAAGAGCCACTCAACCAAGGTGCGTGGTATCAGATTCAGCACCACCTGCGCGCCTGCCTGCAGCCCAAGCAGGTGCTGGATTACGCCGGTCGTCCGCGTTCGCCCTCGCCCGCCGCCGGCCACATGTCTGAACACGTCGCCGAATTGCAGCAACTGCTCGCCGACGCACTGACCAATCCCCTCGACGGCATCGTCGATTCCGATTGAATCCCGATCGAATTTCCATAGCACCACCACAGGACGCCCTCATGGCCATCGAAGTCAAAGTCCCGGTACTCCCCGAATCCGTTTCCGACGCCACCATCGCCGCTTGGCACAAGAAGGCTGGCGACGCCGTCAAACGTGACGAAAACCTGCTCGACCTCGAAACCGACAAGGTGGTGCTGGAAGTGCCCTCGCCGGTCGATGGCGTGCTCAAGGAGATCAAGTTCGCCGAAGGCAGCACCGTGAACAGCCAGCAGGTGATCGCGCTGATCGAGGAAGGCGCTGTTGCGGCTGCCGCACCGGTCGCCGCCGACGCACCGAAGGCTGCTGCCGCTGTACCCGCTGCACCTGCCAAGGCCGCTGCATCGCCCGCACCGGCCGCCGCCGATGCATTGCCGCCGGGCGCGCGCTTCACCGCCGTCACCAGCAATGTGAATCCCGCCGACGTGGCCGGCACCGGCCGTCACGGCATGGTCACCAAGGAAGACATCGTCAACTATGCCAGCGGCAAGACCGCAGGCGTCAGCGGCGGCGCGCGTCCGGAAGAGCGCGTGCCGATGACCCGCATGCGCGCCCGCATCGCCGAGCGCCTGATGCAGTCGAAGAATTCGATCGCCATGCTGACCTCGTTCAATGAGGTCAACCTGGCCAAGGTCATGCAGATGCGCAAGGAGCTGGGCGAAGCCTTCGAGAAGGCCAATGGCATCAAGCTCGGCTTCATGAGCTTCTTCGCCAAGGCCGCCGCCAACGCGCTGCAGAAATACCCGGTGGTCAATGCTTCGGTCGACGGCAACGACATCATCTACCACGGCTATGCCGACATCTCGGTGGCGGTGTCCACCGACAAGGGCCTGGTCACGCCGGTGTTGCGCAACGTCGAGCGCATGAGCTTCGCCGATATCGAGAAGGGCATCGCCAATTACGCCAAGGCCGCCCGCGAAGGTGGCCTCAAGCTCGAGGACCTGCAGGGCGGCACCTTCACGATCACCAATGGCGGCACCTTCGGTTCGCTGATGTCGACCCCGATCGTCAATCCGCCGCAGTCGGCCATCCTCGGCATGCACACCATCAAGGAACGCGCCATCGTCGAGAACGGCCAGGTCATCGCCGCGCCGATGATGTACATCGCGATCAGCTACGACCACCGCATCATCGACGGCAAGGACGCGGTGCTGTTCCTGGTCGACATCAAGAACCAGCTCGAGAACCCGCACCGCATGCTGCTGGGCATGTGATGCCTTGAAGCCCCTCTCCCA
>NZ_JADZDS010000139.1 GCF_020850895.1 Thermomonas sp. | reverse complement strand
TGGGCAGGCAATCCCTGTCCTGCGCTGGAGCAACAGCAGGCCGACCCGATGGTGGCCACGCGCATCGCTGCAATCGCCTGTGCCGAGAACCAACGCTGGAAACAGCCATTCATCGACAGCCAGGGTCGGCTGGCCAGCGCCAGCATCTACGAGGCGGAGAACAGTGGTCTGGCGGATGGAACCTCGCCGTGGCGGCGGGTGGCGTACTACTGGCAATCCAGCGGCTTGCTGGGCTCGGTGGCCCAGCGTCCGGGGGCGATGGACTGCAATTACGCAACCGGGAACTCGAACTACCAAGGTATGGGCTGCCGTGGCTTCGTGATCGATACACCCTGGTCGGCTGCCTTCATCAGTTGGATCGCCGAGCGCGCCGGCATTCCCGGCTTCACCCTGTCCGCCAGCCATTACGATTACGTGCGTGCGGCTCGCGCAACTCCGGGGCGAAGTCCTTACGACTATGTTGACCCGCGCACTGCACGCCTCGCGGCAGGTGACCTGCTTTGCTACGTACGCACAGGCCGCATCTATGGCCCCGAAGGGCTCGCTGCCCTGATCGATCGCGGCGGGGCAGCGGGCTTGCCGATGCACTGTGATTTCGTGGTGGGTACCGACGATGGCCATGCCTACACCATCGGCGGCAACGTTCAACAGGCCGTCACCCTGCGCGTGCTCGACATCAATGCCGCCGGCCAGGCTTGGCCCCTGCCTCAGCGAGGGCAGGACAGCATCGCCTGTTCCCCGGACCAAGCAGCAGCCTGCAATTTCAACCGCCAGGACTGGGCGGTCGTGCTCAAGCTCAAGCCACAGGAGGCCTTGGCAAGAATCGGGCCGGTTGCGCCCAGGCTGTTCGGATCGCAACCCATGCAGCCGCAGTGTTGCGTCAATTGCGTCGTGGGTTCGGGCGTGCCGCGCTGCCCCGCGCCCGGGTCGGTTGCACCGCGAACGGACTCCGATCCCGATCCCGTCCAGGGATCGGAATGACCGGATCAGCCGGGAACGTCGTCCTTTTTGCGCGGACGCGGCTTGGATCGCTGGTCAATCTGCACGCCCAACACGGTATTGCAATGGATGCAAGTGAAGCAGAGGCAACGCGCCTTGCTGTTGCCTTCAACGACCCCAACCGTGTTTTCCACGTTGACGTGCAGCACCCGCTTCCCGCATTTCGGACAGAGCCCCTGGATCGCCATAGGTACCTCGGACTGCCTGCTGACGGCCGACGGCTGGTGAAGAGGCAGGGACGGCACACCGACGCCTGCCCCGGCGCGGATTCGGCCCCGCCCCGCACCGGGTGTCGCTGCCGCTAACGTACACTGCTTCGCGGCATCCGTCACCGCTTCCGTCGCGACCGCATGCTGACCGCCCAGTGCGCGATAATGGCCAAATTCCGCAAGCATGCGTACCGGATGACCGCCAGAATTCTCGATGGGAAACGTATTGCCGCTGTCCTGCTGGACAGCCTCAAGGCCAGGATTGATGCGAGGCTCGCGGCCGGCAAGGCTCGGCCCGGTCTTGCGGTCGTACTGGTGGGCGAGGACCCGGCCTCGTCGGTCTATGTGCGCAACAAGCGGCACGCGGCCGAGCGCGTGGGGATCGAGGCGTTTGATTTCGATCTTCCCGCAGGCACCAGCGAATCCGAATTGCTGGCCCTGATCGACCGACTCAACGCCGATCCAAGCATCCATGGAATCTTGGTCCAGCTGCCGTTGCCTGGCATCCGCGATGCCAGCGCCCTGATCGAGCGCATCCATCCCAGCAAGGACGTCGACGGGTTCCATCCCCAGAATGTCGGCCACCTGGCACTACGCCAGTTCGGCTTACGCCCCTGCACGCCGCGCGGTATCACCACCTTGCTGGCATGGACCGACCGCCCGGTGCGCGGCCAGAACGCCACCGTCGTCGGCGTCTCCAACCACGTCGGGCGACCGATGGCGCTGGAACTTCTGATCGCCGGCTGCACCGTCACCAGTTGCCACAAATTCACCCCGATGGACGTGCTCAAGCGCCATGTCGGCGAGGCCGACATCTTGGTGGTCGCCGCCGGCAGACCTGGACTCGTCCCCGGCGCGTGGGTGAAGGAGGGCGCAGTGGTGATTGATGTTGGCATCAACCGGCTGGACGACGGCCGGTTGGTCGGAGACGTCGGTTTCGACGAAGCCGCCCGGCATGCCAGTTGGATCACCCCGGTGCCGGGAGGGGTCGGTCCGATGACCGTCGCCACCCTGATGCAGAACACACTGGAGGCGGCAGAGCTGGCGGATCTTGGTTGAATCACCCGCTGTCCTTGGCGATGCGACTGCCCATGATTCGCCTGCAGCCGTGCCTGATGCGCCCAGCGCACTGTGACTGCCCCGAAGTGGGAAGGAAAAAACAGTACAATGACTGGCTTCCCCACTTCCCATGGGACTGCCGATGCTCCGCATTCAGGCTGAAGCACTGACCTACGACGACGTTTCCCTCGTCCCCGCGCACTCCAGCGTCCTGCCCAAGGACGTTTCCCTCGAAACCCGGCTGACCCGCGATTTGCGCATCCGCCTGCCACTGGCTTCGGCGGCGATGGACACCGTCAGCGAAGCGCGCCTCGCGGTGGCAATGGCACAGTTGGGCGGCATCTCGATCATCCACAAGAACATGACCGCCCAGGCCCAGGCGCAGCAGGTCGCGTGGGTCAAGAATTTCGAAGCCGGGGTGATCCGTGAACCGTTCACCGTCGGTCCCGACACCAGCATCGGCGAGGTGCTCAAGCTCACCCGCGCACGCAATATCTCCGGCGTGCCGGTGGTGGATGATTCAGGCCAGCTGGTCGGGATCGTGACCGGCCGCGACATGCGCTTCGAGAAGAAGCTCGACGACCCGGTGCGCCATGTGATGACCAAGAAGGAAAAACTGGTCACAGTCAAGGAAGGCGCCAGCGACGATGAGGTGATGGGCTTGCTGCACAAGCACCGCATCGAGAAGGTACTGGTGGTCAACGACGCGTTTGCGCTGCGCGGACTGATCACCGTCAAGGACATCCAGAAGAAGTCCGACAACCCGAATGCCGCCTACGACAGTCATGAGCGCCTGCTGGTTGGTGCGGCGGTCGGCGTGGGTGGCGACACCGAGCAGCGCGTGGAAGCGCTGGTGGTCGCCGGGGTGGACGTGATCGTGGTGGATACCGCGCACGGGCATTCACAGGGCGTGATCGAACGGGTGGCGTGGGTCAAGCAGCACTTCCCGCAGGTGCAGGTGGTCGGCGGCAATATCGTCACCGGCGACGCGGCATTGGCCCTGATGGATGCTGGGGCCGATGCGGTCAAGGTGGGTGTGGGTCCGGGTTCGATCTGCACCACGCGCGTGGTTGCAGGCGTGGGTGTGCCACAGATCACCGCGATCGACATGGTGGCCACGGCGCTCAAGGACCGCATCCCGTTGATTGCCGATGGCGGCATCCGCTATTCCGGCGATATCGGCAAGGCGCTGGCGGCGGGTGCGTCCAGCGTGATGATCGGTGGGCTATTCGCCGGCACCGAAGAATCTCCTGGCGAGATCGAACTGTTCCAGGGCCGCAGCTACAAGAGCTACCGCGGCATGGGCAGCCTTGGCGCGATGGAGAAGGGCAGCAAGGATCGCTATTTCCAGGATGCCGCCGACGCCGACAAATTGGTGCCGGAAGGCATCGAAGGTCGGGTGCCGGTGCGTGGTCCGCTGTCCGGCGTGGTGCACCAGTTGATGGGCGGGCTGCGCGCCACCATGGGCTATGCCGGCTGCGCCACGATTGAAGACATGCGCAGCAAACCGGCGTTCGTGAAGGTGACCGGGGCAGGGCAGCGAGAAAGCCACGTCCATGACGTGCAGATCACCAAGGAACCGCCGAATTACAGAGCGGGGTGACTGCGCTTTCCTCTCCCTCCGGGAGAGGGCGGCGCGAAGCGCCGGGTGAGGGTTCGCTTTCACCGGGCATCCCGATGAACCGTACCCGCACCCCCAACCCCTCTTCCGGAGGGAGAGGGGAGGAAAGCATGACCAACATCCATTCCGACAAACTCCTGATCCTCGACTTCGGCGCCCAGTACACGCAACTGATCGCCCGCCGCATCCGCGAGATCGGCGTGTACTGCGAGATCTGGGCCTGGGATCACGACCCTGCCGAGATCGCCGCGTTCGGGGCCAAGGGGATCATCCTGTCGGGCGGCCCGGAATCGACCACCGAGGCCGGTTGCCCGGCCGCACCGCCGCAGGTATTCGACGCCGGCGTACCGATCCTCGGCATCTGTTACGGCATGCAGACGCTGGCCTTGCAATTGGGCGGCGCAACCGAAGCCGGCAACCAGCGCGAGTTCGGCCATGCCGCGCTCGAGGTGATCGCCGACGACGCACTGCTTGCCAAGGTCGTCACCGACACGGCGCTGCGCAACGTGTGGATGAGCCACGGCGACCATGTCGCCAAAGCGCCGGAAGGCTTCACTGTCACCGCCAAAACCGACCGCCTCGGCATCGCCGCATTCGCCAATGACGCGCGACGCATCTATGGCGTGCAGTTCCATCCGGAAGTGACCCACACCGCCGCCGGCGAGGCGCTGCTGCGCCGCTTCGCGGTCGACATTTGCGGCTGCGCCACCTTGTGGACCGCGGCCAAGATCATCGACGACCAGATCGCACGGGTGCGCGCGCAGGTGGGTGATGACGAAGTCATCCTCGGCCTGTCCGGTGGCGTGGATTCGTCGGTCGTTGCCGCGCTGCTGCACAAGGCCATCGGCGACCAGTTGACCTGCGTGTTCGTCGACACCGGCCTGCTGCGTTTCCAAGAAGGCGACGCGGTGATGGCCATGTTCGCCCAGAACATGGGTGTGAAAGTGGTCCGCGTCAACGCCGCCGAGCGCTATTTCAAGGCGCTGGAAGGCGTGGCTGATCCGGAGGCCAAGCGCAAGATCATCGGTGGTCTGTTCGTCGAAATTTTCGATGAAGAATCCGCCAAGTTGAACAATGCAAAGTGGCTGGCACAGGGCACGATCTACCCCGACGTGATCGAGTCGGCCGGTAGCAAGACCGGCAAGGCGCACGTCATCAAGAGCCACCATAACGTCGGCGGTCTGCCCGAGGACATGAAGCTGGGGCTGGTGGAGCCACTGCGTGAGCTGTTCAAGGACGAAGTGCGCCGATTGGGTGTGGCACTGGGTCTGCCGTGCGAGATGGTCTATCGCCATCCGTTCCCCGGCCCCGGCCTTGGCGTGCGCATCTTGGGCGAGGTGAAGCCCGAATATGCCGAACTGCTGGCCAAGGCCGATGCAATCTTCATCGATGAATTGCGCAAGGCGGATCTGTACGACAAGACTTCACAGGCGTTTGCGGTGTTCCTGCCGGTCAAGTCGGTGGGCGTGGTCGGCGATGCCCGCGCCTACGAATGGGTGATCGCCCTGCGCGCGGTCGAGACCATCGACTTCATGACCGCGCACTGGGCGCATCTGCCGTATGACTTCCTCGGCACCGTATCCAACCGCATCATCAATGAACTGCGTGGCGTGTCACGGGTGGTCTACGACATCAGCGGCAAGCCACCGGCAACAATCGAATGGGAGTGATGGTGTCGTCCGAGGAACAGTGGATGCGACACGCCTTGGCGCTGGCCGAACGTGCCCGCGACGAAGACGATGAAATCCCGGTCGGTGCGCTGGTGGTCGATGCCGACGGCAAGGTCATCGGCGAAGGTTGGAATCGCAACATCACCGACCACGACCCTTCCGCCCACGCCGAAATCGTGGCACTGCGGCGGGCGGGGCAGGCCGTCGGCAACCATCGGCTGATCGGCTGCACCTTGTATGTCACCCTGGAACCTTGCGCCATGTGTGCGATGGCCATGGTCCATGCCCGCATCGTGCGGGTGGTGTTCGGCGCGTTCGATCCCAAGACCGGTGCGGCCGGCAGTGTGTTCGATCTGCTCACCGATCCGCGCCACAACCATCGGCTCGAGGTGACGGGCGGTGTGCTGGCCGACGCATGCGGCGCATTGCTCAGCGGATATTTTCGCGGCAAGCGGTGATTCGGAAAATACGACGCGCCAACTGTTCAAGGCTGTGCCGAACAAGTCCCTCCTGGACGTGTCAGCACACGCCGCATCCGGTGCAAGACCGGACGCATCTCACCCCCGACTAAATTCAGCCTTGCCTAAATAGGGAACGTTGATTTCATCAGGGTGCGGCCATGATGAATCGCCTCGGACGTGTTGTTCGAAATCGGTCTCTTTCGGGATGGAGTATCGATACCAACCGGGTATGATGGGATCAGACCGAGACATTGAGGAATCGCATTACATCAACATCGGCGGCGGCTTCGCGGCTGATGGTTTCAGCAAGGCCAGGAGCATTTGGGGAATGCACGGGGTGCCTGCAACCAGGGTTTGGAGCATCAGGTGGGTGCGTCTGCATCTGCTGCTGTTCGCTTGGCTAGTGTCGCTTCCGGCCAACGCAGTTGAAAAACCAATTTCCGCGTTCTACCGGGAAATCTGGACGACCCGCGAAGGCCTGCCGCATAACCAAGTCAACACCATCACCCAGACACCCGACGGCTATCTCTGGCTGGGCACTTGGGATGGACTGGTCCGCTACAACGGGTTGGAATTCCAGACCTTCGACCGCGGTAACACTCCGATACTGCGGGACAGTGCGATTCGCTCCTTGTCCTCGACCGCGGATGGCACGGTGGTCGTCGGCACGTCCCGCGGCGGGGTTGCGGTGTTGCGCGGCAACCAATGGACGATTTTCGGCATTGCCCAAGGCTTGGCCCAGGATGAAGTCCTGGATGCGGTGCTCGATCGTGGCGGGCGTCTCTGGGTGGCCACGGAAAGTGCAGGCATCTCCCTGCTGGACCACGGCAAGGCAACGCAGTTCAACGCCGCCAATGGCATGCCCAGCGACGTGGTGTACGAATTGCGTGAAACCTCCGATGGCAGCATCTGGGCCGGGACTTCGGCAGGGCTGGTGCGGTTCCGCCATGGACGGATGCAGGTCATGCCAGGAAGTTCGGGACTGCCGGACGCCCCCGTCTTCGTTGTGGTTGAGACCCGCTCCCGGGGCCTGCTGGTCGGCACCGAACAAGGGGTCTACCGGCAAGTGCCAGGCTCCGAGCGCTTCGAGCGCCTGTCGCCACTGCTGCCGACGGATGGCGTGCCAAGTCTGTCCGAAGACCACGCCGGGAACCTCTGGATCGGCACCGTCAACAATGGGTTGATGCGACTGTCGGCTACAGGCGTGGACCGCTTCACCAGTCAGCGTGGCCTGCCCAACAACCGCGTGCCCTCCTTGCTGGTTGACCGTGAGGGCAGTATCTGGGCTGGTACGAATGCCGGGCTGCTGCAACTGAGTGACGCGCCGTTCGGCACCTGGAACATCGACCAAGGTCTAAGCGACGACTACGTGCGCACGGTCTACGAGAGTCGCGACGGCGATGTCTGGATCGGCACTGGCCGTGGCCTCAACCTGTGGCGGGACAACCGCGTCGTCGCGAACTACACCACCCAGGACGGACTGCCCAGCGACTCCATCCTCAGCCTGCTGCAGGCGCAGGACGGCAGCCTGTTGGTCGGAACCTACACCGATGGCGTGCTGCGGATGCGCGATGGCAAGGTGGTTGAGCGTTTCAACACTGGCAATGGCATGCCGGGCAGCAACCAGATCCGCGCATTGGCGGAAGCGACGGATGGATCGATCTGGATCGGCACCAACCGCGGCTTGGTGCGCTGGCACCATGGAGAGTACAAGCGATTCGGCTTGACGGAAGGGCTGCCGCGTGAATTCATCCTGTCCTTGCACCTCGCACGTGATGGCAGTCTATGGGTTGGTACCTCCGATGGCGTTGCGAGGATCGTCGGCGAGAACGTCCACGCCCTCGACCTTGGCAACATCAATGCCGCCAAGGATGTGTTCGGATTCAGCGAGGATGCCGATGGAACCCTGTGGATGGCCACGGATCGTGGCTTGGTTCGCTACCGCCGTGGGCATCTGGCGGGGCTGGGGATTGCCAATGGCATGCCCATCGACACCCTGTTCGCCGTGGTCGACGACGGCCTCGGATACTTCTGGCTGACATCCAACCGCGGCGTGATCCGAGTCAAGAAAACCGACGCAAACGCGGTCCTTGACGGTCGCCGCAGTCGAATCGAGTTCGATCAACTGGGCGAGGCCAATGGCATGGTCAGCGCCCAGTGCAATGGCGGATCCGGCCCCTCCGCCATGCGCGACAGCAAAGGCCGAATCTGGGTCGCCACGGCGCGCGGCGCGGCCATGGCATCGCCTGCCAGCCTGCATGCCTACCGGCAAGCATTGCCGCATGTCGTACTGGAACAGATCCGAGTCAACGACAGGCCTATCGCCCCGGGCCATCCATTGCGATTGCCGGCGGGAACCAACACCCTGGAATTCCGCTATGCGGCCATCAGCTTCCTGATGCCACGGTTCCTGCGCTACCGGCAGCGCCTGCTTGGCGAGGACGCCGGGTGGGTGGAACGCGGCACCATGCGCAGCGTTCAGTACACCAACCTTCGTCCGGGACATTATCGGTTCGAAGTGGGCGTGTCCGCACCTGGGCTGGGACAGGGTTGGAGCACGGACAGCACGGCCATCGACATCGATATCCAGCCGCACTTCTGGCAACACTCCTGGGTCATCACCGCGGCGATGATCATGGGGCTGCTCGGCCTGTGGGCCTTGGTGCGGTGGCGGACAACCCATCTGCGGCGACGTGCCGTCCAGTTGGAAGCGTTGGTCGAACTGCGAACTTCCGATCTCAAACAGCATGCCGAGCGCTTGCGCGAATCGGACCTGGACAAATCGAGGCTGCTCGAGAAGCTGCAGCAACAATCAATCGCCTTTGAACGGATGGCGCTGGAGGATGCCTTGACCGGGGTCGGCAATCGACGCAGCCTGGACACCCAGTTGCAACAGGCTTTCGATCGCGCCTTGCGCGGCCAGCGCAGCCTGTGTTTTGCGCTCTTCGATATCGACCATTTCAAACAGGTCAACGATCAGTTCTCACACGCCGCGGGCGATCAGGCGCTGATTGCCGTTGCCAAGGCACTGCATGACGCTCTCGATGGCGCTGGGGTCCTGGCGCGCTGGGGTGGCGAGGAGTTCGGGGTCCTGTTCGAACGCATCCCGCTGGCACGTGCCATCGAATTGTGTGAAACCATGCGTAAGCGCGTCGAGGCCATCGATTGCGGCGATTTTGCCCCTGGATTCCGATTGACGGTCAGCGGTGGCGTAGCAGAGATCGGCGAAGCCCAGCGCTTCGAATCGCTGGTTGCCCGCGCCGATGCCTTGTTGTACGAGGCCAAGCGCGGTGGCCGCAACAGGATCTGCAGCTGATCCTCCGATCTTGCCGGCCATGTCCGCACCTCAAGCCTGCATGCAACTGGAGGGTTCGGGATGGCACCCTGCCTGCATCTGGGTATGATGAGGCAGGGCCGTCAACCGCAATGCCATGAACACGGATGTTTCCAAAGACCGATTGATCTGGATCGACCTCGAAATGACCGGGCTCGACACCCAGTCTGATGGCATCCTCGAGATCGCGACTGTCGTCACCGACGGCCAACTCGAAATCCTCGCCGAAGGTCCGGAGTTGGCGATCACCCACCCACTGGCCACGCTGGAGGCGATGGACGACTGGAATCGCAACCAGCATGGCAAGTCCGGCCTCTGGCGGCGCGTGCTGGAAGAGGGCGTACCACTGGCCGACGCGGAAGCGCGCACGCTGGCCTTCCTGAAGGAATGGGTTCCGGCCAACGCTTCGCCGATGTGCGGCAATTCGATCTGCCAGGATCGCCGCTTCATGGCGCGCCTGATGCCATCACTCGAAGCCTATTTCCACTACCGTAACCTCGATGTCAGCACGATCAAGGAGTTGGCGCGGCGCTGGGCGCCAGCGGTCCACGGCGGTTTCCACAAATCCGCCGCGCATACTGCCTTGAGCGATGTGCGCGACTCCATCGATGAACTGCGTTATTACCGAGCCCACATGGGAGCGCTGGCGGGGCTGACTGCGCCCTGACATCAGGACGCACCACCCGTGCACTTCGGCGTGAGGTTCGATGGGCCGTCAGTCGGCAGGCGGTCCTCCGCGCAGTTTGACCAGCGCGTAGATGACCGGAATGACCACCAGCGTCAGCACGCTGGATGACACTATCCCGCCGACCATCGGCGCGGCGATCCGCTGCATCACCTCCGAGCCAGTGCCATGATTCCACATGATCGGCAGCAGGCCGGCCATGATCGCCACCACCGTCATCATCTTCGGCCGGACCCGATCGACCGCACCGCTGACGATGGCGCGATGCAGGTCGGCGGCGGAGAATGGCCGTCCCTCGGCCGCGCACCGCGCCTTGGCGTCCTGCAGCGCGTGGTCGAGGTAGAGCAGCATCACCACCCCGGTTTCCGCAGCCACCCCGGCCAGCGCGATGAAGCCCACCGCCACCGCCACGCTGAGCTGATAGTCCAGCAGCCACAGCAACCAGACCCCACCCACCAGCGCGAACGGCACCGACAGCATCACGATCAACGATTCGGTGATGCGCCGGAAGTTGAGGTAGAGCAGCAGGAAGATCAGCGCCAGCGTCACCGGCACCACCACCTGCATGCGTGCCTTGGCCCGCTGCAGGTATTCATACTGGCCGCTCCAACTGATCCAGGTGCCTGGTGGCAGCCGCACCGACTGGGCCACTGCTGCCTGCGCGCGCCGCACATAGGTACCGAGGTCGCTGTCGCGTGTGTCGACGTAGATATACGCCGCAAGCTGGGCGTTCTCGGTGCGGATCGACGGCGCACCCCTGCGGATGGCGAGCGTGGCCAGTTCGCCCAGCGGCACCTGCGCGCCGTCCGGCGTGGCCACCAGCACCTGCGAGGCGATCTGTTCCGGGGTGTCACGCAGTTCGCGCGGATAGCGCACGATCACCCCGAAGCGTTCGCGGCCTTCCACCGTGGTGGTGACCAACTGGCCGCCCAGTGCGCTGGCGACCACGTCCTGTACTTCCCCCACTGACAGCCCGTATCGGGCCAGTTGGGGAAGTTCCGGCGTGATGTCGAGGTAGTAGCCACCGGTCAGGCGCTCGGCGTAGGCGCTGGTGGTGCCAGGCACCTTGCGCACCGCGGCTTCGATCTCGCGCGAAATCTGCTCCAGTTGAGACAGACTGTTGCCGAACACCTTGATGCCGACCGGTGTGCGGATGCCGGTCGAGAGCATGTCGGTGCGTGCCTTGATCGGCATCGTCCACGCGTTGGCCACGCCGGGAAACTGCAGCGCGGCGTCCATCTCCGCGATCAGCCTGTCCACCGTCATGCCGTCGCGCCACTGCGTTTCCGGCTTGAGGTTGATGGTGGTTTCGAACATCTCCATTGGCGCCGGGTCGGTGGCGGTCATTGCGCGGCCTGCCTTGCCGAATACCGACTCCACCTCCGGGAACGACCTGAGGACGCGATCCTGCTGCTGCAGCAACTTCTGCGCTTGCGTCACCGACAGACCGGGCAGGGTGGTGGGCATGTACAGCAGGCTGCCTTCGTTGAGCGTGGGCATGAATTCGCTGCCCAGACGTGACGCCGGCCACAGCGATGCCAACAGCACCAGGCCGGCCACGCCAAGGGTGAGTACACGGTGTTTCAGCACCCCGTGGATGACTGGCCGGTACAGCGCGACCAGCAGGCGGTTCACTGGGTTCCTGTGCTCGGGCACGATTCGGCCGCGGATGAACAACAGCATCAGCACCGGCACCAACGTGACCGACAGCAATGCACCGCCGGCCATGGCGAAGGTCTTGGTGAACGCCAGCGGCTTGAACAGGCGGCCCTCCTGGGCCTCCAGCGCAAACACCGGCAGGAACGAGACCGTGATGACCAGCAGACTGAAGAACAGCGCTGGACCGACTTCTCGGCAGGCTTCGACGATGATCCGTGCGCGCGGTGTGCTGCCATCATCGCGCTCCAGGTGCTTGTGCGCGTTCTCGATCATCACGATGGCGGCATCCACCATCGCGCCGATGGCAATCGCAATGCCGCCCAAGCTCATGATGTTGGAGTTCATGCCCAACGCACGCATGGCGATGAACGCGATCAGCACCCCGACCGGCAGCATGACGATGGCCACCAGAGCGCTGCGCACGTGGAACAAGAACAGCACGCAGACCAGCGCCACGATCAGGCTTTCCTCCAGCAGCGTGGTGCGCAGCGTGGCGATGGCTCGGTCGATCAGTTGCGAGCGGTCGTACACACTGCGGATGCGCACGCCCTCCGGCAGGCCGGACTGGAGCGCCTGCAGCGTGTCCTTGACCGCATGGATGACGGCGCGTGCGTTCTCGCCGTAGCGGGCGATGGCGATGCCGCCCACCGCCTCGCCTTCACCATCGAGATCGGCGATGCCGCGGCGTTCGTCTGGCACCAGTTCGACATTGGCGATGTCGCGCACCAGCACCGGCACCCCGCCATCGGCCTTCACCACCAGCCCCTCGATGTCGTCGATGCCACGCAGGTAACCGCGCCCGCGCAGCATGTACTCGGTTTCCGCCAATTCCAGCGAACGCCCGCCGACATCGCGATTGCTGGCCGCGATCACTTCGCCCACGCGCTGCAACGGGATGCCGTACTCGCGCAGCTTCAGCGGGTCCACGGTGACGGAATACTGGCGCACGAAGCCGCCGAGGCTGGCCACCTCGGCCACCCCGTGGCTGGCCGTGAGCGGGTAGCGGACGAACCAGTCCTGCATGGCCCGCAGTTGGTCCAGCGAATGGTGCTTGCTCTCCAGCACATATTGGTACACCCAGCCGACGCCGGTGGCATCCGGTCCCAGCGTCGGCGTCACGCCGGCGGGCAGTTGGCGGCCGGCTGCGCCCAAGTACTCCAGTACCCGCGATCGCGCCCAGTAGATGTCGGTGCCGTCCTCGAAGACGACGTAAACGAACGATGATCCGAAGTAGGAGAACGCACGCACCACTTTGGCTTTGGGTACCGCCAGCATGGCGGTGGCCAACGGATAGGTGATCTGGTCTTCCACCACCTGCGGCGCCTGACCCGGCGCTTCGGTGTAGATGATGACCTGCACGTCGGACAGATCCGGCAATGCATCCAGTGGCGTGTGCGTCAGCGCGTGGATGCCCGCGCCGGTGAGTGCCAGCGTGAGCACAAGCACCAGGAACACATGCCGTGCCGACCACTCGATGATGCGGGCAAGCATGTCAGCGCTCCCGGTCCGACATATCGTGGTTGGCATGCGGATCCGCCTTGGGCGGCGGCATCTCATGATCGGCATGTGGATCGGGCTTGGGCGCCGCAGGCATCACATGGCCTGCGTGTGGATCAGGCTTGGACGCCGTTGGCATCGCGTGCTCCGCGCGCGCGCCATCCGCCGCAGGCATGCCATGCCCGATCATGTCGTGGGCACCCGTGTCGTGTGCGGGTGCCGCAGGCTGCGCGGTCGCCATGCCCTGCAGGGCGGCGCGCAGATTGCTTTCGGCATCGATCAGGAAGTTGCCTTCCACCACCACGCGCTCGCCTTCGTGCACGCCGTCCAGCACCTCGACGCGGTCGCCGCTGCGCAGGCCGGTGGTGATCTGCCGCGGCGCGAAGCGGCCAGGCGCCACTTCGATCAGCGTGAGTTGGCGCTGCCCGGAATCGATCAATGCCGAGCGCGGAATGGTGAGCGCCTCGTGGCCGCTATCGCCGATCAAATCCACCGTACCGAACAGGCCCGGCCGCAGGCGACTGTCCGGGTTGGGCAGCGCCACGCGCACCGCCAGCGTCCGCGTGGCCGTATCCAGCACGGGCTGCAGGAAGCCGACCTGTCCAGCGAACACTTGGCCGGCCAGCGCCGGCGAGGTGAAGCGGGCGTGCTGGCCCAGCCGCACCCTGCCGATCTGCGTCGCCGGCACGTTCACCGTCACCCAGACCGTGGACAGGTCGGCCAGCCGCAGGAGGGTGTCGCCCGCGCCAAAACGCGCGCCTTGGACAACGGGCTTTTCCACGATCACGCCGGCGACCGGCGCGGTGATGGCGAGGTTGCCCGGCTGCAGGTGGGCCAGGTGTTCCAATTGGCCGGCATCGATGCCCCAGTTCAACAGGCGGCGTCTGGCGGCGTCGCGCAGGCGCTGCATCGACTGCAGGCTGGCTGCATCGCCGTCGCGCAACTGGCGCAACGCTGCGTCGGCCAAGCGATAGTCCTCCTGCGCCGCCAGCAGTTGCGGGCTGTATACCGTCGCCAGGATCTGGCCGCGCCTGACCGCCATGCCGGTCTGGTTGGCCTGCAGGGATGCCACCCAGCCATCGAAGCGTGGGGCGATCACGTGCTGCCGGGTTTCATCGACGACAATCGTGCCGCTTGCCTGCAAGCCAGGATCAAGCCGCTGCCGTCGCACCGCTTCGGTGCGCACGCCCAAGGTCTGGATCTTCTCCGGCGACAGCACCACGATGCCGGGCGCGGCGTTGGCCTCATCCTCGGCGTAGACCGGAATGTAGTCCATGCCCATTTCATCCTGCTTCGGCACCGGCGAGGTGTCGGGCAGACCCATCGGGTTGCGGTAATACAGCGGCTTGCGCGCTTCGGGCGCTGCGGCGGTGGCGGGCACGGCTGGTTTCGACAGCCGACCCAGCACGATGCCGCCGCCGAGTACGACGACCACGCCGGCAGCGATCAGGAGTCCGTGGTGACGGTTCATGGCATGTCTCCTTCGAGGGCGCGCACGCTGGCGGCGCCAAGCAGTTCGTCGCGGGTGGCATCGAGCTGCGCACGCCGTGCGTCCTGCCATTCGGCCAGGGCGTCGAGCAGCGCATTGAAGTCCACGTCGCCAACCTGATAGCTGGCCAGCGCGGAGCGGTAGTTGGCTTCCGCCTGTGGAATCTGGGTGGACGCCAGCAGGTCGCGCTGGCGCTGCGCGCTGCGCCACTGCGCCCACGCGATACCCAGCTGTCCGCCCAGGGCGGTCTGTTGCGCCTCGACGCGTGCCAGCGCCGCCTCTTCCAGCTGCCGCGCTTCGCGCTCACGCGCAGCCAGTGCGCGACGCTGCAAAGGCAGTTCCACCTCCAGCATCAGTTCGTAGCCGTCGATACGATGGCCGCGTTGCATCGCGCCGACGCCCACCGAGATGTCCGGCCAACGTTCGCGCTGGCGCAGGCGCACGCCGTCCTGCGCCGCCTCCGCCTGCGCACGCGCCGCTTGCAGGGCGGGGTGGCGCCCGTTGTCGAGCCGAGCCAGCGCATCGCCCAAGCTGGCACTGGCCACCGCCAACCGCGGCGTCTGCAGCGCGGGTGCGAGCGGCGCATCAGCACGTCGGCCCATCAGCAAGTTCAGCTGCATGCCGGCCTCACTGCCGGCCTCTTCGAGGGCGATGCGCTCACCGCGAACGCGGGTGGTCTGCACCTGTGCGCGAATGGCATCCTGCTGCGGCACCATACCGAGGGCATAGCGCACGCCAGCGATGTCTTCCAGCATCTGCAGCAGGGCGATCTGCTCGTCGAGCAGCCGCAGCGCTTGGCCAGCATGCCAGTAGCGCACGTAGGCGGCTTCGACCTGCGCCAGCAGGTCCAGGGCGGCCGCTTCGCGCCCGGCGTCGACGGCATCGGCGTTGCGTTCGGCGATTTCCCGCGCCAGTCCACGCTTGCCCCAAAGCGGGATGCGTTGGCGCAGCTGGTAGCTGGTGCTGCCGACGTTGGCCGGCAGCAGGCTGGGATGACTGGGCGAGATGCCTTGCAGCGAGATGCCGACCGTGGGATTGGGCAGGCTACCAGCGACGACGGCCTGCGCCCGCGCGGCCTCGATGTCTGCTTCGCGGGCACGTAGCTCCGGGTTGTGCTGCAGCAACCAGGTGCGGACGGACGCGACGTCGGCGCCGGGAGGGGCATCGTCGAGCACGCTGGCCGATGTTGAGAACGCGAGCAGCAGGCAGGGCAACAGCAGCCAGCCTGCAGGGACGATGCGCGGGGCATCGGTGAACGGAGGGAATCGCATGTTCGACCTCGATCAGGCCCGTGGAACCGACACGACGGCGCGCGCGGCACGACAGCGGCGATGCGCACGGGCATCACCGCCAGACGCGGGGATCGGGGCTCAGATCAGCAGCAGTGCCGCGGGATGCGCGGTTGGTCGATGCCAAGCAATGGGCGGCGGCGAATCCACCCGACGCAGTGTCGCCGGCTCGCGCGGGGTCAAAGCGGATGCGAAGCCGGGCACCAGCGCAGGCAGAGCCGGCAATGCCGGCACCCGCGGTGTGTCGGGACTGGGCACGTCCTGATCGCAATGCGCGACGCACAGGCCAGTGTCATTGCCTGGCGGTGCCACTTCATGGCAGTCGCCACCGTCGTGGCCCACCATCGACATGGCATGCGCGACCGGTGGCGGCAGTTCCGCCGCGCACATCGCATGCCACGCAAGCGCCGTCTGCGACCACAGCAGCGCCAGCATCGCGACAAGCGCGATGCGAAGGCGAAGCGGACGACGACGGAACGGATTCATGTGCGATGGGTGGGCGAAAGGCGTGGGCAGGACGCGCAGCCAGTGTCGACCTTGCCCTGGGGCAAGGTCAAGCCGCAAGCCTTCAGTGCTTGGCTTTCGCCAGCGCCAACCAGGTATCGACCACGGTGTCCGGGTTCAGCGAAACCGATTCGATGCCTTGCTCCATCAACCACTGGGCAAGGTCCGGATGATCGGAAGGCCCTTGCCCGCAGATGCCGATGTACTTGCCCTTGGCGCGTGCGGATTGGATCGCCATCGACAGCATCTTCTTCACCGCCGGGTCGCGCTCATCGAACAGGCCGGCGACGATCGCGCTGTCGCGGTCCAGCCCGAGGGTGAGCTGGGTCATGTCGTTGGAGCCGATGGAAAAGCCGTCGAAGATGTCGAGGAATTCGTCCGCCAGCAGGGCATTGGACGGGATTTCGCACATCATGATGACCTTCAGCCCATGCTCGCCCTGGACGAGATCGTTCTCGCGCAGGACCTCGATCACCTTGCGGCCTTCCTCCAGCGTACGCACGAACGGGATCATCACCCAGACGTTATCCAGGCCCATCGTCTCGCGCACCTTCTTCACCGCCTGGCATTCCAGTGCGAAGGCCGCCTTGAAGCTCGGGTCGACATAGCGCGAGGCGCCACGGAACCCGATCATCGGGTTTTCTTCATGCGGTTCGTACTTGCTGCCGCCGAGCAGGTTGGCGTATTCGTTCGACTTGAAGTCGGACAGGCGCACGATCACCGGCTTGGGTGAGACCGAGGCGGCGATGGTGGCGATGCCTTCCTTCAGGCGCTCGATGTAGAACTCCACCGGCGAGGCGTAGCCGGCGATGCGGGCGTCGATCCTGGCCTTGGTGGCGGCGTCCTGGCGGTCGTATTCCAGCAGTGCATTGGGATGGATACCGATATGGCTGGCGATGATCATCTCCAGCCGCGCCAAGCCAATGCCGGCGTTGGGCAGCATGCCGAAGTCGAAGGCGCGCTCCGGGTTGGCCACGTTCATCATGATCTTCAGCGGCGCCGGCGGCATGTTGCCCAAGTCCGTCGTGGTGCGCTCGAAGGGCAGGGCACCGGCGTAGATGTAGCCGGTATCGCCCTCGGCGCAGCTCACGGTCACCGGGTCGCCGTCCTGGATGGTGTCCAATGCGTTGCCGGTGCCGACCACGGCGGGTACGCCCAATTCGCGGGCGATGATCGCGGCGTGGCAGGTGCGGCCACCGCGGTTGGTGACGATGGCCGCAGAGCGCTTCATCACCGGCTCCCAGTCCGGATCGGTCATGTCGGCCACGAGTACGTCGCCGGGCTGCACGCGGGCCATGTCGTCGAGGCTACGCACCACCCGCGCCACGCCGCTACCGATCTTGCTGCCGATGGCGCGCCCCTCGGCCAACACCTTGCCGCGTTGCTGCAGGGAGTAGCGTTCGATCTGGGTGGCGTGCGCGCGCGACTTCACCGTTTCCGGGCGCGCCTGCAGGATGTAGAGCTTGCCGGTGTGGCCGTCCTTGCCCCATTCGATGTCCATCGGGCGACCGTAGTGCTGCTCGATCACCAGCGCCTGCCTGGAAAGCTCCTCCACGTCGGCATCGCTGATCGAGAACCGGTTGCGCAGGTCGGCCGGCGTCTCCTCGGTGCGCACGCGCTCGCCGGGGACGTCGGAATACACCATGCGCAGCTGCTTGCTGCCCAGGCTGCGGCGCAAGATCGCCGGCTTAGCTTGCTGCAGGGTCGGCTTGTAGACGTAGAACTCGTCCGGATTGACCGCACCTTGCACCACCATTTCGCCCAAACCAAAACTTGCGGTGACGAAGACCACGTCGCGGAAGCCGGATTCGGTGTCGAGGGTGAACAGCACGCCGGAAGCGCCCACGTCAGAGCGCACCATCAATTGAATGCCTGCGGACAGGAACACGTCTTCATGGGCGAAGCCGTGGTGGACGCGATAGGCGATCGCACGATCGTTGTAGAGGCTGGCAAAGACTTCCTTGACCTTGTGCACTACGTCATCGGCACCGGTCACATTGAGGAAGGTTTCCTGCTGGCCGGCGAAACTGGCATCGGGCAGGTCTTCGGCAGTGGCCGAGGAGCGCACGGCTACCGCGATGTCGGCGGCGCCCGAGTCCGCGCACAACTTGGCGTACGCACGGCGGATATCGGCATCCAGCTCCGGTTGCAGCGGGGCATCGATCACCCAACCGCGAATTTCGGCACCGGCGCGGGTCAGTGCCGGTACGTCTTCCACGTCAATCTGGCCCAGCTTGTCGTAAATGCGGGCGTGCAGATTGTTGTGGGTGATAAATGCCTTGAACGCGTCGGCAGTGGTCGCAAACCCACCCGGCACCGACACGCCGAGACCGGACAGCTCGCCGATCATTTCACCCAGCGAGGAGTTCTTGCCGCCCACCTGGGCGAGATCGGACAGGCGCAGGTCGTGCAGCCAGAGGACATTGCGGGTCAAGGCGGGCTCCGTGGGGGCAGGGGCGCTGGAAGTCCGCTATTTTAACCTGCACGCCGCCGAGGAATGCCGATGACACCCGTTCGCCCCGTGTTCTACGTGTCCGATGGCACCGGCATCACCGCCGAAACCATCGGCCACAGCTTGTTGACCCAGTTCGAGGGCCTGCGCTTTTCCACCGACCGCCTGCCGTTCGTGGACACGCTGGACAAGGCACGCGAGGCCGCGGCCCGCATCCGCGCGGCCGGGGAGGCCAGTGGCCTGCGTCCGGTGGTGGTCAATTCCTGCGTCGAGCCGGACCTGAACCGCGCGCTGGCGGAAAGCGGCGCATTGATGCTGGATGTATTCGATCCGTTCATCTCGCCATTGGAAAAAGAACTGGGCCAATCGCGCTCGGCCTTCATCGGACGCGCCCACGGCATGGTCGATTTCGAGACTTACCACAAGCGCATCAACGCGATGAACTACGCCCTGACCCACGACGATGGGGTGAAGCTGGATTATTCCGACGCCGACCTGATCCTGGTGGCGGTGTCGCGCGCTGGCAAGACGCCCACCTGCGTCTATCTCGCGCTCCAGCACGGGGTGAAGGCCGCCAACTATCCATTGACGCCGGACGACCTCGACGCCGAGCGCCTGCCGGACAAGCTGCGCCAGTACCGCAGGAAGCTGTTCGGCCTGACCATCGACCCGATCCGCCTGCACCAGATCCGCCAGGAACGGCGCCCCGATTCACGCTATGCCCAACTCGACACCTGCAAGCGTGAGGTTGCGCAGGCGGAAGCGCTGTTGCGTCGCGAGGGCGTGGAACTGCTCAGCACCACGCATGCGTCGATCGAGGAGATCGCCAGCCGAGTGATGGAATACCTCGGCATCAATCGCGAGATGTACTGAAGCCCGAGTGCCCGAAAATTGCGGCAAGCCCGCCCAAGCTAGGCGCGAACCGGTCCGGCGTCAATCCTGCCGCAACCCACGTTTGCTGTGTAGCATCGAGCCATGCCCAACGCATTGGCCCTTCGCTGTCCACTCCCGCAACTCAGTCGCCTTGGCTGGTTGATGGGGCTGTATTCGGAAAACCATGCGCGCTTGGTCAGGCTGTTCGAGCCTCTGGACCTGGCGCGCGGGCATTACCTCTCACAACCCGGCAACGGCCCTGACCTGTGCCTCGAAGTCATCGAACGGCATCCCTTCACGCTTGATCTCCGCATGAGCTACGGCATGACCGATCCAGAAACCGGATTGCCCGACCCGTCCGCCAACCTGCGGCTGTACCGCGATGCCAGGCAGGTGGAGGCGACCCACTGTTATGCAGGTCGGCGCTGGCAGGACGTGGTCGGGATGAACGCGACGCCAAAGCGCATCCTCGACCACCGCCTGCGCATGAACACCTTTCTCGGCAAGTGGCTGCAATACCTGGCCGAACAGGGGCACGGCGTGGCGACGCTGCGACGGATTTCGAAACCATCCACAATCGGTGCTTGACCGCGAACCGGAATGTCCGGAAAATGGCCGTCTTTCCAGCCCGTGGGGCCATAGCTCAGCTGGGAGAGCGCCTGCATGGCATGCAGGAGGTCGCCGGTTCGATCCCGGCTGGCTCCACCACATCACTGCAACATCGTTTTCGGCCTGTCCCCATCGTCTAGAGGCCTAGGACACAACCCTTTCACGGTTGCGACCGGGGTTCGAATCCCCGTGGGGACGCCACATCAAAGCCCGCGCAAGCGGGCTTTTTCGTTTCAGAGTGACGGGGATGAGAACCCCGGAGGGGTTCGATCCATCCGCGCAGCGGATGCACACCTTCGATGCACGGCAT
>NZ_JADZDS010000138.1 GCF_020850895.1 Thermomonas sp. | reverse complement strand
GTGGTGATTCCGGCAGTCTTTGCGCGGGCGAGGCGCGAACCGCCCGAGCAACCCCGTTTAGCTGGCCCCGGCCTTGCAGAACAGGTTGCGGCTCGCCGGCGTCAGCCCGCCGACGCGCACCGGCTGGTAGCACAGCGCCAGCATGACCCACGCGGCCAGGTGCAGATGCCGCGGCAGGCGCCAGTTCGGATCGGCCGCGCCATGGACGCGCGCCGCAAGCGACCCGCAGGGCCGCGGCGGAACAAAGGCGTGCAGCAGCAGCAACCAGCCGAGCAAAGGCAGGCTCGGATTGGCGATCAGCGGGTTGCGCTGGAACAGCCAGGCGAGGACCAGCGCCGCCAACAGCGCGCGCACGCGATCCAGGTATCAGGTGACGGCTGGCTTGGCAGCAGCAGTCCTTCGCGGCCCCCGCGCGGTGATTGGCGCCCAGCCCCGCCAAAACAAGCGCGGCGAGCGGCATGGCCTGTCCAGCGGGCCCCCGGTGGTCACCAATATGCGTCGATCAGCCATTTGGAGATTCTCAACAAGAATCACTAGCGATCGCAATTAGATTATGTTTTTAACTAATGTCAAATTTCATGAGGGTACGCTGAAAAAGTTGACTTGACAGCACGCGTGTCCGGCGTAGCATCAAATCAAGGTGTGTACTTGCGCCGCAGCTTCAGTTCCATTTCTTTCGGATCAAGGAGGTAAGTCATGCGTATTGTTCTCATGCTGTTGTTATGCGGCACGTCGTTTTTCGCGTGCGCTCAGTCAAATGACCCGTTCGATAATCCCACAGAAATTTCGCCAGCCGGTGGCATCACTTCAGGAAACACCAGTGCAGCGACCGCCCAGGCGGGCGAGGTCGGCGTCAGTTCCTACGCCTATGGCAAGAGCGTCTGGTTCAGATTGGTCACGCCGACGGACCTGCGTATCAATGCGAAAACAGAAGGCTCAAATTACGATACGACACTGGCACTGTACCGCGGCGCCAATATCAGCGAGGCGCGCCTGGTTGCCGGCAATGACGACGCCAACGGCGCAGTGCTGTGGAGCGAAATCGACGTCAGCATTCCATCCGGCACATATTGGCTGGCCATTGACGGGTATTCCGGTGCCAGCGGGAATTACAGCCTGGCGTGGCAAACCATCAGTATGCCGATCATGCTGGTGTCGCCGCCAGGAGATAATTTCTCGGCGGCCGTCGCATTGACGTTTGGCGAGACCGGCACGACTTCTGTCGCATTCAATCAGGCAGCCACCGTGGAAACCGGCGAGCCGGGCGCAGGTCAGCGCAGCCTGTGGTATCGATTTACCGCCCCGCGCAGCGAGCGCGTGCGTATCCGGACGCTGGACAGCCAGTTCGATTCACAGATCGAAGTCTATACCGGCGTGAGTTTGGGCAGCTTGAGCGTCGTGGCAATCAACGATGATGTGGAATTCAGCGGCGGCGATCTGGAATCGGAAGTCCTTTTCGATGCAACGGTGGGCACCACCTATCAAATACGCCTGGCCGCACGAGCATTCACTTACGGCAGCACCAAACTGGTTCTGGCGCCAGCGAAGGCAAGCGGCACGACCAACTTCGACGCGGCGTTCAACGGCATCTGGTGGAACCCGCTGCGCGATGGCGAAGGCGTGCTGCTGGAAGTGGGCGACCACCCGGCGCCGAGTTCGCACGATGTGTTCGTGTTCTTCAGCTGGTACACCTACGACCCGAACGGCAACCCGGTGTATCTGGTCGGCGGCGGAAATCGCGCCATCACGGATGCCGTCACCGCGGATCTGACCTTCCCGGTGGTGACCACGCGCGGCGCGCGCTTCGGCGCCGCCTTCAACCCGGCAAACGTCATTCGTGACCCGTGGGGCACGGTGACGCTGCGTTTCCGCAACTGCAACCAGATGGACCTGATCTACACCCCTGCCGTGGCGGGCTGGGGCGCGGCCGGCACTATCCGACTTGAGCGTGCGCTGTCGCGCGGCCCCGGCTTGACCTGCCCGTAGCACCTTTGCTCCCCGACTGGGCGCGGGCACCGCGCCCAGTCGCAGCGCTGGATCGGCGGCAACATCGATGCCGTCACAACTCTGATCGATCAGCTGGCCCCATCCCCGCCGTTCTTGCGTCGTTCGGTCCGAGGGCCGAGCGCGCTCGCGTACTCGCGGCCCCTCGGCCGGCCTGTGGCTCGTCCGCAAATGCCATGCGCGACTGGAGTCCGGGCGACAGCCGCGACCTGGCAGCGGCGCACAATCAGCTCAACGTCAGCAACGCGGCACTGGCGCTCGGGAGTCGGGCCGACCACGGCGTACCGACGACCACCCATGAATCCGCGCCGGGCAGCCCGGCCATCAACAATGCGAACGCATCCTTCTGCTTGCCCGTCGATCAGCGCAACCATGTGCGTCCAATCGGGGGCGGCTGCGACATCGGCTCCGCCGAAGTCGGCTCGCGCTGCGAGGGGATATTCGCCGACGGCTTCGAGCAGTAACCGACAACTCCCGGTCAAGGCGGCGCGTAAACTGTCGTGACCTGGATCGGAGTGACGCGATGCGCAAGTGGCTGGTACCGATGCTGCTGTTGGTAACCTCGGGCGCGGTGGCGACGATTCCGCCGCTGCGCGAGGCCGCCATCCGCCAATGGCGCAGCATCGCCGCGCCGCTGTTCCAGCAGGGCGAGGCCACCGACGCGCGCTTTGACGCCTTCTACACCAGCATGGTCGAGGACCTGCCGCCGCAGCAGCGTGCCGAGCGCGCGCTGGAACTGGCGATCAACCGCTCTGGCGGCGCTGCCGAGTACGTGATCGCACAGGCGCCCGGATGGATCGGCAGCATCACCTCGACGCCGCATCTGGAGGCGCTGGTGCAGACGGCGGCGAACGCGCCGCGCATCGAGACGCGGATGGCCGGCTTCGAGGTGTTCCTCGCCTCGTTCGGCCTGCAGAAATCGCCGCAGCAGGCCGATCAGTTGTTCGCGCGCTGGGAGCGCGATCCGGCGCAGAACGGACCGTGGATGATGTGGAGCCTGTCCATGCTCGGCGCGCGCGGCGTCGATCGCGAGCGCATCTACACGCGCCTGCTGCAGGCCACGCAGGTCGAGGACATCGCGCAGCGCAAGGCCGCGGTCGACGCGCTGGCGCGCCTCGGTGGCGCCGAAGTGGTCGATCCCTTGCTCGGCATCGCCGCGTCGGACCCGTCGCCGATCGTCCGCGAGCGTGCGTTCTGCGGCCTGGCCTCCAGCGGCACGCTGCTGATCGCCGAGCGCTATCAGGCGGTGCCCGGCCTGCTCGCCATCGCCGAGTCGGCGCGCAGCGACCAGCAAACGCGCGAGTACAGCTACCAGGCGCTGAAAGAGATCACCAGCCTGTACGAGCTGCCGCCGGACCCGCAGATCTGGCGCGAAAAGCTGGCTGCCGTGGGACTGCTCGCCGAACGCGATTGATCTTCGGCAGTTCGGCTGCAGGGATCAGCGTCGCATTCGCGGGAAACACGCCGCCCGCGCCAGCGGCGCCGCAGCCGCCTGGGTTCGCGGCGGTGATGCAGTACACCACACCGCGCATGGCCCGATCCGCCAGGCAGTCGGGCCCGCCTGCGGCCGGTGATTGTGCGGCTGTCGAACTCAGCGCCGGCCCGCTCGTCTCCATGGCCAATGGCCTGCCTAGCTGCAGCGTCAACCAAGTCCTGCTGTCCGCGTTCTTTTCGATCTCGCCGGGAGGAACCATGAGCAGAATCGCCGTTGTCGCCACTTTCCTGTTGCTCGCCTGCATTGTCCTGCCGGCGCACGCGCAGCAAGCCGCCAACAGCTGTGCCGATCCTTATTGGCAGAACACGCTGCGCTGCAAGATGCTCGCCGTGCAGGCGCCGAACCCGATGCCACCGCCGCAGCCGGTACCGGAGCCGCCGGCCAACGTCGGGGCGATCAAGCCCTACACGCGCGTCGAACTGCCCGATCCGGCGATCCGCTGCGTCGACGGCACGCGGCCGATCATTTACGTCGACAAGGCCGTCGGGCCGCCGTCCAACCGCTGGCTGATCTCGACCACCGGCGGCGAATCCTGCGCGGCCGGCGATTTCGACGGATTGCCGGGTTTCGAAAACGGCAACGAGTGCCTGCGCGACTACGTGACCCAGCAGGGCCAGCTGATGGGCACCGCCACCGAGGAATCGATGAGCACGCTCGCCGACGACAACGGCAACGGCATCCTCAGCAACAATCCGCTGCGCAACCCGGTGTTCGCCCGCTACAACCGCATCCGCGTGCACAAGTGCGGCTTCGATCGTCACAGCGGCCGCGCCACGCACCTCGGCGTCAGCGCAACCGTACCCAACGGCGGCCCGACGCTGAGCTACGATCTTTACAGCCACGGTCAGAAGATCGTGCTGGAGGCGCTCGACTTCCTGCGCGGCCCCAACCAGCAAGGGCTGAGCTACCCGACCTGGGTCAATGACGGCGGCACCGTGACGAGCACCGTCGAGAGCCTGCCATCGATCTCCGCTGCCGAACAGGTGCTGCTGGTCGGGCATTCGGCTGCCGCGCACGGGCTCTACCAGAACGCCGACCGCATCGCCGACCATCTGCGCGCGATGCCCGGCTTCAACGGCGACGTGCGCGTGGTGCACGACGCCCAGTTCATGCCGAGCGTGGAGAACGAGGCCGCATTCGACCCCGCGCAAAACCCGAATCCGGCCATCTTCAACACCCTGTTCCAGCAGCGCATGAGTGGCGTCACCAACGCCAGCGGCGCCTACGATTCCTTCTGGTACCACGGCAGCGAAGACTCGCATTTCGCCGACACTTATCGCGCCTGGCTGGAAACCCCGGGCGACTGGGCCGGGGTGCTCGACAGCTCCTGCGTGGCCACCCACACGCCGAGCAACGACGTGTGGAAATGCACCGACCGCTTCCATGTGCGCCTGCACCACGAGAGCACGCCGGCGCTGCTGCGCGAGGACTTCGCCGACCCCAACGATGACCACAACAACCTGCCGTTCGGGCACATGATGTGGTGGGGCACGCCGGGCGTGTTCGCGCACTGCGACGGCGTCGCACCGGACTTCTTCAACTTCTCGCCGTGCGTGCCGTCGATCAGCTTCGAGCAGAACAAGGCGCGCCTGATGGTGCAGGCCAGCCACTTCCGCGAAGGCATCTACACGCAGTCCGAGATGGCCAGCAACGCCGACCCCAGCCCGGATGCCGGCACCATTTTCATCTGGATGCCCGAATGCGGGCACCACAGTGGCGTCTACGACGACGCACAGTTTCTCGAAACCAGCATCGTCAAGGACGGCAGCATCAAGAGCTACCGCGAGTTCCTGCAGGACTTCGCCGCAGCACCCGCCAGCGGCATGCTGGTGTCGCGCATCGCCCATCTGGACGGCGCCACCAGCGAATGCGCGCCGCTGCTGCTGCACGACGGCTTCGAATGACGGTCGACGCGCACTCGGTCACGGGCCGGCAAGCCAGAGCGGAGCGGTGGAAACCGCACGGTGAAGCGTGTGCGGGTTCCACCCTGCATCCAGCGAAAAACACGCCTTACGCGGGTTGAGCAATTTCGCGAATGACATTCAGCGCCAGTAACGGCTCGCCACCAAACCAGTTGAGAATCAAGCCGTCGAGGCCTGCACTTGCGCGAGCTGAAATTAGGGAAGGTCTGAACAAGTGACTCGTTTGGCTGTATGGCGGGCTTCGCGTCGGTGAACACGTTCAGTGGCGCCGTCAGCAGCGGTCTTTGCTACATCCGACGTCATCGATTTGATCGAAAAATGGGCTCTTTTGGAGCCTTTCCCCTTCTTTTCCCTCATCCGGTGGTCGCCGGACGCACCTCTCCTGTCATCGCCAACAATCGATGACGCGCCTGCCACAGATTCGACAGCGCAAACAGCGTCAGCACTTGAGCGGTGTTCTTTGCCAAACCGCGAAAACGCACCTTCACGAATCCGAACTGGCGCTTCACCACCCGGAAGGGATGCTCGACTCGAGCGCGGATCCGCGCCTTAAGAGTTTCCAGGTCTTGCGTCGCTTCGCGGATCGCATCGTTGACGATCGCCTTGACCTTGCCGCGCTTCTCGGCGACGTGCCAGGAGAGGTCCTTTCGCGCCACCCGATGCTCGGCACCGGTGTAGCCAGCGTCGGCGTAGACCACCACTTCACTGCCATGCAACAGGTGCTCGGTCTGCGTCACATCCGCTGCGTTCGCCGCGGTCGTCGTGACGGTGTGCACCAGGCCAGATTCCACGTCGACCCCAATGTGGGCCTTCATTCCGAAGTACCACTGGTTGCCCTTCTTGGTCTGGTGCATCTCAGG
>NZ_JADZDS010000137.1 GCF_020850895.1 Thermomonas sp. | reverse complement strand
GCGCGGCGAAGTGGCGCCCGCGTTCGACATAGTTCCGATACGCACCGAAGCTGGGCGCACCCGGTGACAGCAGGATCACGCCACCTCCCGGCAATGCTGCACGCGCTTGGGCCACCGCGTCTGCCAGATCGGCTGCAGCATCCAACTGGAAACCGCTGGCTGTCGCCAGCGGTGCCAGCAGCGCGTGGATGCGCGGTCCGTTCTGCCCCATCGTGATGATCGCCCTGGGAGCATGGCTGCGCATCGCCTCGGCGAATTCGTCCCAGGGCAGGCCACGGTCGTGGCCACCAACCAGCACCGCCACCGGACGGTCGGCGTACAAGGCGAGCGCCGCCAGTGTCGCCATCGGCGTGGTGCTGATCGAATCGTTGACGTAGAGGATGCCGTCGCGCTCGCCGAGTGGCTGCAGGCGATTCGGAAGCGGCTGGAAGGTGAGCGATTGTCGTGCCAGCGCCGGCGCATCCAGTCCGAGGGCTTCCAATGCCGTCAGTACCGCGCACAGGTTGCTGCGGTTGTGCTGCCCCGGCAGCGGCATGGTGGCGGTGTCCATCACGCACACGTCGCCGCGGTGCAGCGCATCGCCGCGCAGATGCCAGCCCTGCGGATTGCCATACCAGCGGATTTCGCTGTCCGGTAATCGCAACTGCGCCAGCAGTGGATCGCCGGCATTGAGCACGGCGAACCGCGGTTTCGCTTCCGTCACCAGCGCCAATTTGTCGGCGTAGTAGCGCTGCTCGCCACCGTGCCAGTCGAGGTGCTCGGGATGCAGGTTGGTGACGATGGCGATGTGCGGGCGCGCGCCAGAGGCTGCTACATCCCGGGTTTGGTAGCTGGAAAGCTCGATCGCTCAGGCATCGGCCTGTGCATCCAGCAATTCCAGCAAAGGCAGGCCGATATTGCCGGCCAATGCGGTGCGCAGGCCCGCCGCGCGCAGCAGGTGCGCCAGCAGCGCCGAAGTGGTGCTCTTGCCCTTGGTGCCGGTGACGCAGATCGCATTCACGAGCCCGCCATTGACGTCGGCATGTTCGGCACACCACAGCGCGGTACCGCCGATGAAACGCGTGCCGCGTTGCGCGGCAAAGACGGCTTCCGGCTTGTTCGGGCTGATCCCGGGGGATTTGATGACCACATCGAACGCCGACAAGGCCTCGCCCGTTGCCTCGACTTCGACCAGCAAATTCGCATCGGCAAGCGTCTTGGCGTCGCTCGCTTCAGCAGGCGTTGCGAACAACGTCAGCGTCAACTCCGGGAGACGCGCACGCAGCGCGGCATACGCCGCCCGGCCTTCCCCGCCCCAGCCCCACAGCGCCACGCGCCGTCCTGACAGATCGGCGATGCGCAGGTGCTCAGGCAGCGAAGCGGTCACGCAGGCGCTCCCACAGCGCGGCCGGGATGCGGTGCTCGTCGTGCAGTGCCAGCAAGGGCTCGATCGCCAGTTCGCTGGCGTCCAGTTGCGGCTGGATCACGCGCACGAAGCGTTTGACCAGCGCGTCCTCGCGCCATTCCGGGCGCTGCGCCAGCGCAGCCAGTGCAGCGCGCGATTCGCGGCCTTCGCCCACACATTCAAACGGCTTGTGGTCGCCGTATTCCAGCAAGGCGTCGTAGCCGGCGGTCAGGGCCGGATCGTCCAGCAGGTTGCGGCCGACGATGCCGACCAGACGCAGCTTGGGCACGAACGGTGCCAGCGCGAGGAACACGAACAGGCACTTCGGACAGACCCCGCACCAGCGGGAGGTCGGGCGTTCGCCAAGGATGTGGAAGTTGCGGTTGCAGCTGGAGAAGCAATCGTCGTAACGATCACTCTTGCCGAACTGCCGCGCCACCGCCAATTCGGACAACGGCCGCAGCAACGAGTAGTACTGCAAGTCTGCGGCGACATGGCGCTGCAGGTAATCGCCGAACGCGGCTTCGAACGCCCAACCCTTCGACCATTGGTGGTTGACCTCGCCGGTGCCGGGAATCAGCGAGCCGTAGCTGGCCGAGCGCTCGTTGGAAAACACCACCTGATCCACGCCCAACAGCACGGCGGCGAAGGCGAGGATCGCCGAGTTCACCGCGGTCACCGGGATATGCCCGTTCCAGGCGCCCTGCCTGTTGAAATCGAACAGCTGCGGCGCGAGCTGGCGGCCGAGGTTGAGGGTGGACAGGCCGGTTCGTGCGGCACAGGCGGCGATCAATTGCGAACCGCCGATCCAGGTCACCGTCTGCGCCACGCCCAGCGCACGCAAGGCCTCGATGCTGACCAATGAATCCTTGCCGCCGCCGATTGCAACCAGTGCGTGGTGGCGCAGGCCAAGTGCCGGTGCCGCACCCTCACCCCCAGCCCCTCTCCCGGAGGAAGAGGGGAGCATTGCGGGAAAGCGAAGCTTCGCACCCAGATCCAATCCATTGCGATAGGCGAACTCGCCCAGCCCGTGGCGATAGATGTTTTCCAGCAGGGCCGCGGTGTCGGCATCGATGGTGTACGCATCGATGCGGATGTCGTCCGGCACCGCCGCCTTGTAATAGCTCACCCCGGCGATCAGGTGCAGCAGGCGCAACGCACGCTGCGCAGCCGCGACACGCGTTTCATCCAGCAAGAACGGCGCACCCGGCACGGTGACGGTCTCGACCAATTCCGGGCCGTCATCGAAGGCAT
>NZ_JADZDS010000136.1 GCF_020850895.1 Thermomonas sp. | reverse complement strand
TCCTCGCCGAGCCGTATGCCGACGCGGTGCTGGCCTACTTGCAGCGCGAGCATGGCGGCGGGCAACTGTACATCCCGGCGGCAGCCAGGCAATACGACCTGTTGCAGATCCGGGCGCAGCTGGAGCGCGGCGTCAGTGTGTCGCGAGTGTGCATGGAACATGCCATGTCGCGCACCACACTTTACAAGCTGTTCCCCGGCGGCATTCCGCGCAAGGCTGAACGGCCCGAAATCCGCGATTTCACTGAAAACGCGGACAACGCCATTTTGTAATGGCTCTGGAATGCGGGTTCCAGCGTTGCACTGTCCGCGATTTTACTTAGAAAACGGACGCGGGCATCGTCAGGCTATACAGCATGGCAACACCTGCTGAAACCCGGTTGCAGCTTTACCTCGATGCCGAGACCGCAATTCTCGGCGGGCAGGAAGTGCGCTTTGCCGATCGCAGCCTGAAGATGGCGGATCTGGCGATGGTGCAAAAGCAGATCGCGTTGCTGCAGGCGCAGGTTGCCAGGGAAGCAAATGCCGCCGGCGGACGTGGTGGCCGGTTCAGCCAGGCCGATTTCAGCGGGTGTCGAGGTTGATGGCCGCGTCCGCCGCCATCGCCAAAGATCGCTTGTCAGCCGCGCTGGCGGCGGATCGCGCTATTCGTGTCGCGGTGTCGGCCGCATCAGCACCGCGCCCGTCGGCACACTTTGGCGTTCATGAAGCCACCCGCCCGAGCCGCACGCGCAAGCTGGCGCGCGACGCCGGCGGCGCAAACCGCATTGTCGGGCTGGACGCCGCGCAGCTGCGCACCAGCGCCCGGGCGCTGGAACGCGATCACGACCTGGCGCGGCACGCGCTCAACGTGCTGGTGCAAAACACCGTGGGCAGCGGCATCGATGTCATGCCGGCGCCGCGCAAGAGTGGCGACAAGGTCAACCGCGAGTTGGCCCAGCAACTGCGCGACTTGTGGGATGCGTGGTGGGATCAGCCGGAAGTGACGTGGACGCATGACTTCGGCAAGTGCCAGCAGCTGCTGGCGCGCTCCGCGTACCGCGATGGTGAGGTTTTCTGGCAGCAGCTGGCCGGCCCGGTTGCACTGTTGGAACACGGCGCGCACGGCATCCCGTTCTCGCTGGAGTTGCTTGAGTCGGACATGGTGCCGCTGAGCATGTACGACACCAGCCGCAACATCCAGCAGGGTATCGAGCTCAACGCCTGGGGGCGTCGCGTCGCGTTCTGGATCTACAAGCGCCACCCGGGCGAAGGCATCGGCTACATCGATGACACCAAACGCGTGCCTGCCGAACAGGTGCAGCAATTCGCCATGATCGACCGAATTGGGCAAGTGCGAGGTCTGTCCATCTTCGCCTCCGTGATGACGCGCATGCGCGACATTCAAGACTACGAAGACAGCGAACGCATCGCCGCCAAGGTCGCGGCCAGCCTGTGCGCACAAATCATCAAGGGCAATCCGGAAGCCTACGGCGGCACCGACAGCACGGATGCCACCGGCGTGGCGCTCGATCGCGCTTATCGCTCATTGAGCATGGTGCCCGGCATGATCGCCGATGACCTGCTGCCGGGCGAGTCGATCGAGGTGCTGGACAGCAAGCGGCCGAACCCGAACGTGGCCGCCTACGTCGATGGCCAGCTGCGCCGCGTCGCCGGCGGTTTGGGCACCAGCTTCAGCAGCTTGTCGATGAACTACAACGGCACCTACAGCGCCCAGCGTCAGGAGCTGGTCGAAAAGTACGGCGCCTACGCCATGCTGGGCGAACAGTTCGTGGCGCGCGTCATGCGGCCTGTATGGGCTGCGTTTGTCAAAGCCTGCCTGCTGTCCGGCGCGGTGCGCATGCCGGCCGGTTGGACGCTGCGCGAACTCACCGCGGCGGTGTACATCCGCCCGCAGATGCCGTGGATCGATCCGCTGAAGGAAGCCCTGGCACGCGGCGAAATGGAAGACCGCGGCTGGCAGGCGCCGCAGCAGAATATCCAGCTGATCGGCAACGATCCGGAAGAAGTCCTGCGCCTGCGCGAAGACTGGGCGCAGCAAAACGCCGGCCTTGCGTTGCCCGGTGGCAGCCGCCCGCAGCCCGACCAGGAAGACGATCCCAACGCGCGCGGCCAGCTTCGCGCTGCGCTGATCGCCAATGCGGTCAAGGAGAACGAATGAGCACTGTCTTGCAGCCGTTGTCTGCCGGCCTGCGCAAAGCGCTGGCCCGCGCCAATCCTGCCACATCGGCCGAAGTCGCCGGGCGCATGCAGGTCTGCGCTGCCGCCGATGATGCGGTTGAATTGCTGATCTACGGCAACATCGGCGCAAGCTGGTGGGACGATGAATCGATCACCGCGAAGTCGGTGGTCGAAGCCCTGCAGGGCACCGAGGCCAGCACCATCCGGGTGCGGATCAACAGCTACGGCGGCAGCGTGAGCGATGGCGTGGCCATCCACAACGAGCTGCGCCGTCACGCGGCGCGCGGCGCTGTCATCGATGTCACCATCGACGGCGCCGCATGCAGCATCGCCAGCTTGATCGCCATGGCCGGCGACATCGTGACCATGCCCAGCAACGCGCTGATGATGCTGCATGCGCCATGGGGCAGCCTCTACATCGACGGCAACGCCAAGGACGTGCGCGAGCTGGCTGAAGAATTCGCCAGCGTGTTGGAGGTTTTCGGCTCGGCGATGGCGCAAAGCTATGCGCGCAAGACCGGCAAGCCAGCCTCGGAGTTCGAGGCGATGTGGGCCACCGGCAAGGATTACTGGTACGACGCTGCCTCCGCGCTGGCGTTTGGTTTGTGCGATTTCGTGAACGACGAAGACACCGCCGACGAAGCTGCCGACGAACCCACCACCGATGAGGCCGCGTCGGCGTTGCTGCAAGGCCTGATCGCCAGCGCGCCCGGCGCGCTGCGCACGAACCTGCGCGCTGCTTTCCGCGCGCCTGCATCTGCATCGGTCGCAACCGATGCGGCATCCGTTCCGCGAGCATCCGCCCGCGAATTCCTGCCGGCGACCGCCGGCGCACTTACTGGAGCCAGTCCCATGTCGATTCCCACTAATACGGCGGTCGCCGATGCCACCGCTGCCGCCACCGCCGCCGCTTTGGCCGCGTTGCGCACCCGCAACACCGAGATCCAGGCGATGGCCGGGGCGTGCCTCGACAACGCCGACGTGCAAGCCTACGTGCAGCGCGTCATCGCCGAAGCCGATCCGGACGTGACTGCCGGCGATGTCGGCAAGGAAATCTTGCGCCTGCAGGCCAAAGGCCGCCAGCCGTTGAACGGCGGCGCGCGTGTCGAGGCGGGCGTCGATGAAACCGACAAGTTCCGCGAGGCCGGCGTCAACGCCATCCTCGCCCGGGCCGGCTTCTTCAAGGGTGACGAAGCGGCCCGCGCCCGCGCCGGCAATCCGCTGGCCAACGCCACCCTGCTTGGCTTGGCCGAACACTGCCTGCTGCGCGCCGGCATCAGCACCCGCGACATGACCCGCGATGACATCGGCATGAAGGTGCTGGCGGCCGGCCAGTCCACCAGCGACTTCCCCGTCCTGCTGGAAAACGCGCTGCACAAGGTCATCGTGGCCAACTACAACGCGCAGCCCTGGACGTGGGATCGGTTCTGCAAAATCGGCACCCTGACCGACTATCGCCCGCACGGCCGCTACCAGCTCTCCAGCTTCAGCGATCTGGCCGAAGTCTCGCAGTCCGGCGAGTACACGAACGGCACCCTGGGCGACGGCGGCAAGGAAAGCATCACCGGCAAGCGCAAGGGCCGCATTCTGGAGCTCACCCCGGAAGTGCTGGCCAACGATGACCTGGGCTTCCTGATCGACCTGGCCGGCATGTTGGGCCGCGCTGCCGGACGCACCATCGAAAAGGACGTGTACGCGCTGCTGGCACTCAACAGCAACCTTGGCCCGACGATGAGTGACGGCCAACCGCTGTTCTACGCCTTGCGTGCAAGCGGCACCAATATCGATGGCACCGCCGCTGCGCCGACCGTCGCATCGCTGGATTCGGCTGCGTCTGTCTTGCGCACGCAGAAGGACTTCGGCGGCAACGACTTCCTCGATCTGGAACCGGCCATCTGGCTTGGCCCGGTGACGAAGGCGGGCGCGGCGCGGGCGGTGGTCAATTCCGAGTACGACCCGGACGCCACCAACAAGCTCCAGCGCTTCAACATCGCGCGCAACATCGTGCGCGACGTGGTCTCCAGCCCGCGCCTCAGCGGTACGCGCTGGTATCTGTTCGCGGATCCAGCCGTCGCGCCGGTCATCGAAGTCGGGTTCCTCAACGGCATCCGCGAGCCGCAGATTCGCCAGGACGAGAACTTCCGCACGGAAGGCCTGGCATGGCGCGTCACCCACAAATACGGCGTGAACGCGATCAGCAGCATCGGCGCGGTCACCAACGCCGGCGGCTGATCCACCGGGCGGCGGACTTCGGTTCGCCGCCCTCCCTGACAAAACCCTCAACGCAATCAAGCACCATCGGCAAGGAGTACCACCATGGCAAAGAATTTCGTTCAGGATGGCGATGTCATCCAATGGACCAACGGCACGGGCGCGAACGTCGCTTCCGGGCAGCTGGTCAAGGTCGGCCCCAGCCTGCTGGGCGTTGCGCTGGTCGATATCGCATCGACCGCATCCGGCAGCGTTGCAATCACCGGCGTCTTCAGCGGCATCACCAAGGTCAGCGCGGCGGTGTTCGTCCAGGGCGAAAAGCTGCTCTGGGACGTGTCCGCCGACAGCGGCAAAGGCGCGTTCGATGACAGCGCGGCCGTCGGCGCCACCGGCGATGTGATGGGCGGCGCCATCGCATGGGAAGGTGGCGGCAACGGCGAGACCACCTGCACGGTGATGCTCACGCCGGGCAACGCCACCACCACGGCGTGACCCATCGGCCCCGCCGGATTCCGGCGGGGTCTCCCCGATGAATCCCGACTGCACCAGGCCTCTCCATGACCGGATACAACGACCACGAACCTCGCCCGCATCGCGTCGAAAACGCGGTCGAGTCCGTGACCGCAAAGCTGGTCAGTCGCGCCTTGATGCCGGTGCTTGTCACCGTGCTGCTTGGCATGTTGACCTGGATCGGCAATGGCGCGCTGGCCACCATCCGCGAGCAGGGACAGGACATCCAGCAGATCAAGACGGACATGCGCGTCATCAGCACGCGGCTGGATGAAGGCGTGGTGCGGCAGGTCAACAACAATGCCGCCCACATCGATGACCACGAGCGACGGCTGCAGCAGGTGGAAAGGAAGGTGGGGATGTGAGCGCCATCTTCGCCAAGCTGCGCAAGGCCATCTACGCATCGCAGGAATTCACGGTGTGGCTGCCGGCGATGGTGGTGCTGTCCGTGGTCGGCTTCATCGTGCTGGGCGGCATTGTTCGGCTGGGCGGTGACGCGCTGGCGTGGCTGGCGGAACTGCCTGCGCATTGCGCCTACGTCGGTGCATGGTTGGGCAGCGCATGGCTGATCAAGGCGGTGTACATGCACGACCTGCCTGCTGATGCAGAAAAGGAACTGCACGCAGCTGCGGAGCTTGGGAACCGTCACGCGCAATGGGTGCTGGTGAAGGATCGCATCGAGACCTTCACCGCGCTGATCATCACCGGCGGCTTCTGGCTGCTGGTGGGGGGTGGCGTGTAATGCGCGCCTGCCTGTTGCTCGCGCTGGCGCTGCTGGTTGGCTGCGATGCCGCCGTGCCTGCGCCTGCTGTCGTGCTGGCGCCGGTGATCACGCAGGCTGTCGTGGCAGACGTTGTGACGCCCGCGCAGGATGCGGCAGCGACGGTCATCGTGCCGGCTGCCGTGGCGCTGCGTGAGTCCGTGCAGGCGGCGTTGCCGGTGCAAGATGCGCAGGCCGAGCCGTCCGCGCCTGCATTGTCCGATGCCGGCTTGGCGCACATCGTCCGCTGGGAGATCACCAGCGAGGCGCGCTACAGCCGCAATCTCACGCATCCGGTGTGGCCGGGTGGCGCGTCCGGCATCACTTGGTGCATCGGCTACGACGGCGGGCACCAGACCGCACGCACCATTCGCGCAGACTGGCGCGCGCATGCGCAAGTGGATCGGTTGGCGCAGACCAGTGGCATTGTCGGCACCGCCGCGCGCCGTGCGCTGCCGCAGTTCCGCGACATCACGACGGCCTACCAGCCCTGTCTTGGCGTGTTCCAGGCTGCCAGCGCGCCGACCTACATGCGCGCCACCGAGCGCGCCTACGGCACCGCGCTGCGCGATCAACCGCAGGGTGTCATCGACGCGCTGTTCGGCAATACCTACAACCGCGGCGGCTCGATGGTGGGCAGCCGCAATCGCGAGAAGCGCGTCATCCGCGATGACTGCCTTCCGGCGCATGACCGCGCCTGCGTGGCGGCGCAACTGCGCGCCATGAAGCGGCTATGGCCGGACGTGCCAGGGCTGCAAGCACGGCGCGAATCCGAAGCGCGAATGGCGGAGGAAGGCTGACATGATCGACCTGCGCAAAAGCATCGTGAACACGCAGCGCAAGTTCGGCGCCGCGTCGCAC
>NZ_JADZDS010000135.1 GCF_020850895.1 Thermomonas sp. | reverse complement strand
AGGGTGGCGGCAGGCCCGAAGCGTCGACCGAAACAGGCGTGCCGGACCCATCCAGCGACTGAAAAGGTATGCCCGACTCAGGCCTTGCCTGTATCCTTCCCGGCTTGCGCTGCGCGACCCGGAGACTTGCCCGAGAGGCCGAAGGGGCTCCCCTGCTAAGGGAGGATGGGGTCAACAGCTCCATCGAGGGTTCGAATCCCTCAGTCTCCGCCAGTTTCGCGTTCGCGACAGCAGCAGGCCCAACGTCCGCGTTGACGCACTACGCTGCAATGCATCACAATTGCGCTTCTGCGCCCGTAGCTCAGCTGGATAGAGCACCAGGCTACGAACTTGGGGGTCGGGAGTTCGAATCTCTCCGGGCGCGCCACCAAAAAAGCACGAGGGTCAATGGGTTAGCGCTCATTGGCCCTTTTGCTTTTTGGCGCTGAGGCCGCGTCTGTGCCCATCCTGTGCCCACGCCGTGCCCAAGCATTCGCGAAGCCGTGCCCAAACTGAAAAAAGGCGATTCAACGCGCGCCGGTGCTTGCTCTTCAGTGATTCCGCTGCCATCCCATCCCCCAAGTTACCGTCTCAGCGCGTGAGATCGGCCGGGAGTACTTTCCGGAACACATTCACCGAGGAGAGCATGCCATGACCGAGCGCAGCCATATCACCCTGATTCTGGATCGGACGGGATCCATGCAGGACATCCGTGAGGACGTGGTGGGTGGGTTCAATGCATTCCTCGCGCAGCAACAGGCTGCCCCGGATCCGGCCACCTTTACGCTGGTGCAGTTCGACTCCCAGGATCCCTATGAGGTACTGCACTCGATGGTTCCCATCAGCTCGGCGCCTCCGTTGACGCTGGAACGCTACGTTCCGCGGGCTTCGACGCCCCTCTATGACGCCATGGGCCGGGGTATCCTTGACCTGGAGGCGCAACTGGCCGCCCTCCCGGAATCGGGGCGGCCGACCAAGGTGATCTTCGTGGTCGTCACCGACGGGCAGGAGAATGCCAGTCGCGAGTTCGATCGCAGCCGAGTGACGGTCCTCATCGATGCTAAGAAAGGGTTGGGCTGGGACTTTGTGTTCCTCAGTGCTGATCTTGCAGCCTTCCAAGACGCCCAACACATGGGCGTGGATGCGGCTTCCAGCCTGCTGTTCAGCAGAAGCAAGGCGGGCAACGACCGAGCTTGGGACGCCGCGTCCAACAAGATTTTTGCCCGTCGCACTGGGGTGGCCGACAAGGTGGTCTTTGACGACGAAGACCGCAAGGCGTCGGAGTGAATGCCAGTCGGCGTGTAGCGAAAAATGCAAGCCGAACAACTGGCGGCCAACGCCGATGCGAAGGATCCCGGACTCTAAACAGCCCCACTACGGAAGGCGGGGGGATGTCGGGTCCGCTGCGCAAGCCGCGATCACGCTCGGCCTGACGCAACCCGCGGCGCAGCGACTCGGGCGTATGGCCCACCTTGCCGGCAAGCGAGGCGATCGGGTTGCTCGGGAAAGCACCAACATTTCACCGCACCCGCAACAGTTCATTCCACTTCGTTGTGTAGGCCGGTGACAGTGCCTTGAGGATGGGTCGCCACTGGCTGTCTCGACTGCCATGGCGCCGATCACCCGGCCGTACACCGCCGACAGCCCACCCGGCTGCGCCCAGTCCCACGGCGCCTCGTCCGAACTTTGCATTGATCGCATCCAGCACCGCCATGCCGCGCTCACGGCGCGGGTCGGGCTGCGAGAACAGGTCCGCCTGCCGGGTGTCGGCGCGCACCAAGTCGGCCAATCCCACGCCGCCGCGCTTGTAGTACTGGCCGGGACGCAGGATGGCCTTCGTCAGGCTACGCAGCGCGTGCAAGACCTCGCGCGTGTCGCAACTCGGGTGTGGCAGGGGGACGGCTCTTGAGGCATGGAAGCCGTCGCCCTTGTGTGGATTGCCATCCAACCACACCCATACCGCCGATGCGGCCAGTCCACGATGGCGCAGCTTCTCGCAGGCGACGGTGGCGAAGGTGGTCAGGGCATCGGACGGATCGGTGACATCTCGCCCGAAGCTGCGCGAGACAACGATCTGCTGGCGATCCGGCTCCTCAAGTTCCAGATCGCCACAGGCAATCCCGCATAGCTCCTGCTGGGTCCGGGCCAGCACCACGCCGTAGCGGTCCCGGATGCTCTCGGCAGGCCGTGCGGCAAGGTCGGCGGCGGTCCTGACCCCTTCCTGTTGCAGGCGTGCCGCGTAGCGGTGCCCGACGCCCCACACATCTTCCACCGGTAATTGGTCGATGTTCGCGGACGTTGCGTGGAACACCGCCAATGCCCCAGCCCTCACGGCGCGCTTGGACTGCACCTTGGCCAGCTTGTTGCCGGCCTTGGCCAAGGTGCGGGTTGTGCCCAGCCCCACGCAGCAGGGAATGCCCACCCACTGCAGGATCCGCCTGCGGGCCTCCAGACACACCGCCAGCGGGTTCGGCAGGCCTTCGACATCGACGAAGTTCTCGTCGATCGAATAGATCTCCACCCGTGGGAACAGGTCACGCAGCAGGGTGACGATCCGTGCCGACAGGTCGCCGTACAGCGCAAAGTTGGCCGATCGCACCTGCACCTGTTCACGAATCACCTTGGGCACCTGGAAGATCGGCGTGCCGATCCTCAGACCCAGCGCCTTGGCCTCGGGCGACAAGGCGATGCAGCACCCGTCGCCATTGCCCAGCACCACGGTAGGCACGTCCCTCAAGGAGGGATCGAACACCCGCTCGCAGGACACGTAGAACGTGTTGCCGTCGATCAGGCCAAAGCGCGGTGCAGCCTCAGACATGGAAGTGGATATTGCTGCGGACCACGCCCCAGACGTCCAACTCGACATCCTCCGGAACGATGATTGGCCGGTAGCCGGCGCTGGAGGCCAGCACGATGCGGCCGCCACGCATGTAGAGCTTCTTGACCACGAACCCGCCATCCCACAGCGCCACCACCGTGTGGCCCGGGCGGGCGTTGATCGAACGGTCCACGATCAGCAAATCGCCGTCATGGATGCCGTAATCGACCATTGATCCGCCACAGTCGGCTTGCACCAGGAAGGTGGCGGGCGGATTGGCGATCAGGCGTGCATTGAGGTCGAGGCAGTCGCCCTCGCGGAAGAAATCTTCCGCCGGTGACGGAAAACCGCATGCAGCGCGCACGGCCAATATGGGTAGCAGGCGCTCGGTGGAGGTCGAAACCGGGCCAATCAAGGTCGGTGGATCGGGAAGGGATCGGGCAAGCATGGACGGCATTCTCCTGCGCCCGTGGCTCACCAGCTGAGACACGGGAGAAGGACGCTACGCCCACAGTCACGAATGCGCTATTGGTATTTCGCTGAATGGGCCACGTTCCACGGCGTGAAACGATCCGACCGGAGGGCTATCGGGAAACCACCCGACGATGAAACGCAGGCCGTCGTGGCGCGTGATTCATGCGCCGCAGTGGTGGCGCGCATGGACGGCGGCGATGGCCCGTGCGCACACCGACTCGAGTTCATCGGGCCCGTGCACATCCATCTCCAATTCATGGATCCTGCCGTCGTCCAGTCCGTAGACCCAGCCGTGCACCGCGAGTTGCTGGCCGCGGTTCCACGCATCGCTGACGATGGTGGTCAGGCAGACATTGCGCGCCTGTTCGATCGCGTTGAGCTCGCAGAGCGCAAGGTAGCGAGCGGCGGGGGGCAGGGCGTCCAACAGCGCGGCATGTTTCTGGACGACATCGCCGACGTGGCGGATCCAGTTGTCGGCCAGCCCGATCCGCGCGCCTTCCAGCGCCGCGCCGACGCCGCCGCAGCCGTAGTGGCCGGCCACCAGGATGTGCCGCACCTTCAGCACGTCGACCGCGTACTGGATGGTGGACATGCAGTTGAGATCGGTGTGCACCATCACGTTGGCGATGTTGCGATGGACGAACACCTGACCGGGATCCATGCCGAGGATCTGGTTGGACGGCACCCGTGAATCCGAACAGCCGATCCACAGGTACTTCGGCGCCTGCTGTTTCGAAAGACGCTCGAAGAAGGTCGGGTCATCGCGGGTGATGCCATCGGCCCAGTCGCGGTTGCTGCGCAGCAGGGCTTCGAGTT
>NZ_JADZDS010000134.1 GCF_020850895.1 Thermomonas sp. | reverse complement strand
TCGGTTGACGATAGTAACGACATGCAATAGTATCGACGCATGGCGATCCAGTCGTTTCGGTGCCGGGAGACGCAGGCCCTGTTCGAGGGAACGCGGGTGCGTCGATTCATCAACATCGAAACGGTGGTCATGCGCAAGCTGGCGATGTTGCACCGTGCGGCCAATCTCGACGACTTGCGCATTCCGCCCAACAACCGCCTCGAAGCCTTGAAAGGCGGTCGTCGAGGCCAGCACAGCATCCGCATCAACGACCAGTGGCGGCTGTGTTTCACCTGGACCGCCAGCGGCCCGGGCAAGGTCGAAATCGTGGATTACCACTAGGAGGCATGGCCATGCGCAAGATTCCCTATCCGCATCCGGGCAACATCCTGATGAACGAATTCCTCGCGCCGATGGGCATCACCCAGTACCGGCTGGCCAAGGCCATCGGCGTGCCGCAGCGGCGCATCGGCGAGATCGTTGCCGGCACCCGCGCCATTACCGTCGATACCGGCCTGCGACTGTCGCGTTTCTTCGGCACCTCGGACGAGTTCTGGACCGGGCTGCAACTGGACCACGATGCCGCCAACGCCAAGGACGCACTTGGTGAAGTGCTGGCCACCATCCAGCCGTGGAAGTCGGCGGCGTGAGCTGAGGCAGACGAAAGTAACGAACGAGGAACCCGATGCCCCTGAGCCTCAACGAAATCCGCGAACGCGCCCGCGCCTTTGCCCGCGAGTGGGCCGGGGAAACCAGCGAGCGCGCCGAGGCGCAGAGTTTCTGGAACGAGTTTTTCCACGTGTTCGGCGTACAGCGCCGCCGCGTCGCGGTGTTCGAGCAGAAGGCGCAGCGTTTTTCCGGCAGCCAGCACGGCCGCATCGACGTGTTCTGGCCCGGCGTGCTGTTGGCCGAACACAAAAGCCAGGGTCGCGATCTGGACGCCGCCTACGCGCAGGCCACCGACTATTTCGCCGGCCTGAAGGACGCCGAACTGCCGCGCCATGTGCTGGTCAGCGACTTCCAGCGCTTCGTCCTGCACGATCTGGAAACCCGCGAGCACTTCGAATTTGCGCTGGCCGATCTGCCGAAAGAGATCGGCCGTTTCGGTTTCATCAGCGGCTACCAGACCCGCAGCTACAAGGAAGAAGACCCCGTCAACGTGCAGGCCGCCGAGCGCATGGGCCGCCTGCACGATGCGCTGAAAAGCGCCGGCTTCGATGGTCACGCGCTGGAAGTGCTGCTGGTGCGGCTGCTGTTCTGCCTGTTCGCCGACGACACCGGCATCTTCCCGCGCCAGGGTTTCCACGAGCTCATCAGCCAGCGCACGCACGAGGACGGCAGCGACCTTGGCATGTGGATCGCACGCGTGTTCCAGGTGTTGAACACGCCGCCGGACAAGCGCCAGATCACGCTGGACGAGCAACTGGCGGAGCTGCCCTACGTCAACGGCAAATTGTTCGAGGAACTCCTGCCGCTGGCCGACTTCAACGCGCCGATGCGCGCCCTGCTGCTGGACGCCAGCCAGCTTGACTGGAGCCGGATCAGCCCGGCGATCTTCGGCTCGATGTTCCAGTCGGTGATGGACGCCAAGGCGCGCCGCAACCTCGGCGCGCATTACACCAGCGAGAAGAACATCCTCAAACTCATCGGCCCGCTGTTCCTCGACGGCCTGAAGGCCGAACTGGACAAGGCCGGCCACGACGACAAGAAACTGGCGCAGCTGCATCGCAAACTCGCCACCCTGAAGTTCCTCGACCCGGCCTGCGGTTGCGGCAATTTTCTGGTCATTGCCTATCGCGAACTCCGCCTGCTGGAATTGCAGGTGCTTGAGCGCCAGTTCGCCCGCCAAGCCTCGGTGCTGGCGCATGTGCAAGACCATGTGCTGGTCGACGTGGACCAGTTCTACGGGATCGAGATCGAAGAGTTCCCCGCGCAGATTGCGCAGGTGGCGCTGTGGCTGATGGACCACCAGATGAACCTGCGGGTGTCCGAGCAGTTCGGTGACAACGTGCTGCGCCTGCCGCTGAAAAAGTCGGCCACGATCGTGCATGGCAATGCGCTGCGGATCGACTGGAATGCCGTGGTGCCGGCGGCGGAGCTGGATTTCATTTTGGGGAATCCGCCGTTTGTGGGCTCGAAGATGATGAGCGCCGAGCAGCGCGAGGATTTGCTGGCGATTGCAGGTCCGCTGAAGGGCGCAGGCGTGCTGGATTTTGTGTCTGCGTGGTATTTGAAGGCCGCCGCATACATGAAGCCCCTCTCCCCACGGGAGAGGGCTTGGGGTGAGGGCAACGCGTCTGAGCCCCTCTCCCTCCGGGAGAGGGGTTGGGGTGAGGGCGCCGTTGACGACAAGCCCAAAGCGCCCTCATCCGGCGCTGCGCGCCACCTTCCCCCGGAGGGGGAAGGAAAGGCCATTCGCTGCGCCTTCGTCTCCACCAACTCCATCACCCAGGGCGAGCAGGTGGGCGTGCTGTGGGGCGCGATGTTGAACGCGGGCATGCGCATCTTCTTTGCGCATCGCACCTTCCAGTGGAACAACGAAGCACGCGGGGTAGCGGCGGTGCATTGCGTGATCGTGGGCTTTGCCCGCGGCGACATCGCGCCCAAGCGTTTGTTCGACTATCAGGATATTCGCGGCGAACCGCACGAGCTGCTGGCAGGGAACATCAACCCGTATCTGGTGGACGCTGCGGATGTGCTGCTGCCCAGTCGCAATACGCCGATTTGCGCGGTGCCGGAAATCGGTATCGGCAACAAGCCGATCGACGGCGGCCACTATCTGTTCACCACCGACGAGCGCGATGCCTTCATTGCGAAGGAGCCCGCTTCAGCAAAGTGGTTCCGGCGCTGGCTCGGCGCGGATGAGTTCATCAACGGCTGGGAACGCTGGTGCCTGTGGCTGGGCGATTGCCCGCCGTCGGAATTGCGGGCGATGCCGGAAAGCCTGAAGCGCGTGGAAGCGGTGCGGCAGCTGCGGCTGGCCAGCAAGAGCGCGCCCACGCAAAAGCTGGCGGCGACGCCGACACGGTTTCATGTGGAGAACATTCCGGACGACAATTATCTGGTGATTCCGGAAGTGTCATCCGAGCGGCGCCATTTCATTCCGATTGGCTTCATGTCGCCGGAAACCTTGTGCAGCAATCTGGTGAAGATCGTGCCGCATGCCACGCTGTACCACTTCGGCATCGTCACCTCCACCATGCACATGGCATGGACACGCGCCGTCTGCGGTCGGCTTGAAAGCCGCTACCGCTACTCCGCTGGCATCGTCTACAACAACTTCCCCTGGCCGGCGCTGCCCTCACCCCAACCCTCTCCCGGAGGGAGAGGGGGCGAAGCGTCACCGGGTAATGCTCTTCCTTCTCCCCCCGGGAGAAGGTGCCCCGAAGGGGCGGATGAGGGCGCTGTTGACGACAAGCCCAAAGCGCCCTCATCCGGCGCTACGCGCCACCTTCCCCCGGCGGGGGAAGGACAAGCAGGCAGCGCACTAGAGCCCCGGGAGAGCAAGCACCGCGCCGCGATTGCAACCGACGCCCAAGCCGTGCTCGACGCCCGCGCCCAGTTTCCCGATGCAACCCTGGCCGATCTCTATGACCCGCTGACCATGCCGCCGGCGCTGGTGAAAGCCCACGCCGCGCTGGACAAGGCGGTGGATGCCGCCTATCTCGCCGCCGAGAAATCCGCCGGCCGCAAACCGCCGAAACTGTCCACCGACGCCGAACGCGTGGCCTTCCTGTTCCAGCGCTATCAGGCATTGACCAGCCTGCTGCCGACCATCAAGCCGAAGCGCTCGCGCCGACCCAAACCAGCGTAAGGTCAGCGCTCTGTATTCGTGGAGCAAACCATGGCCAAAGTGACCGGCATCGGCGGGGTGTTCTTCAATAGCCGCGGCGACAGCGCCGCGCT
>NZ_JADZDS010000133.1 GCF_020850895.1 Thermomonas sp. | reverse complement strand
CCGCCCGGGCGGATGTGTTCGAATACATCGAGCGACGCCATAACCCAAGGATGCGACGCAGAGTCATCAGACAAGATCAGAAGTTTTCAGCTCTTTCCAAACCGTCCGTGATTTCGGGGTAGAACCCCAATCAGAAGCTGCTGCAGCCGGCGTTCCTCTCGTTGTTGAAGCAATTCAGCAGATTCAGGCGCCTGCGCACCTTCGACCATTCATTGCCGAGCGAATCACCCCCTGCCAATGCTTGGTCATTCACAACGTCCGCAACCGGGCACATCTGCACCTGATCGAAATTGGTCGTATACAGCTCCGTCTCCCTTGGATCCGAGAAGAACTCGGTCGGCAGATCCGAAGTTTGCGACAGCGGCAGGAGTTGCAATGCGGTTGAGTTGCTGGATGCCTGCGAGAACGTGTAATTGGTGGCCGACGAGGCGCCACCGTAAATCGCATAGAAACCCGGCATCGACATCGGCGTGGCGTAGGTGAACCAGACCGGATTGGAGCCGAATACGCTGCCCATGGTGTCGCCGTTCTTGAAGCCACTGGCCGTGCCGGTGAAGGACGGGAACGGTATGCCCATGTACCAGATCAGTGGGTCGGCGGTGAACACCAGCATCGCCGGGGTGATGGTCAGGGTGCCCGGCAGGAAGTAGATCGCATAGCCGGCTGGTGACGTGAAACTGCCGTTGATCAGATACTGGCCGACATTGCTGCCACTGGTCGCCGAGCTTCCCACCGAGCCATACAACACGTTCGCCAACGCATCACCAAGGATCAACCCGTCCGCATCGAACGTGAACGTGGGATTGGCATCGCCGTATTCACGACTGAAGTCAGCGATCATCACCGTCAACGTCGGTTGCTGGGTGTAGATGAAGTGGTTGCCACTGCCGACCGTGACCCCGCAAGGCCCGCCGTAGGTGCAGTTGTACAGGTTCGGCAAGGTGCCGCTGCCGGCCAGCCCGCCGCGATCCTCACCCACCCAAGTGCTGGCCCAGACCCGCCAGCTGCCGCTGGCGCTGATCGTTGCGCTCGCCGGGTTCAGGAACACGCCGGCGGTCACCAGATCGACATCGACGCCATTCACGTTGGCGTTCATGGTCAGGTTGCCCGATAAGGTCCGTACCAGGACGTTCCCATACGCATTGATGCCCGATGCCCCGACACTCGCCAACCCGCCACCGACTCCGGCGTTGAAGCCGTAGCCGGTCACATTGCCGATCGCCAGTTCATCGGCATCCAGATAGCGGAACTGCCCCCCCGCGCTGCCGGCCAAGGTATTGCCAGTGACATCGTTCTGGGCCGAGGCCAGCAACACGTCGCCGCTTGCGATAGCGATCAAGCTCTTGGCGTGAATGCTGCCGGCGCCGGACTGGCCGATGCTGCCGCCAGCGAACAGACCCAGCGTGTAACCACTGACATCCAGCATCCCGGACAAGTGGATGCCTGCCGTCCCGCCCTGATTCTGCAAGCTCAGGTTGCCGGCATACGCAATGTCGGACTGGACCCGAATCGCACCTTGTTGCAGGTTGCTGCCCAGCACCAGCCAAGGCGTGGTGATATGCGAGAGCTCGACGTTGTCCAGCACGAAGCCGTTGCCGCCGCCGAGGTAAAGGGTATCGGTGACATCCAACGGCCGCAGGTTCACGCCCGTGGTGCTGGAAACAGCGCCGTCAATGATGATCGAATCGCTGCTGCCGTCGTTTGCCGCGCGCAGGACGACCGTGCCACTCCCAGCATCCACGGATGCGGTACCCGTCAAATTCACACCCGCGCCGGTGGTAGCGCGCCCATCGATTCCGATATCGCCGCTCGTACTGGCGATAGCGGATGCGTCGTTCAACAGCACGCCAGCAAGACTGCCATCGCCCACCAGATTGATGTTGCCGCTGCCCGAAGTGATCCTGGCTGCTTGCGTGTCGCCGGACCGCAATTCAATGCCATAGCCGGTGTCGGCATGGCCGGTGATGGCGATGTCACCGTCCGTGCTGGTCAACCTTGTGCCGTAGACGAACACGCCCCATCCATAGCCATCGATGGAGCCATTAATCACGATGTCACCGACGCCGCTGTCCACACTGGAGTAATACAGATCGACACCGCCCACTGATCCGCCCGTGCCCTGCATGGCGATGCTTCCGCCGGCACTGGTCACGCTGCTGTCATCGATCCAGAGGCCGGCGCCATTCGCATTGGCGCCGGTCAGGTCGATGTCGCCGCCGCCGCTGGAAATCGTGCTGTTGTCTTGGATCAGGACGCCATATCCAAGTGCTTGCGTACTGGAACCGGAAATACCGATGTTCCCGCCAGCACTGAGGATGTCGCTATCCGTCACGACCACACCGTACAGGTAGGCGCTCTCGCCTTCGAGGCTGATCCCGCCGGTGCCGCTTGAGATTTGCGATTCATACACCGCAATGCCACCGCCGCTGCCGAGGGCGGTCAGGGTGATGTCGCCACTGGTACTGGCAATCGATGCGTCGTACCGGATCTGGATGCCCTCCAGGTTGCCAGTCGCATCCAGGGTGATATCGCCCGTGGCCGAGGTGATCGTCGATCCGCCGACATAGATCCCGAACTCGCCACCGTCGACGCCCAGCAGGATCGCGCCGCCACCGCTGTCGATCATCGCGGCATTCTGGACGACGATGCCGCCGCCGACACCGCTGCCCGAATGCATCGTGATATCAGCGCCACTTGACTGGATAGTGGAGGCGTCGATGTAGATGCCATAGCTGCTGCGATCAGCGAGCAGGAGGATGTCACCGCCAGTGGACTCCACGGTCGAACCATACTCGACGCGAATCCCGTTCGTATAGTTGGCGTCCAGGGTGATACCGGCACTCCCGGCGTGGATCATAGACCCGAAGATGACGATTCCGCCGTCGCCGTAAGGTGCCAGCAGCCTGACCGCGCCATCACGGCTGTAGACGGTGGAGCCGTAGTTGACCTGGATTCCGCCATCGTTGTAGTAGGCGTCCAAGGTGATATCGCCGCCATCGGCATGGATCGAGGATGCGTCGTTGACGCGAATGCCGACATTCCCACCCACGACAGCCAGCCGGATCGCCCCATCTCCACTATCAATTGCCGCGCCGTTCTGCAGCCAGATGCCACCAGTGTTGTAGCCAGAGGAAGACATGACGATGTCGCCGCCGTAGGATGCCACCGTGGCGGCATCGACCACGAATCCGTACCTGCTGTCGTCGGCATACATGCGGATATTGCCGCCATCGGTGTCAACGGTTGCGCCGTTGAAGAGATGGATGCCCGCGGTGGCGTAGGCGTACATCGTGAGATCGCCCGTACCCGCATGCACCGCCGAGCCATCGATGGAGATGCCGTTGTCGCCATTGGCGGTATCCAGCAGCACCGCGCCGGCGCCGGCATCCACGATCGAACCACCCGTGATGGTGATGCCGCCATTGTCATTGCTGCTGGCATGCAGCGCGAGGTACCCGCCATGTGAGTAGACCTTCGACGCGTCGATCAGGATGCCGCCAAACGCACCGTCTGCGTCCAAGGTGATCGTGCCACCATAGCTTTCAACGTCGGAACCGGAAATCTGGATGCCATACGTACTGTTGCCGGCCGACAACGCGATATCGCCGGCGGCATGGATTTGCGAAGACCCGGAGATCGCAATACCGATGAGGCTGCCGTATGCATCGAGGGTGAAATCATTCGCCGTGTCGATGATGCCGCCCTGGAGCGAAATCCCCCCGCCCTGCATGTTGACGGTGCCACCGATATCGAGAGTGAAATCGCTGAGCGTAATCGCACCGCCAGCCGTCAAGCTCAGGAACGATGGACCGATGATGGAAAAATCGGTCCCGTTGATGGCATTTTCTGCTTGAACCTGCAGGTTTCCGATGTACGAGCCTGGCAGGGCATTGGGCAGGATGGAGGTGAAATCAACGAAATTCACGTCGCCGGTGCCACTTCCGCCACCCAACGCGGAATTGGTGCGCACCACGATGGCGGTCCCATTCTCCATCGCCGTCGCCAGCGCCTGATCGACGATCACAGCCCCGTTGGTGTGCGTCGGCGCGCCGGCCGTCGTGGTGATCCATGCTTCGGTGCCATCGATGTACCAGTGGCTGGAAGTGATACTGGCATTCTCATCGATGAGAATCCGATTGAATCCGGCGGTATACAGATCTCCCCAGAACCCACTGGCCCACAAGTTGAAGGTCCCACTCAAGGTGACATCATCGGCGCTGAGGAAAACAGTGCCACCATAGCTCCAGCGATCGAGCCCGGGATCATCAGGATCCTGGTAGAACCCGATGCCGCCATTGGCCTCGATGAGGCCAGTGGCGCCAACGTCGATCGTCTGGCCGTACACATTGATCGTGCCGCCATTTCCGATTTGATCGGTCGCATTCAGGCCGCCGTTGGCCTGCAGCACGCCGGTGATCGAAACGGTGGCGTAACTCGAGTAGGCGTAACCCGCGTAGATGTCGACAGTGCCGCCGTTGACGCCGCCATTGGCAGCCAAACTGCCATCGATCACAATGGAGTAGACGGCATCCAGATCAATGCTGCCACCGTCGACATCTCCATAGGCGATGACACTTCCGCTGACCGTCAAGTAGTTGGCGGCCATGTGGATGGTGCCGCCACCATCATCGCCATTCGCGGTCAGGATGCCGCCACCGTAAACGGTCAGGCTGTCAGAATTGAGATCAATGCTGCCGCCATCGAGCCCACCATTGGCAGACAGGCTGCCATACACCCGCATGCCATTGCTCGAATACAAATCGATGCTGCCGCCGTTGGCGACGCCATTGGCATTGATGGTGGCGCTGCCGCCGACATCAAGCAGGTAATACGCAGATAAATTGACATCGCCGCCATCCGCACCACCATTTGCATCCAGATGGCCGGTCAACGACAGGTACGAGTATGCCGTCAAGGTGATCGAGCCGCCGTCCAGATCACCGTTGGCGGTGATGTCACCCTGGGCATACAAATTCTGGGTCACGATGGAGACAGTGCCGCCGTTAGCCGTGCCGTTGGCATTGATGAACCACACCGGATGGATGTAGACGGAGTCGTAATTCGACACCATCACCGACCCGCCGTTGCCATTCATCCCGCGCACATTGATGTAGGGAACGTATTCCGGATCACCGGGCGTGACACCGCCCGAATCCAAGGCACTCAACCCCCCGAACAGGTTGACCGAACCACCGTTGGTGGCACCGTAGGCCGACAGCACGGCCTGGGAATACAGAATCCCCGGGCCACCCAGCCAAGGCATTTGTCCGCGTTGCAGGAGGATGGAAGGTGCGGTGATCGTGATGGTGCCGCCTGTGCCGGCGCCGGATTCGGCGAGAATCCAGTTGTAGTTTTCGACCCGGTTCCCGGACACGATGTTGATTGTCCCGCCATTCCCGCCGAAGGACGCCGCCTGGATCAATCCCGCGTTGTAGAACCGATCCATAACATCGATGGTGATCTGGCCACCATTGCCCCCAGCCCCATTGGCCGTGGCATCGATCCAGCCGAGTGAGTCGTTGGCGTTGCAGACACCAAGAAGCCCCACGCACAGATGGGTGAACAGCTGGTAGCCGCGGATTTCAATGGTGCCTGCGTCCTGGCCTGCGCCGAACGCATTGGCAGACACCAGGCCTTTCGCCGGCGGCCAGGTTCCAGGCAGGCCGCCGATATCCACATTGCCGTGTCCCGCATCAAGGATGATCGACCCTGGGTTGGTGTAGGTCGAGTCCGAATTGGCCCGGATGGTCCCGCCAATCCAGATGCGACCTCCCATGACAGTCTCGGTGAACAGTGTCCCGTTCGTGGCCGCGAACTCGGTTTCGGTGCGCATTTCCACATGCCCGCCGGCAGCTGTGATATCCCCGTTGTTGACTATTCCGCCCGCGCAGGACGACGTGATGATGCCCTCGGCGCAACCGAAGCCATCCTTGAAACCCGTGCCGGTCAGGGTCACGGTGGTCAGGCCGTCGTTGTAGAAATCCAGATTGACTCCTTGCGCTGCACCGAAGGTCACGCTGCCTCCAGGCGCACTGATGACGGCGTCCGGCTGGTTCTCGATGCGGGCAGCCAACAGGGCGATGGTGCCGCCAACGGCCGTCGTCAACTGGCCCTGATTGACGACCGGACCGATGGCACCACTGGTGTCTGGCGTGAAGATGTAGTGCGGGTCGGCCATCCCGGCGCCGGTCAGGAAATCGCTATCACTGATGGCGAGGGTCGAGGCCACCAGCCCGCCGACGTTGACCGCCGAACTCTTGCCAAACAGGATACCGGTCGGATTGATGATGAAGACATTGCCGTTGGCATTGATGTTGCCGTGGATGATCGACGGCGTGATCCCGATGCCGGGCACGCCGATGACGCGATTGAGGGTGACGCTGTTCGCATCCGGCTGGACGAAATTCAGGGTGAACCCACCCGCGACATTGAGCGTGTTCCAGTTGATGATCGCGCTCGACGTCGTCTGCGTGATCGTCATGGTGTCTTCGGTCGTGGGACCGGGCCGCATGACGCCACCGAGGTCGAGATTCGACGTGGCCGCACCAGAGACGACAGTACCCACTTCAGGCAGGCAGTTCGTGCAGGACGGCACCACGCCTGCCCACGCCGCCGGCGCCAGCAGCGCCAGGGCCAGCGCCAGTGCAAGCCGACCGCGACGCATACCGCGGGAAGCGTGCTTGCGGGAGTTGTTTTTCGCGTTCATGTCATTTCCCCTCAGGAAAACCCGCACAACACCATCAGCTGTTGCCAGCCCACCCCGTGTCCGGTGCATGCCCGGACTCGACTCGCACGAACCGATCACGGCGTGATCGGTTCGTCGCGGGCCATCCCTGGCCGGCAGGAACCTCCAATTTCCTAAAACGCCTTCTGGATCGTCCAGAACACCCGCGGATTGCGATCACCGCCATCCGTGACGCCCGGCCCGGTGGCCCGCCATGCCACGCTCAGGTTCATGCTCACACTGCCCGGCTTGCTCCAACTGAAGCCCAATCCATAGCCGCGCAAGCTGGCGCCCAAGTCTGGATCGAAGATCCGTCGACGATGGAACAGGTCACCATGGGCTGCATCGTAGAACGCGTACAGCGTGGTGTTCGGGCTGGGCGAGAATCGCAGTTCGACCGACGCCAGCCAGCCGTCGTCAACCAGCACCTCACCGGTTGCGTAGGCGCGCACCGCCTTTGGCCCACCCAGTGAAAGCTTCTCGTACGGATCCAGATTACTGTCGGAGCGCTGCAGGCCCAGGCTCATCAACAGGCTCCAGCGGGGCGCGAGGTATTGCAGGCGCGATGCCTGCAGGGTGAACTTGGTGAATCCACCCTCGGTGCCATAGCCAAACGGCGGCTGGTCCAGCAACTTGGCCATCGGATCGCGCAAGGTCAGGTTGCCGCGGTAGATCTGGGCATTGAGGCTGTTGTAACCACCACCGCCGAGGCGGTCACGGTGCTCGAAGGTCAAAGCCAGACTTGCGCCACGGATCCGCTTGCGGGTTTCCAGACCAACCTTTTCATAGCGGTCGGTCAGGTCCTTGTTCTCCACTGCGCCGCGGAGGAACAAATTGGTGGTGCGCTGGCGAATCAGTGGATAGTTGAACGAGAGATCAGCGACTGTGCCCACGCCGGTGGGCTCCAGTGCTGCGAACGGGCCGCCCAGTTCGTATTGCACCCGCGCCAACCCGCCACCGATGCGCAGTCCGGTGTAGCCGATCGGGGTTTCATAGGAAATCCGACCGAACGCGGTATGCATTCCCTGCGCAACCATGATCCGCAGGTCGAGGTTGTCGCCACGGTCGAACGGACTGGCCCAGCGCAGGCTTCCGGTGAGCCGGATCCGCCCCGAATCACGGGTGCCTGAATTGTCCAGACCGAGGCTGGCTTGCACGCGGTCGCGAGCGCCAACCTGCACGCGCAGGTCATTGGTGTCCGAGGACGAACCCACCGTCACCGTCGACTGCGGCTTGATGCCCGGAAGATCGGACAGCAACAGCATCGCACGTTCGTACGCGGTCGTGCTCAGCGCTTCACCCGGCTTCAGCAAAGACAGCATCCCGGCCACTTGCCCGCGGTGGATCGGGGCGTCTGGGGCGATATCGATGGCCACTTCGCCCAGCTTGCCTTCGAGCACCGTGAGCTTGACCCGACCATCGACGACGTCCTGGACGGGAATGAACACCTGCGCAAGTCCGAAGCCGTGCCTCGCATAGACCGCGGCGGCCTTGATCGTGAGTTGCTGCAGGTCGGCAAACGTCACGCTTTTGCCGACCATGTCCGCGACCGACGCCTGCAATTCCGACTCGGGCACCAGGGTTGCACCGACGAATTCGACGCCCTGCAATACGAACGAGGCTTGCGCCTGCTGGGCCATCTGCGGCTCGGGCAAGGTCTGCGCCTGCTGCGGCTGGGCATTCTGCGCCACTGCCGGTGCGACCGGCAGCGCCAAGGCCAGTGCAACCGAGAGCAGCGCCGGACGCATGCATGCTTGACGACACAGCGGGCTGTCATTGCGGATTTCCAACGTCATTCCTTCGCTCCAAGTCCAATCCTGCTGTTCACTGCAACACCCGCAGCCGCCAGTTGCCGATCAGGTTGAACGGCGCCCAGTAATACGGGTGCGCCGTCGCCGGGTTAGCCAACACCGCCCGCTGGGCGTCACGCATCGCATCCTGGGCATTCTGGCCATTGGCAAGGTCACCGTAGAACCGGGTCATCAGCTTCTCGGTCGAGGCATCCGAAACCGGCCACAGCGAAGCCAACAGGCTGGATGTTCCAGCCGACAGGAACGCGCGGGTGAAGCCCAGCACTTCATCGCCATTCTCCACCCTCCCAAGCCCCGATTCACAGGCCGACAGCGCCAGCAGCGAGACATGGTCAAGCTGCATGCCCATCACATCCTTGGCCTCGAGGTACGCCGGCTGGCCATTCCCATCGGTGAACAGCACCTTGGAGTGCAGCGGATCGAGGGTATCGACCAAGGCGTGGGCGGCGACGTGGACCAGTTGCGATTGCGGCGCGAATTCATCGAAATTGGACAGCGTTGCCTGTGCGCCGAAGAACAAGCGCGAGCCCGGGAAATCCTGTGCGAGCATCCGTACTTCACGCTCTGCACCCGGCAGCGGGATGGCGACCGATGGATCGACGGTCGGATTGCCAATGCCCAGCAGGTTGGGTTGCGCCAGCGGCGCGTGTGCAGCGAGGCGCGCGGCGATGCTCACCGAGGGGGCAAGGGACACCGGATTGCGTTCGATCAGGTATTTTCCGTCAAGCCGCAAGGCTTGGAACGGCAGGTAATGCAACGGCCCGTGCGGCACGATGATCACCCGCCGGCTGTCCGCAAGCTGCAACGGTGCCAGCAGCAGGCGACCGATCTGGTCGGACGCAGACACGATGTTCGGATTGCGGCCGATCAGGGCATTGCGGTACGCCTCCACGAGGCGGATCAGGTCGCTGCGCGGCAATGCGGTCGGGAAACGGACTTCACGCACGCCGTCGCGGGTCAATACCCAGGCGACCAAGCGATCCGGAAGGGTGTGGTAGGCCACCACGGTTTCGTCAGGGGCCAATCCTGCCCGCAGCGCTTGGACATCCATGGCGGTCGCTTCGCCCGAACCCACGCTGGCGCGGCCGGCAATCGAATCGAGCAGCGCCCTGGAGCGGCTGCGCTCGCTGATGTCGAAAGCTCGTTCGGCCTGGCCCAGCCTGTCATGCAACGCAATCGCGCGTTCGAACACGTCCTGGACATCCGAGAACAGACCCATCTTGAATTCGTCGCTGCGGAACCGGGCGCGGGCCCGCTCGAATTCGCCGAGCGCTTCGTCCAGCGAGGCAGCGGCCTCGGCCTCGTTGCCCATCGCCGCTTGACTGCGGGACATGCCATCCAGCGCCCATGCACGATAGAACACGCCATCGCCGGCAGCATCGTCCACGGGCATGTCGGCCAATTGCCGGTACACCGCCAGCGCCTGCGCCGGCTGCTGTTCGGCGAGCAGGAGTTTTCCTCGAGTGCGCTGCAACTGGGCGCGTTGGGCAGGGCTTTCGGGCTCCGGGATGGCCTCCAGCGTGGTGCGTGCTCGTACCAGGTCGCCGGATTGAATCAGCGTGTTGGCCAGCGACGCCTGCACCAAGGGACGGAAACGCCCTGAACTCTCACCGCTGGCTTGATCGTAATAGGCAATCGCTTCCGCATAGCGGCCCTGACGCGCACGCACATCGCCAAGGATCTTGCGGGCAGGCCCGTTGACTTGGGTTGGATCGAGACCGGGATATTTCAGCGCCAGATTGGCGAACTGTTCGGCCCGCTCGAGTTGACCGGCATAACTGAAGGCGATCGCCAAATCCCGATAAGCCTTGCCAAGCAGGTCCGGGTTGCCGGTCTCCAGCGCCACATGCAAAGCCATGCTCGCCGCACGCGCACTTTGCCGCAATTCACCCAAATCGGCCAGTTGCACGGCCTGGCTGCAATACGCATAACCATCCAACTTGACCCGTTCACGCGAGTACAGCGCCGCTCCTTCCGCAGCCAGCGACAGGGCGGTATCGGCATCCTGGAGACGGCCCATGGCTTCCAAGGCCGCGCGAGCATCGTCACCCGGCGCTGTCCGAGGCGATGCCTGGGGAACCGGTTGCGGTGCCGGCAAGGCTGCGGACGCCGTTGCCACGCCGGTGACACCGACATTCGCGAGCGTGGCCGCATCCGGAGCACAGCCAGCAGCAGCTGATCCGCATGCCATCAGGCCGCCCACGGCCAAGGCGACGAGTTGGATCGAACCTCGGCGCATCACGGCGGTCATTCGCATATGCACAACTCTCCCCTGACAACGCGCATGCAAGGGCTGCGCGAATGAGATGCAGTCAAGGACAACGAGCACAGGGGCTACGGGCCAAATGACCAATTCCGTATCGACCGTCTCCCCGCTCCTCCCGTCTGCCCGACTCCCATTCCGAGCGTACTCCACCGGCACGCATTGGGCGAGTCCCCGATTCAGGTCAACGGGCCCTGGGGCGAAAAGAGGCCACATCCGGCTGAGCAACGCGAGAGCCTCGTTGGTTACCTGCTCCGATGGCCTCAGCCCTGCAAATCGGGATGGCGGACCTGGCCCTGCCCGCGCACAACGAAGCGTTCAATGGTCAGTGCCTCCACCCCCATCGGCCCATAGGCGTGCAGGCGGGTGGTGGAAATGCCGATCTCCGCGCCGAGTCCGAGCTGGCCGCCGTCATTGAAGCGGGAGGACGCATTGACCATCACCGCCGAGCTGCGGATGGCGCGCACGAAGGCCTCGGCAGCCGCGGCATCCTCGGTGACGATGACCTCGGTATGGTCCGAGGTATAGCGATGGATATGGGCGATCGCCGCATCAAGACTCTCCACCACCTTCGCAGCGATGATCAGATCGAGGAACTCGGCATCGAAATCCGCCTCGGTCGCGTCCGGCAGCGTGGCATCGAACGTCCGCACGCCAGCGTCCCCACGCACCTGCACTTGCCGCGCCTTGAGCGCCGCCAGCGCCTTCGGCAGGAAGGCCGCCGCGACTTCACGATGCACCAGCAGGGTTTCCAGCGCATTGCAAACGCCGGGGCGCGACACCTTGCCGTCGATCAGCAGTGCCAGCGCCGTGTCGAGATCCGCGGCACGGTCCACGTACAGGTGACAAACGCCCTTGTAGTGCTTGATCACCGGCACCCGCGCGTGCTCGGCGACGAAGCGGATCAGGCTCTCGCCGCCACGCGGAACGGCCAGATCGATCAGGTCCGAGAGCTGCAACAGCTCCAGCACATGTTCGCGCGCGGTATCGGCCACCAGCGACACCGCCGCTTCCGGCAGCCCCTGCGCACGCAGCGCCGCGTGCAGACAGGCGGCGATCGCGGCATTGCTGGCCGCTGCCTCGGAACCACCGCGCAGCAGCACCGCATTGCCGGCCTTCAGGCACAGCGCCGCGGCTTCGGCGGTGACGTTGGGGCGTGCCTCGAAGATCATCGCCACCAAGCCCAGCGGAATGCGCTGGCGCTCGACCACGACCCCGTTCGGGCGGGTCTCGCTGCGGGTCACCGCGCCCAGCGGATCGGCCTGCGCCGCCACTTCGCGCAATGCCGAGGCCATGCCTGCGATCCGCGCCGGATCCAGCAGCAGGCGGTCCAGGGTGGCCTTGCTGGCGCCATTGGCGGCGGCCTGCCCCATGTCCTGCGCGTTGGCCACCAAGATGGACGCCTGACTGTCCAGCAGTTGCACCGCCATTGCCTCCAGCAAGGCCTGCCGCTGCACGGCGCTGCAGGTCGCGATCTGGCGCTGCGCCGCGCGCGCCGCCAGTGCCAGTTCCCGCACGTAACCCGTCATGCCGCCACCTCCCCGTGGTCGGATTGATGCGACGCCAACAACACCAGGTCATCGCGATGGACCATCGCCTCGTCGTAGCGGAAGCCCAACACGGCTTCGATCTCGCGGCTATGGCGGCCGGCGATACGCGCCCCATCGACTGCGTTGTACTGCGCCTGCCCGCGCGCCAGCAGTTGCCCCGCTTCGGCCAGTATCTCGATCACATCGCCACGACGAAAATCCCCTTCGACATGGCGCACGCCGCCCGGCAGCAGCGACGCTCCGCGCAGCAGCGCCGCGCAGGCGCCGGCGTCAATTCTCAGTGCGCCCGCGGCAGGTGCATGCCGCAGCCACTGCTTGCGCGCACTCAGGCGGCTGCCCTGCGCGGTAAACAGGCTGCCGTGGAGCGTGCCCTGCCCCAGTGCCGTCACCGTGGCGGCATCGCGGCCGCAGAACAGGGCGGTGGCAATGCCCGCCTGCGCCGCCTTGGCCGCCGCCTCCAGCTTGGTCCGCATGCCGCCGGTGCCGAGCGCGCCGGCCTCGCCCGCCATCGCCATCACCTCCGGCGTGATCGTCTCGATGCGAGCCAAGTGCCGCGCATCCGGATCGCGCTGCGGGTGACCGCTGTACAGGCCACCAATATCGGTGGCGATCAGCAGCAGATCGGCATCGACCAAGGACGCCACTGCCGCGGCAAGATTGTCGTTGTCGCCCAGCTTCAGCTCATCGACGGCGACGGTGTCGTTTTCATTGACGATGGGAATCGCGCCCAACCGCAGCAATTCCAGCAGCGCGCTGCGCGCATTGAGGTAGCGGCGGCGGTTGCGAAGATCGTCGTGGGTGAGCAGGACCTGCGCAGCAGGCAATTCGAAAAACCGCTGCCACAGGGCGATCAACTGCGCCTGCCCGAGCGCGGCCAGCGCCTGCTTGGCGGCCATGGTCTGCGCGGCTTCGCCGTTCTTCGGCAGCAGGGCACGCCCAGCCGCCACCGCACCGGAGGACACGATCACCACCTCGCGCCCGGCCTGCCGGCTTGCCAGCACGAACTGCGCAAGCCCCAGCGCAAAGCGCGGGCTGAGGCCGGTGTCGGCGCTGGCCAGCAGGCTGCTGCCCACCTTCAGTACCGCGCGTTTCCAATCAGGAAGAGACTGCGGTGCGAAGGCGCTCATGGCTTAAACCAGCGCCTCCCAACGTGCGCGCAGTGCATCCAGCCGCAGGTCGGCGGCTGCGCCCGGCGAGGTGCGCGCCGCCAGCGAGCCTTCCGGCGTGCGCCCCTGCCCCGCGGATTCCGCACCAGCCGCTGCGGCCTTGTAAGCATCGCGAAACGGCACGCCGGCAATCGCCGCCTCCACCGCGACGTCGGTGGCATACATGCCGGCATCGATGGCAGCACGCAGGCGGTCTTCGCGCCAGTCGAAATTGGCGAGCAACGCCGGCAACAACTCCAGCGCGGCGAGCCCGCGACCGAAGCCATGCACGATCGCCGGCTTGCTGTTCTGCAGGTCGCGGTGGTAGCCCGAGGGCAGCGACAGCAGTTGCTCGATTTCGGTGCGCGCCGCCGCCACGCTGGCGTGGGTGGCACGCATCAGCTCGATCACGTCGGGGTTGCGCTTGTTCGGCATGATCGATGAGCCGGTGGTGTACTGCGCGGGCAAGGCGACGAAACCGAACTCGGTGCTGGTGAACAGCGACAGGTCCCAGGCGATTCGGCGCAGGTCCAATGTCGCGCTGCCCAGTGCCTCCAGCGCAGCCAGCTCGAACTTGCCGCGCGAGAGCTGGGCAGAGATCGGCGAGACCTGCGTGCGCGCAAACCCGAGCGCCTGGGTGGTGTGTTCGCGATCCAGCCTCAGGTTCACGCCATAACCCGCCGCCGTCCCCAACGGGTTGCAGTCGATCAGGGCCAGCGTGTCGCGGGCGCGGACGGCGTTGTCGATGAAGGCTTCCGCCCAGCCCGCCCACCACATGCCGGCGGACGACACCACCGCCCGCTGGACATGGGTATAGCCAGGAATCGGCAATTGCTTTTCCGCCTCGGCGCGATCCAGTGCCACCTCCGCGACCTCGCGAGCGAGCTGCGCCAGCCGCGCCAGCTTGTCCTTCAACCACAGCCGAGTCGCCACCAGCACTTGGTCGTTGCGGCTGCGACCGGTGTGGATCTTGCGGCCGGCGTCGCCCAGCCGCTCGGTCAGACGCGCCTCGATCGCGGAGTGGCCATCCTCGAAGCGCTCGTCCAGCATGAATGCGCCGCTGCGGAAGTCCTCGGCCAGCACCGCAAGCTCGCGCTTCAGGCCGGTCAGTTCATCGGCAGTGAGGATGCCGATGCGCTGCAATCCTTCGGCATGGGCGGCGCTGGCGGCGATGTCATGCAGGAAGAACTCACGATCCAGCAGCACGTCGTCGCCGGCCAGGAAGGCCTGGATGCGCGCATCGACGGCGACGCCGGGCTTTTGCCAAAGCAGATTGCTCATGCTGCGTTCTCCAGCGGAATCCCGCACATTTCATCCAGCCCGAAGGCGGTATTGAGATTTTGCAGCGCCTGCGTGGCCGCACCCTTCAACAGGTTGTCCTCGGTCGCCACCACCACCAGCCGGCGACCGTCGCCGGACAGGGTGAAGCCACCGATTTCGACGTGGTGCCGGCCTGCGATCCGGCTGACCCAGGGCGCCGCCTCCTGCACACGCACCAGTGGCTCGCCCGCGTAGCGATCACGATATCGCGTGAGCACTGCATCCAGCGCAAGTGCGCGCGACAGATGCAGATTGGCAGTCAAGCTGATGCCGCGAAAATGCGGCGCCACGTGCGGCATGAATTCCACCGGATGGCCGAGTTGCCGCGACACCTCGCGCTCGTGGATGTGCCCGGTCAGCGCATACGGCATCAGGTTGTCACGCAGCAGTTCGGCGTTGTTCCTGTCGGATGGCGTCGTGCCGGCACCGGAATACCCGGACACACCAAAGCACTGCACCGGCCCGTCGAGCACGTCCAGCATGGGCGCAACGGCCAACTGCATCGCGGTGGCATAGCAGCCCGGATTGCTGATGCGCTTGTTTCCAGCGTAATTGCCGCGGGTCAGCTCCGGCAGGCCGTAGTACCAGCGGGGATCGAAGCGATGATCGGCCGACAGGTCCACGAAGACGGGATCGACACCCGCCGCATCGAACGCGGCCACGATCGTCGCCGCCTTGCCGTTGGGCAGTGCCAACACCACCGCATCCGCGCCGAGCGTCGGCAGCGCCTCGTGCGTGGGATTGCAGTAGCGCAACGCGCCCGCGAAGCCGGCGTTGTGCTCGGCCACGGGCTTGCCGTCCAGCTCGCGCGAGGTCACGAAGGCAAGCTGGAAGCGCGGATGCGTGGCGAGCAGTTTGATCAGTTCCGCACCGGTGTGGCCGCGCGCACCGACCAGTCCAACCTTGATCGCATTCACATCGGCTCCTCCAGCGTCACCGGCCGCCGTGCGCACTGCGTCACATAGTGTTCGATCCGATCGAAGCCGGCGTCGCCGTACCAGTACACCTTCCATTTATCGCGCTTGATGCAACCGTCGGACTCGGCGTCATAGAACGCGTTGACCGGGTTGCCACGGCGCGAACGCCAGAACAGCCCCGGCGTTTCGTCGCGCATCACGTTCCACACCGCGCGCCCCAGGCCCTCGCCCTGCGCGTCATCCAGCACCGCGAACTTGTCGAGGTACACACCGGCATCCTCGTGGGTGAGGATCACCGCCGCGCGGTAATGCTCGCTGACGTAGGCGCGATGCAGGGTGGTCGTTTCGAAATAATCCGGCAACAGCTTGCGACCGAATGCCGATTCGATCAGCCCGCGCAGCCGCGGCAGATCGAAATCGTGCCACGCGCCGCCCTCCAACACCCGCTCGCCGCGCCGCACCAGGGTGCCCGAGCCCTTGTGGGTGAACAGCTCCTTGGCCAGCTCCGATGGCTTGGTAATCGATACCGACGAGGCCTGCGGCAGACCATCCAGCAGGTCCTTGATCTGCGCGATCTTGACCCGCATGCCGCCTTCGATCCACGGCTGTTGCATCAGGTGGTCGTACTCGGTCGAGAGGTTGATCGAATCGATGATCCGCCCCTCGGCATCCAGCAATCCACCGGTCCCGGTCAGGAACACGATCTTGTACGGCTGCAGCACCTGCACCAGCTCGTTGGCGGCGAAATCGGCATTGACGTTGAGGATCTGCCCACCGACCGTTTCGCCCAGCGAGGCGATCACCGGGATCGAGCCGGACTGCAGGCTGGCCTGGATCGGCGCCAGATCGACGCGCTTGACCTCACCGACCAGGCCGAAGCGTTCGCGATCCAGATAGTCGGCTTCGAACACGCCAGAAACAATACTGGTGGCACGCGCGTCGGCGGCTTGCAGGGCTTCCACCAGTTTCAGGTTCTGCGCATGGAACACACGGCGCACGATTGCCAATGCTTCCGGCGAGGTCACGCGCAGGCCGTCGATGGTCTGCTTCTCGATCCCGGCGGCGGACAGCTCCACATCGAGCTGCGGGCCAGCGCCATGGATGACGATCGGGGTCAGCCCCACGTCTTGCAGGAAGGCCAGTGACGACACCAACGCGTCGAGGTCGTCGCGCAGCACCGCGCCGCCCACCTTGACCACGGCGAAGCGCGCGGCGTCGAGCTGCGAGAAACGCTTGAGGTACTGATTGATTTCCTTCGCACTGCCCATGCTGGACAACAGCCGCACGATGGTCTGGCGGGTCTGGGGGTCGTGGATGGCGTGCGGGTTGAGGATCGGCGTCACGGTCTATGAGTTCCCAAGAATTCGAACGATGGACTCGGTGTAGCGCTGCAACTGCTCGAGCAACACGAATTCATCCGCGGTATGCGCCTGGGCGATGTCGCCCGGGCCGTAGACGAGCGCAGTCAAACCCGCCTGCGAGAACAGCGAGGCTTCGGTCCAGAAATCGACGGCAGGCCCGACCTGCAGGCCCAGTTGCGCGGCCAGCGCCTGCGCGGCCTGCCGGCGATCTTCGACCGCTGCGGCCTCCCCGCCTGGCAACGATGGCCCGCGAAAGGTCTCCTCGTAACGCTCCAGCGCACCGGATGCGGCGCAGGCGCCGAAGCGCGCGTGCAGCGCATCGATGTCCTGCGAGGGCAGCGGCCGGAACCCGAAGCGCACTTCAGCGCTGGGCGCGATCACGTTCGCCTTGATGCCGCCTTCGACCTTGCCGACATTGAAGCGCAGTCCCTGCAGGCCGCCGAACTGCGCGTCGGCCTCGGCTTCGACCAGGTCCAGTGCCTTGCCGCCCCAGCGCATCGCCTGGTGCAGCGCGCTGGCCTCCAGCGCGTTGGCGCCGGAGGCGTGCCCGGCCTCGCCCTTGAACTTGAGCACGACCGAGCTGATGCCGCGGTGCGCGAGCACCGCTTCGCAGCGCGTGGGTTCGGCGATGACCGCCTCGGTGAATCCACGGTCCTCGGCGAGAAAGGCGGCGATGCATCGCGGATCGTTGGCCTCCTCGTCACTGGAAAACAGGAACGCAACATCACCCGACGTGGCGTTGGCGGCGGCGATCAGCCCGGCCGCCGCGCCCTTGATGTCGCAGGCGCCCAGCCCGATGGCGCGATCGGCGGTGACACGCAACACATGCGGATCGACGCTCCAAGCCGGTGACGACGGCACCGTATCCAGATGCACATTGAACACGCGGCGCGGATCGCCGCGTACGGCGAGCAAGGAGACCGCGCCGTCGCCGTGGTCGGCCACATCGATGCGGAACCCGGGCAGGTGCGCGCCGAGGTAGTCGAAGATCCCGCCGGTGCCGATCCGGCGCGGCGGGTTGCGGGTGTCGAAGGACACCAGGGCTTCAAGGTGGCGGAGAACGTGTGTGAGCATGATCATCTATCAAGCCCCTCTCCCTGTGGGAGAGGGGTTGGGGTGAAGGTTCGTGCAAAGCGACAGGACAAGGCAAACCGAACCCTCATCCGGCGCTGCGCGCCACCTTCTCCCGGAGGGAGAAGGAAAAAAAGGGTTATCGGTTCACCTCGGCCCACAGGGTGCTGCTCATCCCGAACAGCTTGATGAAACCCTCGGCCTCGTCCACGCCCCAGTCCGCCGACTGCGCATAGGTGGCGCCCTTGCTGTTGAGGATGTGCGGCGAACGCACCGCGATCGCATCGACCCGGCCGCCATTGGTGCGCAGCGTCACCTCGCCATTGACCTTCTGTTGCGAAGCGGCGAGGAAGGCTTCCAGATCGGCTTTCAGCGGATCGTGGTAGAAGCCTTCATAGACCAGTTCCACCCATTTGCGCGCCACCTCGGGCTTGAAGCGGTTCTGCAGCTTGGACAGCACCGCTTCTTCCAGCGCACGGTGCGCGGCCAGCAGGCTGATCAGGCCCGGCGCCTCGAACACGATCCGCCCCTTCAGGCCGATGGTGGTATCGCCGGTGTACAGGCCGCGACCGACGCCGTACTGGGCAAACATGACGTTGAGCTTGGCCAGGAGCTTTTCGCCCGGAAGTGCATTCCCATCCAGTGCCACCGCCTCGCCCTGCTCGAAGCGCAACGTGGCTTCCATGGGCTCTGCCGGCCATTGCCCGCGGCGCGCACACCAACCGCGCGCACCCTCGCCCGGCGCTTCCCAGGCATCGATCTCGCCGCCTGACATCGTCAGGCCCAGCAGGTTCTCGTTGATGGTGTAAGCCTTCTGCTTGCTGCGCACGGCAAAACCGCGCTCCTCCAGATAGGCCTGCTCATAGGCACGGGTGTGGGTGTGTTCCTTCTGGATTTCGCGGATCGGGGCGACGATGCGGAAATCGCCGCTGGCCTTCACCGCCAGGTCGAAACGCACCTGGTCGTTGCCCATGCCGGTGCAACCGTGGGCGATGGCATTCGTCCCGAGTTCCTTCGCCCGCGCCAGCGAGGCATCGACAATCAGATAGCGGTCCGAGACCAGCAGCGGGTACTGTCCCTGGTAGCCCTCCCCTGCCCACACGAATGGCTTGACGAAGTCCGCCCACAGCGCCGGGCCGCCATCGACCGTCACATGCGAAGTGACACCCAACTCGGCAGCGCGTGCCTCGATGATGGCGCGCTCTTCGGTGCTGACGCCGCCGGTATCCGCGAACACGGTGTGCACGTTCCAGCCCTGTTCCTTCAGATAGGGCACGCAGAAACTGGTGTCGAGGCCGCCGGAAAAGGCGAGGACGATGTCGGAAGAGCCGGGATTGGGGATTGGGGATTGGGGATTGGGGGAAGCATTCGTCATGGAGGAATCCTGTTGTGTTTTGACAACGCAAGTTCGTGGTGGGATTGGTGCTATTTCGAATCCCCAATCCCGAATCCCGAATCCCGGACGTCATGGCTGCCCACAAGGGTCGCCATGACGGCCTTCTGCACGTGCAGGCGATTTTCGGCTTCGTTGATGGCGATGCAGCGCGGGGAATCCATCACCGCGTCGGTGGCCTTGACGTTGCGGCGCAGCGGCAGGCAGTGCGAGAACACGCCGTCCTTGGTCAGCGCCATCTTGGCCTCGTCCACGATGAAATGTTTGTACTGGTCGCGGATCGGCTGCTCGGGCGCCCAGTTGCCGAAGTACGGCAGCGCGCCCCAGCTCTTGGCATAGACCACGTCCGCGCCGGCGTAGGCCGAGTCGATGTCATGGCTGATGCAGAACGAACCGCCGGACTCGGCGACGTTCGCGTTCGCCCAGCCGATGTAGCGCTCGTCGAGCACGTAGTCCGGCGTGGGGCACAGCAGGGTCACGTCCATGCCCATGCGCGTCGCGATGGTCAGCGCCGAGTTGGCGACTGCGGTATTCAGCGGCTTGGGGTGATAAGTCCAGGTCAACACGAATTTCTTGCCGCGCAAATCCGAGGTGCCGAAGTGCTCCTGCAGCGCCAGCACATGCGCCAGCTCCTGGCAGGGATGGGTGATCGTTTCCATATTGATCACCGGCACCGGCGAGTATTTGGCAAAGCTCTGAAGCACGATGTCCTGCCGGTCCACCGACCAGTCGACGAACTTCGGGAACGCCCGCACGCCGATCAGATCCACGTAGCGGCCCAGCACCTGCGCCACTTCCTTGATGTGCTCCTCGGTTTCGCCGTCCATCACCGTGCCGAGGCTGAACTCGATCGGCCACGCATCCTTGCCGGGCTGCAGCACGATGGCGTGACCGCCCAGCTGGAACGCGCCCAACTCGAAACTGGTGCGGGTCCGCATCGACGGATTGAAGAACACCAGCGCGATGGACTTGCCCTTCAGGGCATCGCCCAGTTTCTCGCACTTGAAACGCGCGGCATCGGCGAGCAAGGCGTCGAGCTCGGCGCGGCTCCAGTCCTGGGTGTTCAGAAAATGCTTCATCGAAGGTCGCTCGGTGGTTGGATGAAAGGGCCAAAACGCAAAAAACCCAGCCGCTGGGCTGGGTTTTCAGGAGGTGACGCGCAAGAAGATGCTCCGGATTACCCAGCTGGCTGTGCCATTACCGGTCGGCGCGCACGCGAAGTCATGCCGGAGGCCATCCGGGCGGAGACTGCATGACGGGTGGCGAGGTGGGTATGCATCGTGGCGTGCATCCTCGCATGACGCAGCGCAGCATGCAAGCTTCGCGCATCCGCACGCAGCTCATTCCATTGGGGCCGGGGCAATCGAGATGCGGATCCGCAATCGATTGCCGGGATCACGCCCCATCCGGGTGCGGAACTTGCTGCCGCGATAGACATAATCGACGTCAAAGGCGATCGTCCGCTGGAACTCACGAATCACCGGGGCCATCCTGCAATTTCGCAATCCACCTTGATTGCGGGATCCGGCGGAAGCACCGTTCGACGGCAGCGGGGTGGGAACCAGTGTTCCGGGATGGCGAGGATCGCTGCAAACCCGTTCCATCCGTGTCGTTCGCAGGACCTGCTGGACAGGCCGGACCGCCATCACCTGCGCATAGTCGAATCGAACGTTCTCGATCGGAAGCACGACCTCACGCGCCGCCTGCGGAGCTGACTGCGCAATCGCAAGCCCGCTTGGCAACACGGCCAAGGACAAGAGGAAAACGGGATTCCGGCACCATCGCAACATTCCGTGAGTCTATCGACGCAAGCCGCTGCGCGGCTGAATCCCCGCTGTCGCTGCGGCGGAGCGGACGGCATCGTTACAATGACGCATCCATCGCCTCCACGCCCATGAGCCTCTCCCTCTACAGCACCCTGACCCGCCGGGTCGAACCGTTCACGCCCCTGGTCGCCGACTGCCCGACCATGTATGTCTGCGGACCCACCGTCTACAACTACGTGCATATCGGCAATGCACGCGGGCCGGTGGTGTTCGGCGTGTTGGCAGCATTGCTGCGCCGGCGCTACGGCAGCCTGCGCTACGCTCGCAACATCACCGACGTCGACGACAAGATCAACGCCGCAGCGAAGGAGCTTGGCACGCCGATCTCGGCCATCACCGACAAGTACGCCGCGGCCTATCGCGATGACATGGCGGCGCTGGGCGTGACCGGTGAGTTCGCGCCGGATATCGAACCTGCGGCCACCGCGCACATGCCGCAGATGATCACGATGATCGAACGCCTGATCACCGACGGGCATGCGTATGTCGCCGAAGGCCATGTGCTGTTCGCGGTGGCGAGCTTCCCCGGCTACGGCAAGCTCTCGCGCCGTGACGCCGAGGAGATGCTGGCCGGCGCGCGTGTGGAAATCGCCCCGTACAAGCGCGACGCGGGCGACTTCGTATTGTGGAAACCCTCCAGAGACGACCTGCCGGGCTGGGATTCGCCTTGGGGTCGTGGCCGCCCGGGCTGGCATATCGAATGCTCGGCAATGGCGGAGGCGCATCTGGGTCCAACCATCGACATCCATGCAGGCGGCATCGACTTGCAATTCCCGCACCACGAGAACGAAGTCGCGCAAAGCGAATGCGCCCACGGCGGCGCACCCTTCGCACGCTGGTGGCTGCACAACGGCATGCTGAATTTCGGTGGCGCCAAGATGGCCAAGTCGGTCGGCAATATCCAGCGCGTCCACGATCTGGTGCGCCAGCACCGCCCTGAAGCCCTGCGCTATGCCCTGCTCTCGGCGCATTACCGGCAACCGCTGGAATGGTCGGATGGGTTGATCGAGCAGAGCGTGCGCACGCTGGATCGGCTCTATGGGACCTTGCGTGACTTGGTCAACGTCGCAGCCGAGCCGCTGATCCCCGCCAGCATCGAGGCGGCATTGGACGATGACCTCAACACGCCGATGGCATTGGCCGAGATCGCCCGCATCGCCAGCGAAGCACGCAAGGCGGTGACCCACGAAAACAAGGCCGCCCTGAAAGCGCAGTTGCTGGGTGCCGGGCAGCCGTTGGGCGTACTGCAGCAGCAGCCGGACGCATGGTTCGCCGGCGGCGCCAGCGATGATGATGATGCCCGCATCCAGACACTGATCGACGAGCGCATCGAAGCGAAGACATCGCGCGACTTCGCCCGTGCCGACGCCATCCGCCAGCAGCTCGCCGATGAAGGCATCCTGCTGGAAGACACGCCACAGGGTGTCAGGTGGAAGCGCGCATGATGTTCCTTCTCCCTCCGGGAAAAGGTGCCCGCAGAGCCTGCCCCCGCGAAGGCGGGGGGCGGATGAGGGTTCGGCGAAGCCGGTAACACCGCACACGCCAGAACCCTCACCCCAACCCCTCTCCCGAGGGGAGAGGGGCTAGAACAGGAACAATCAGTGACCGACACCCCCTTCCCCCTCGAACCCACGGCCGCGGACGCGCAAGCCGCCATCGCGGATGAATTCTCGTTCTTCGGCGACTGGTCGGAGCGCTACCAATACCTGATCGACCTTGGCCGCAAGCTGCCCGCGTTCCCGGACGCTTGGAAGATCGAGGAACACCGATTGCATGGCTGCCAGTCGCTGGTGTGGATCGTGGCCGAAGGTGGCACCGACAAGCTCGACTTCCACGCAATCAGTGATTCGGCGATCGTCTCCGGCCTGATCTATCTGGCACTGCGGGTGTACTCCGGCCGCAGCGCGGTCGACATCCTCGCCACCGCGCCGGACTACATCGCCAGTATTGGCCTTGCCAAACACCTGTCGCCCACCCGGAGCAATGGACTCGCCGCCCTGCTCGCCTTCATTCGCGAACACGCGCAGGCAGCAATGCGCACATGAGCCCAGCGGTGCCCTCGCCGATGACCAGCGTCGGTTTCCGCTGGCTGATGCTGTTCCGGATTTTCACCCTGCTGTCCTACCAGGTCGTATCGGTGACGGTCGGTTGGCACATCTACGAGGTCACCCACGACACCCTGGCGCTCGGGCTGGTCGGGCTGGCCGAGGTGATTCCCTATTTCTGCGTCGCACCGTTTTCCGGCCACCTGGTCGATCACCTGCCACGACGCAAGCTTGGCGCTGCCGCCTGTCTCCTGCTGGCCCTCAATGCCGCGGCATTGGCGCTGGTCGCAGGGAACATCCTGCTGCACACCCACGGCACCTGGCCGATCTACCTTGCGGTGGCCGTTGGCGGCGTCGGTCGGTCCTTCCTGGGCCCGGTCTACAACGCCCTGTTTGCGCGGGTGCTGCGTCGGGAGCAGTTCCCGAAAGGCGCCAGCATGGGCAGTGTGGTGTTCCAGACCGGGTTGGTGCTGGGGCCTGCGCTGGGCGGCCTGCTGGTCGGCTCGCTGGGCAAATCGTTTTCGTATGCCACCGCAACGGTCGTGGCCTTGGCAGCAGCAAGCACCTTGCTGCTGATGCAAGTCACTGAGCCGGCACTGCAGCAACAGCGAGGGCCAATCTTCAAGAGCATTGCCGAGGGTGCGCGTTTCGTGGCCGGCAACCAGATCATGCTGGGCGCGATGGCACTGGACATGTTCTCGGTGCTGCTCGGCGGCGCCATTTCAATGCTGCCGGCCTTCATCAAGGACATCCTGCACGCCGGACCGGAGGCGTTCGGCGTGCTGCGCGCGATGCCCGCAGCCGGCTCGATCCTGGTCGCGCTCTGGCTCACCCGCCGTCCGCTGGAGCGCCACGCAGGTCCGGTCCTGATGTGGGCAGTCACCGGCTTCGGCCTGTGCACGATTGCCTTTGCGCTGTCGCGCAACCTGTGGCTGTCCGGCGCCTTGCTGGTGCTCTACGGAATGTGCGATGGCGTGTCGGTGGTGTTGCGCTCGACCATCATGCAATTGGTGACGCCCGACGAGATGCGCGGCCGGGTGTCGTCGATCAACGGCATCTTCGTCAGTTCCTCGAACGAACTCGGCGCGTTCTACGACGGCGTGATGGCACGCCTGCTCGGGCTGGTCCCGGCGATGATCGTGGGTGGCTGCGTCACCCTGGGCGTGGTCGCCACGACTGCACGCCTGGCGCCACGCCTGCGCAAGCTGGACCTGCGCAGCTTGCATTGAACGCGTCCAGCCGCAGCCAGCCAGCAAAAAACCCCGCCATGGCGGGGTTTTTGCATTCCAAGCACCGCACGCGCCCGCATCGGCGACGCGCAGCCGGCTTAATCGCCCATCTGCTTTTGCAGGTGCTCCCAGCGCTCCTGCGCATCCAACGTCCGCTCCGCGGTCAACCGCGCCTCGAGCCGATCCAAGCCGATTTCCTCGCCCGTGTCGACGCAGAACCCGTATTCACCGTTGTCCAGCCGCTTGAGCGTGCTGTCGATCTTGCCGATCAACTTGCGGTAGCGGTCGCGGGTACGCAGTTCCAACGAGTTTTCGGTCTCACGGGTCGCACGTTCGGCCTCGTCGCCGATGTCACGCACTTCTTCCTTGAGGTTCTCGATGGTCTGCTTGGATTCCTCCACCAAATCCGCGCGCCACTTCAGCAACTGCTGGCGAAAATACTCCAGTTGCAGCGGGCTCATGTATTCCTCATCCGCCGAAGGCTTGTAGCCCGCCGGCAGGATCGGACGCCCGGTGCTGTCATCCGTGCGATACGCCACGACCTTGAACTTGGCCTTGGGGGCGGGCTTGCTGTCCACCGGCTTGCGCACCGCGACCGCGACCTTGCCCATCGAACGTGGCACAGTCTTGACCGGCATTGCAGCAACCTGCGGTGCAGGCACGCGATCAGCAGCCTTCCTCGGCGCTTCCACCGGCTTGGCTGAGGGCGCCGGTTTCTTCGCGACGGCGTCCTTCTTCCCAGCACCCGTGGTCTTCGCACTGACGGGGGGCTTGGCGACAACCGATTTTTTATCCGCTGCTGCCTTCTTGACCGGTGCCGCCTTCTTGGTGACCACGGGCTTCTTGGTAGCCACGACGGACTTGGCCGCGACGGGCTTCTTGGTCGCGGGCGCCTTTGCCTTCGCAACCGGCTTCTTCACCGCCACCGCCTTCTTCGTGGCCGTGGGCTTTTTGGCGGCCACGGGCTTTTTCGTGGGTGCCGGCTTCTTGGAAGCGACCAGCTTCTTCACTGCCGCCACCGCCTTCTTGACGACCGAGACCGCCTTCTTCGCAGGCGCCGGCTTCTTCGCCGCAGCGGCTTTTTTCGCAACAGCCGGCTTCTTTGCCGCCTTGCCCGCAGGCTTGGCGGCCGGCTTGGCGGCGGGCTTGGTTGAACCGGCCTTCTGGCCAGCCTTTTTCACAGGTTTCTTTGCAGCCACGTCAGTTGGTTCCCCGGTTTCCCTTGAGACAATCAGGCGGGCTGTTATAACCTGCAATGCACGGGGCGGCAACCGCGCCACGCACCTGACGACCGACTTCGTGATCGACCGGCTCCTCATCACCCTCCTGCGCGGCTACAAACGCTGGATCAGCCCACTGCTGGGGCAAAACTGCCGATTCGCGCCAACTTGCTCGGTGTACGCGATGGAGGCCATCGCACGGTTTGGCGCGATCAAAGGCAGCTGGTTGGCGCTTCGTCGCGTGGGCCGCTGCCACCCCTTGCATCCCGGTGGCCACGACCCGGTGCCGCCCGCCTGAATGCGCCCCGCGCCCACGCCGGTACCGATGCCTGACCCCGAAGTACGCTTCTCGCTTGCGATTCGGAGCTGTTTCTCCCGTGTTACAACGCTTCCGTATGTCCAGAACCCAACGCGTCGACAACCACCCCGTGCCCCCATGCCGCGACCGCAAGGGTGACCGATCACCCATCGGCGATCGCATGCGCAAGCCGTTGAACGCGTCACCGACAAGGACAAAGGCGGCGCTTCAGGCACTCAGAGCCTTGGTCGTTGGCGCGGCGCTGCTGGCTGCTTCTGCCATTGCGCAGGACGCACCCACCGCGGCGACGGCACGCTCCCCTTCGGCCGACACGGGTCGCACCGAGATCGCGGCGCGCGCGACGCGCCTGGCGGACACCGCGCAACAGGGCGCGATGGTGCTCGGGACCACCGCGCCCGAGGCAGTCGTGGAGTACGCCGGACGCAGGCTGAAGCTCACGCCCTACGGCAGTTTCGTCTTCGGCATCGCTCGCGACGCCAGCGGCGAGGCCGTGGTTCGCATCCAGCAGCCGGGCGCAAGCGATTGGAGCGAACTCCACGTCCGGATCACCCCGCGTGACTGGCCGATCGAAGTCGTCAACGGCGTGCCGCCCGCCACGGTGAACCCACCCAAGGCCATTGCCGAACGGATCGAACGCGAGCAAGCCCAGGTT
>NZ_JADZDS010000132.1 GCF_020850895.1 Thermomonas sp. | reverse complement strand
GGCTCCATTACGCCGATCCTGGAGTGGATCGTTTACGGCGATCCTGAAGTGGCTCCATTACGCCGATCATCGACTGGCTCCATTACGCCGATCCCGAAATGGCTCCATTGGGGCGGTCGGTGACACCAAGCCACCCGCTCCCTGGTGGATTGCCGTGGGACTGGCACCGGGGAACGCCCGAAACTGCGCAATTCAGCCACGCCTTCGCCCCAGGCGCGCCCTCGGCGACCACGCCAGAGCACACTGGCAAGCGAATGCCACGGTGTTCACCAGCGCGGATGCCCCGGTCAGCGAGCGCAGGAGCGTGGCGTGAAGAGGGCCACGGATTCAGGTGCGTGCCAGAACCCTGGGCGAGAGGAAAACCCGCTACGCCTTCTTCACGAACTCCGACTTCAGCCGCATCGCGCCGAAGCCGTCGATCTTGCAGTCGATGTTGTGGCCGTCGGTGCCGTCGATCAGGCGGATGCCCTTGATCCGGGTGCCGACCTTGAGCACGTTGGAGGCGCCCTTGACCTTCAGGTCCTTGACCACGGTAACGGCATCGCCATCGGCCAGCAGGTTGCCGACCGCGTCGCGGACTTCAGGCGCGTCCGATTCGGACGCAACCTCGCCCGGCATCCATTCGTGACCGCATTCCGGGCAGACCAGCCGATTCCCATCTTCGTAGGTATAGGCCGAGCCACATTGCGGGCAAGGCGACGGGACGGATTCGCTCATGCGCGGCTCACCAGACCACTTCGGCCATCGAGCAGTTCAGCCCGGAACCGATGCCGAACAGACACGCGGTCGCCCTTCTTCAGGCGGCCCATCTTGCACAGCCCGCTGGCCGGGCCGATGTTGCCGTGTTCGTTGAAGATGGTCATGGCCTCTTCGGGTCGATGCCCATGGTCCTGGCGAAAGCGGCGGTATACACCTTGCTGGCCTGGTGGATGAAGAATCCGCCCAGCTCGGCCGCCACCCAGCCCGGATATTTCATGAAACATCCAGGCTATGCCGACTCGTCCGCCTCCAGCGCCGCGATGCGATCCAGCACTTCCGCGAAGCGCTGACCGAAATCGGTGAGCCGGTATTCGACGCGCGGCGGCACCTCCATGAAGCTCTGCTTCACCAGGATCTCGTAACGCATCAACTTGCGCAGCCGTTCGTTGAGCACCTTGGTGCGGATGCCGCCGATGACGCGCTCCATTTCGCCCGGTCGGGCGATACCCCGTCGTACGCAGTCGATCACCGCCAGGCTCCACTTGCAGCCAACCACGTCCTCGACTCTGCGGGCCACGGGTGGTGCGGCTTCCGGATTGGCGGATGGCTTCAGGAGGCGCTCCAAAACTAACCAAAAGGTGCTTGCTTTTCAGCGGGATGACCCGGTTTTAGTCTGGCATCGGCGATTCCGCCCGACAAGCCAAGGAGACGACGATGAAAGCGCTGCTGACTGGTCTTGCACTGCTGTCCCTCGCCGCTCCGGCGCACGCCGGCGGCAACGAAGTTCCCTACCCGGAGGGCTATCGCAACTGGCATCACGTCAAGAGCATGGTCATCCAGGACGGACATCCGCTGTACGCATCCTTCGGCGGCGTCCACCATCTCTATGCCAACAAGGAAGCCATGGCGGGCTACGCGACCGGCAAGTTCCCGGATGGCAGCGTGATCGTGTTCGATCTGCTCGAAGCGCCCGCTGCCGATCACGCCATCACCGAGGGGGCGCGCAAGGTGGCGGGCGTGATGCACAAGGACGCCGAGAAGTACGCGGCCACCGGTGGCTGGGGCTTCGAGGGCTTCGCCGGCGGCGACCGCAGCCAACGCGTGGTCGGCGACCATGCGGCCAGCGCCTGCTACGCCTGCCACACGGCGCAGAAGGATCACGACTTCGTCTTCAGTTCCACCCGCGATTGAAGCGCCCCATGCAAGACCACCCCAATGCGCCCGACTGGCAAGTCGGCGAATGGCTCAACGTTCCCGCACCGCTGTCCCTGGCCGCCATGCGCGGCAAGGTGATCGTGCTGCATGCCTTTCAGATGCTCTGTCCCGGCTGTGTGCTGCACGGCGTGCCGCAGGCGGAGCGTCTGCACCAGCAATTGTCGGCGGACGGCGTCGCCGTGGTCGGCCTGCACGCCGTGTTCGAACATCACGAGATCATGACGCCCGCCGCGCTGCGGGTTTTCCTGCATGAGTTCCGCATCACCCATCCCATCGCCGTGGATCTGGCCGTCCCCGGCCAGCGCATCCCGGCGACCATGCAGGCCTACGACATGCGGGGCACGCCGACCTTGATCCTGATCGATCGTCGGGGCCGCCTGCGGGCGCAGCACTTCGGGCGGCTCGATGACCTGGCGGTGACGGCGCAGGTGATGCGGCTGGTGGCGGAATAGGGCGCAACGGTCCTTGCGGTTGCGGCGCGATATCCGGCGCCATGCCCATCGGCGCGCGGAAGATCCGATGCTGCGCGGGATCCCTGTCACCGACCGGGTCAATGGAGCCACCGATGATCGCCGTAATGGAGCCACTTGCAGGCCCCTCAAAACGGGTCTCGAACGGGGTCGGATTTCAGGGCTTTTTGGGCTTGTTGGCAACCGTTGTT
>NZ_JADZDS010000131.1 GCF_020850895.1 Thermomonas sp. | reverse complement strand
CCGGTTTCCAGCAGCTCCTGCGAGGGCGACAGCTCGTCGTAGGCCGGGGCCTTGCGGTGGATGGAGGCCGTCAGCTCCTGGCTGACCGGGCCGCGCTCGTCGATGGGGTTGCCCAGCACGTCCATGATGCGGCCCAGCGTCGCCTTGCCCACGGGCACGGTGATGGGGCTGCCGGTGTTGGTCACCATGATGCCGCGCTTGAGGCCGTCGGAAGAGCCGAGGGCAATGGTACGCACGATGCCGTCGCCCAGCTGCTGCTGCACTTCCAGCGTCAGGGCCGAGCCTTCGAGCTTGAGGGCATCGTAGACCTTGGGCATCTGGTCGCGCGGGAACTCCACGTCCACCACGGCGCCGATACATTGAACAATTTTTCCTTGGGCTTGGGCCATGTTTCGCTCCAATTGATTCGATTCTTGCAACTGCGTGACGTGATCAACCGCTGATAGCGGCCGCACCCGACACGATCTCGGACAATTCCTTGGTGATCGCCGCCTGACGTGTCTTGTTGTAGACCAGCTTGAGCTCACCGATCACGTTGCCGGCATTGTCCGTGGCGGCCTTCATCGCCACCATGCGCGCCGACTGCTCGCTGGCCATGTTCTCGGCCACGGCCTGGTAGATCAGCGATTCGACGTAGCGCACCAGCAACTCGTCGATTACGCTCTGCGCATCGGGCTCGTACAGATAATCCCAGCCCGGACCGCTCTTGTGCTTGCGTATTTCTTCGGACGACAGCGGCAGCAACTGCTCGATCACCGGCTCCTGCTTCATCGTATTGATGAACTTGGTATAGCTCAGGTACACCGCGCTGACCTTGCCTTCGGCATACGCATCGAGCAACACCTTGACCGGGCCAATCAGCTTGTCCAGGTGGGGCGTATCGCCCAGGGCCACAGCCCGAGACACCACTTTGGCACCCACGCGGTTGAGAAACCCCAGGCCCTTGCTGCCGATCGCCACGGCCTGCACTTCCATGCCCGCGCCCTGCAGATCACGCAGCTTGTTGGTGACGATGCGCAGCACATTGGTGTTCAGGCCGCCGCACAAGCCCTTGTCCGTGGTCACGACGATGACACCAGCAGCCTTGGCGTCGTTGATCTTCATGAACGGATGCACATACTCGGGATTGGCTTCCCCCAGGTGCGCCGCTATGCTGCGTACCTTGTCGGCGTAGGGGCGTGCGGCGCGCATGCGCTCCTGTGCCTTGCGCATCTTGGACACGGAAACCATCTCCATGGCCTTGGTGATCTTCTTCGTATTCTCGAAGCTCCTGATCTGACCGCGTATTTCCTTGCCGGTTGCCATAGTCGTTCCCCTTGCGCGTCAGGCGAAGGACTTCTTGAACGCCGTGATGGCCTGCGTCAATTCGCCTTCGTCCTTGCCTTCCTTGTCGAACGCGCGGTTCGTCTCCAGCCGCTCGAGCAACGCCGCGTGGCTGGTCTTGAGGAACTGGTGCAACCCGGATTCGAAGGACAGCACCTTCTTCACGTCCACGTCGTCGAGGAAGCCCTTGTTCACCGCGAACAGCGAGGCCGCCATGAGGTTGATCGGCAAAGGCTGGTACTGGGCCTGCTTGAGCAATTCGGTCACGCGCGCACCGCGGTCGAGCTGCTTGCGGGTGGCTTCGTCCAGATCGGAGGCGAACTGCGCGAAGGCCGCCAGCTCGCGGTACTGCGCCAGGTCGGTACGGATACCGCCCGAGAGGCCCTTGATCAGCTTGGTCTGGGCAGCACCGCCGACGCGCGACACCGAGATACCGGCGTTGATGGCGGGACGGATGCCGGCGTTGAACAGGCTGGTCTCCAGGAAGATCTGGCCGTCGGTGATCGAGATCACGTTGGTCGGCACGAAGGCCGAGACGTCGCCCGCCTGCGTCTCGATGATGGGCAGCGCGGTGAGCGACCCCGTCTTGCCCTTGACCTCGCCCTTGGTGAACTGCTCCACGTAGTGGGCGTTGACGCGAGCGGCGCGCTCGAGCAAGCGGCTGTGCAGATAGAACACGTCGCCGGGGAAGGCTTCGCGGCCCGGCGGGCGGCGCAGCAGCAGCGAGACCTGGCGGTAGGCCACGGCCTGCTTGGACAGGTCGTCGTAAATGATGAGTGCATCCTGACCGCGGTCGCGGAAGTACTCGCCCATGGTGCAGCCCGAATAGGCGGAGACGTACTGCATCGCCGCGGATTCGGAGGCCGATGCCGCCACCACGATGGTGTACTCCATCGCACCGGCCTGCTCCAGCGCCCGCACCACGTTCTTGATCGATGAAGCCTTCTGGCCGATGGCAACGTAAATGCAGGTGACGCCCTGGCCCTTCTGGTTGATGACCGTGTCGATCGCCACCGCCGTCTTGCCGGTCTGGCGGTCGCCGATGATCAGTTCGCGTTGCCCGCGGCCGATCGGCACCATCGAGTCGATCGACTTCAGGCCCGTCTGCAGCGGCTGATCCACCGACTGGCGCGCGATCACGCCCGGAGCGACCTTCTCGATCACGTCGGTCATCTTGGCGTTGACCGGGCCCTTGCCGTCGATCGGCTGGCCGAGCGCGTTGACCACCCGGCCAATCAGCTCGGGGCCGACCGGCACTTCCAGAATCCGGCCGGTGCACTTGACCGTGTCGCCTTCGGAGATGTG
>NZ_JADZDS010000130.1 GCF_020850895.1 Thermomonas sp. | reverse complement strand
TCCCCGCAGGCCGTGAGCGACATCAAGCAAGGGCGCACCAAGGCGCCCAGCGGGATGGCGGCCGTTCGGTTGCATGACCTGCATGCGAACAGCGTCGCTCCGAATGCCGCCGAGCCTGTCGGCAAGGCGGCCTGAGATGACCGCGAACCGTTTCGACTTTGCCGCCGCAAGCCCCGCCTTCCACGCGTGGGCGGCACGGAAGCTGTTCAGTGTGGAGGCTGCGCCGACAGGTGATCGAAGCCTGCCGCCAGATCCAGAAGCATCGCCGATGCCCGCGAGTCGAGTCCGGTCTGCGCGGCGAACGATTGCATCAGCGTTGCGCATTCCCGCAGGTCGGCTCGCGCCGCTGTGGCGATGGATAGTGCGGCCCCTTTCAGTACCTGCTGCACGACGTTGAGGGTTTCCATGATGACAACGTGTTCGATCATGCCGGTCTCCGGGTTGCGGTTGGGTGGTCAGCTCCCCCAATCCTACCCGGTGGCCGGCGCCTTGCTCGGTATCGAAAAGCCGGAGTCCGCGGAAGCTGGCGCGCGGCGGAAAGAGATGCATGATGGCGGTGGTCATGGCTCTTTTTTTGCCACGGCGAGCCTGTCCGACGCTGTCCGACGCCGTCGGAGCGTGTCGGAATGACCGCGCACGAGGCGCAACTGCCGCTGATCGTGGAATCGCTGGAGGATGCGATTCGGGCCACGGTGCAGGCTATCGGTGGCTTCAAGCGCGTTGGCGCTGAGATGAAGGTGGACATGCCTGCGGACGCGGCCGGGCGGTGGTTGTCTGATTGCCTGAACCCGGAACGCCGCGAACGGCTGACGCCGTCGGAACTGGCCTACATCAGGCGGCGGGCTCGACAGGCCGGCGTGCACATGCTGGCGGCGTATGAGGCCCGCGATGCGGGCTATGCCGAGCCGGTACCGGTGGAGCCAGAGGATGAGCGCGCCGCGCTGCAACGTGCGTTCGTGGAATCCACGAAACAGTTGCAGCAGATGCTGCGGCGGTTGCAGGAGATCGGGGGCGACCGTGCCTGACTTCGTTGACCGCGTGCAGGAACTGCAGCTGGAGGAAGCGGCGCGGATCGTCGCGGACCACGACGGGATTGCGCGGGCGCCTGGGCGAACGCATTGCGTTGTCGCCGGCTGCGGTGAGCCGATCCATCCATCGCGAACTGAGCTTGGCGCGCAACGCTGCATTGAATGCCAGCAGGCGCTGGAAGCTCAGACCCGGAGGCGCTGGTGACCGATGGTCAAGCCGCGCGGCCAGTATCGCGCAGGACACAAGCCGCCGAGGCCGGAGGCTGCCGCGCGATACGCGGAATGCTTGCGGCTGCTGCACTCGCCGCAGGCATTGACGTCGGAGCAGTTGGCCAAGATCGAACGCACGGCGCAGGTGGCGCCGTATCGAAACAAGCGGCAAGGGGAGCTGGACGTATGAGCGTGACGCGATGTCTTGGGCCAGCGGTGCGGGCGCTTTCGCGCGCATCGGCGAGCGCCCGCTGGCGGTACATCGGGAGATTGCCACGGGCGTGTTCCGATCCCGGATGCACGTCGCCTAGCTGTCGCGACGTGGTGTCTGACTACTTCCGGATTCAAGAGCTGGCGCTCGAGAACCGGGCCCGGCTGGATGCAATCGAGGCGCAGCGCAATGCTCGCTGATGGGCGCGACATGGCGCGGGTGCCGCCGTCGGCGGTGGATGCTGACGTTTCCGCCGTCGCACGGCGGCGCGCATCCCCGTCCCCCTGTTGGTTTTGGTACACCTCGGCGGCATTGACTGCACGGGGTCTGGCCGCAACTGGAGTCATCTCGTTCAGGTTCGCCGGGAAAAGGTACTCCGCAGAGGGGTGCCATCCGGGTAATTCGGACCTCGTTTGGTGGGTAGGTAGCGGGGAGTCGGCTCACTGAAATGGTTGCCGCGAATTACGATGACGTGCTTGGCCAGCTTCGCGACTTCGGGCTGCAGGTTGACCACCTCGAAGTGGGCACCGGCCGCATGGTGCGCACCAAGATCGAGGGCGACCGCGAAAAACGCGGGTGGTACATCCTTCACGATTTCCGCACGACGCGCGGCGATCTGCTGATCGTCGGCAGCTTCGGCATCTGGCGCGGCAACGAGAACCAGTCGCGCAAGGTCGAGCTGCGCAAGATCGAGATCGACCCGGCCGAAGCCGCCGCGCTGAAGCGGCGTCTGGCCGATGACCGCAAGGCCGCCGAATTGGCTAATGCACGCAAGGCCGCCAAAGGCGCCGCCCGGGCTGCTGCAATGTGGGGCCGGCTCAGCGAAGACGGCGACTCCGACTACCTCGACGCCAAGAAGGTCAGCGCCTACGGCCTGCGCTTCACCCCAAACGGGACCGCGGTGCTGCCGCTGCTGGACACGCAGGGACGTATCCATGGCCTGCAATTCCTGCGAACACAGGCCGCCGCCAAGAAGGCCAGTCGTCCCAACAAGACAATCCACCCGAAGGAGTTCTGGCCTTACTACCCGGGTGTCAAGAAAGGCCACTGCCACCTGATCGGCGCACCGTCGTGGATCGTGCTGGTGGCCGAAGGCTACGCCACCGCCGCCTCGCTGCACATGGCCACCGGATACCCGGTCGCGGTTGCGTTCGACGCCGGCAACCTGACGCCCGTCGCCGAGGCGCTGCGCAAGCGCTATCCGCAAACCAAGATCCTGATCTGCGCCGACACCGATGACCTCGGCAAGTGCCGCGTCGATACCTGCCGCGCTCGCCTCTCGCTGGCACGCAACCCGATCGAATGCCCGGAATGCGGCGAACAGCACGGCTACGTCAATGCCGGCATCGGCGGCGCCAGCACCGCCGCGCTCGCTGTGAACGGTGCTTGGGTCGCACCAACATTCGCGGATCCCGATGCGCGCATCGACGCCTACCTCGCCACCGGCGCCAAACCCACCGATTTCAACGATCTGCACGTCGCCGAAGGGCTGCACGTGGTGCGCGTGCAGGTGGAAGCCCGTCTCTCGGAATTGCGCTGGACTGCGCGTGTCGTGCAGCCGCCAGCCACCACCAGCGGGGGCGGGGCTGCGCTGCGGCCCATCCAAACCAGCGCGGAGCTGTTGGAGCGCTTCAGTCTGGTATTCGGTCACAGCGGCGCGGTGTTCGACCATCAGGAGCACAAGCTGCTGTCGCTGTCGGACATGCGCGACACCTGCATGTTCAAGTTCATTCACCGCGACTGGCAGGAGTCGCCGAACCGCCGCATCGTGCGGCCAAGCGAAGTCGGCTTTGATCCAACAGGGCAGGATTCCGACGTCACCTGCAACCTGTACGCCGGCTGGCCGACGGTGCCCAAGCCCGGCAACTGCGACCGCCTGCTGGACCTGCTGCGCTACATGTGCAGCGAAGACCGCAACCCAGAGGCGCTGTTTCGCTGGGTGCTGCGCTGGATCGCCTACCCCATCCAGCACCCCGGCGCCAAGATGAAATCCACGCTGGTGATCCACGGCCCGCAGGGCGCAGGCAAGAACCTGTTCTTCGAAGCGGTGATGCGGATCTATGGCGAGTATGGCGATGTGCTCGATCAGTCTGCGGTGGAAGACAAGTTCAACGATTGGGCGTCGCGCAAGCTGTTCATGATCGCCGACGAAGTGGTCGCACGGTCGGACGTCTACCACATCAAGAACAAACTCAAGGCGCTGATCACCGGCGACCGCATCCGCATCAATCCCAAGAATTTCGCGGCGTACTGGGAGCGCAACCACCTGAACCTGGTGTTCTTGTCGAACGAAGCCATGCCCGTGGTGCTGGAAGAGGATGACCGCCGCCATTGCGTGATCTGGACGCCCGGCAAGAAGCCGCCGCAGTACTACGCCGCCGTGATGGCGGAGATCGCCGCCGGCGGCATCGCCGCGCTGCACGACTACCTGCTGCATCTGGACTTGGGTGAGTTCGATCCAGGCACCCACCCGCCCAGCACGGACGCCAAGTCGGAGCTGGTTCGGCTCAGCCTCGATTCGCCGATCCGATTCCACGATGAGCTGGTCCTTGAGGAAATCCCGAAGGTCGAGCCGATGCCGGGGCTCAGCTCCGATTGGTACGCGCTCTACCGTGATTGGTGCAAGCGGCACGGCTACAGCTGCGCGCCGGAGTCCAAGTTCGTGGTGGCGCTGGTCCGGCAGCGTGGCGTACCAAAGGTGCGCAAGCGCTACGACGTGGCGTGCAAGACGCGCGGCCCGCATCACTTCCTGCTGCTTGGCGCCACCGCGCCGCCGGAAGGCACCTCGGAAACGTGGTGGTTGGGCGACTGCTACACCCGGCACAGGGAACAACTGGACGAATTCCGCGGCCGGCTGGCCTCGGTGGGAGGAATGTCGACATGAATGTGCGGGGTGTGCGGGGTCTGTGCGGGGTGCTGTGCAGGGTTGAAACCCGCGCCGCTATTGGCTTGTGCAGGGTGTGCGGGGGTTTCGGCCCCTACGCGCGCGCGCCCACGCGCACCAGCATTCGTCGCCAGCACCCCTTACACGCGGGCACCCGCGCGCGCGTGCCCACCCCCGCACACCCCGCACACCCCGCACAACGCAGGCGCTGCGCGGGTTTCGCGTGTGCGGGGTACGCGTGCCACCCCGCACACCCCGCACAGACGCGATCGCGCACGCGCGCGGGCGCGGTTCGTCTTTCTCGGCTGTCTCGGGAAAAGGGAAGAGGAGGCCGGAAGTGATGCCCGCCCAGGATCGCGCGATCACCCTGAAGCAATTCGCCCGGCTGCTGGACGTCTCACCCAGCTACATCACCGAGCTGAAGCAATCCGGCCGCCTGGTGCAGGACGATGCCGGCCGCGTCCTGGTCGAGGCCAGCAAAGCGCGTATCGCCGACACCGCAGACCCGGGCAAGGACGCCGTGCGCGCGCGTCACGCGGCCGGGCGGGAGGCGGCGCGGGTGGATGGTGCGGATGCCGTGTCGGACGGCGACAACGGGACGGATACGCCGCGTTACGACCCGGACGATCCCATTGCAATCCGGCGCGCCCGTGCCATCGCCGACAAGGCGGAGGCCGAAGCACGCAAGGCGTTACGCGAGGAACAAGCCGAGCTTGGTCAGCTGCTGCGGGCGGATGATGTGGAGTTCGCTGTGCGCGGCGCCATCGGCACCTTGCGTAACGGGCTGGAAAACCTGCCGGCCATCCTGGCGCCGCAGGTCGCCGCCGAAGGCGACGAAGCCAAATGCCGCGTGCTTCTCACCGATGCGGTGGAGCACGCGCTTGAAGAACTCGCGCGGCAGTTCGCCGCGATTGGCAAGGCGGAGGCGGCATGACCCGCTTGACCGCCGCCGCTTGTTGGGTGCAGGCTATCTGCGCTGCCGCCAATTCGGCAGCCGGGATTGGACTCCCGAAGACTCAGGCGCGCAAGCGCCCGCAGCCAGCCGGCGCTTTTTTCATTCCCGGCCTGGCCGGGCGTGCCCCAGCCGATTTCATGGCGGGCGGCGCGGGGCATCGCAAGGTGCGCCGGTCCCTGAGTCCGGTAGTCCAACCCGCGTCGTCCGTCGCCTCGATTGGACTCGGGTCGGCGGACTCCATACGCACTCAGGAGCCCACCATGCACGCACGCACCACCACTCCGCCCGATGCCCGTGAAGCCACGGATAACGGCGATATCCCCTACCTGCTCCACGCCCTGCGGCGGCAACGCTGGGGCGTTGATCATTGCGATACCGATTGGAAACAGCCGTTGCCCGCGCACGCGGCTGTGCATCTGGCGCGGGTCCACCGCAAGGCCACCGCCATCGATGCGCTGGCGGGTCTGCTACTGGCGAACTTTGAAACACGCACCGCTGTGGATGACGAATCGCGCCTGGACGATTGCATGACCGAAGGCCTGTTCCTTGCGCTCAACGAGCTGACCGCCGACGTGCACAACATGCTTGGCGTCATGAGTGAACAACTCGCCGACACCAACAAGGGAGACGCCGCATGAACGCCCTGATCATCGCCAATACGCAAATCCGCTGCGATGCCGCCGGTCGCTACTGCCTGAACGACATTCACGAGGCCGCTGTCGTGGCTGGGCACAACTACAAACGGTGTCAGACCGAAAGTTTTCTGCGGCTTGTTTCGACACAGGAGATGATCGACCTGTTGCGAAGCGAGACGAAATCTGCGGAATTAGATTCGAAATCTGCGGAATTAGAACCGGTCATCTCGGCGGCTGGTCGTTACGGCGGCACCTACGCCGTCAAGGAACTGGTCTACGCCTACGCCATGTGGATCAGCGCCGCCTTCCACCTGCACGTCATCCGCGCCTATGACGCGCTGGTCACGGCACGGCAGGCGGACGCACCGCCGCCGTTGCTGTCGCAGCCCCAGCATCGCGCGGATCAACTGGTAGCAGCGTCGCGCATCTTTGGCTCCGCCATGCGGGTTGCCCGCCAGCTGCGCTTGCCGCCGTCACGGGCGTTGAAGGCGTCTGCCGCTTGCGCCGCCCGTCATACCGGCATCGATTGGACGTCCGAACTGGATGCCGCGCCACTTGCCGACGACGTGCTGCCATCCCCGGACATCCCGGGACTGGCGGCGCTGCTGACCGATCGCGAAGAAATCACCCTGCGCGATGTCGTACTGGAGCTTGATCTTGGCGATCCCGAGTCCATCAGCCTGCTGCAACGGCTCGGCGCGGCCATACGCAGCCACGGCTGGCGTCCGCATCGGAAACGAATGCTGGGCGGTTGGGGCACAGTGTGGAGGTCCGGTATCCGATGACCGCAACCGCCGCCCGCCTCGCCACCGTCATCGCCCGCAGCATCGCGCCGCGCCGTCCGCCCACAGTCAGCGCTTGGGCGGACGAAAACCGCATCCTCTCCAGCAAAGGCAGCGCCGAGCCCGGCCGCTGGCGCACCCACCGCAACCCGCCGCTGCGTGAGCCGATGGACTGCCTGAGCGCCCGCAGCCCGGTGCGCGACATGGTGCTGATGTTCCCCATCCAGTTCGGGAAGGCGCTGTCGTTGGATACCCCGCTGCCCACGCCGAACGGTTGGACCACCATGGGCGACGTGCAGCAGGGACAGCAGGTGTTGGGCGACGATGGGCGACCAGTGCGAGTGGTGGCTGCATCGGAGGTGTTCCACGATCATCCTTGCTACCGGGTTACCTTTTCCGACGGCGCGCAGATCGTGGCTGACGCGGGCCACCGCTGGCAGGTGGTGGATCTGGCGCGCCTGAACACGTCGCGCCGCGAGGCCAAACGCCGCGCCGCGTCTGACGCGCAGGGTGGGGCGGTGCGGGTGCGCATGCCGCTGAGCACCGATCCGGCTGCCCATCGCCAGGTGTTGACCACAGATGCGCTGGCGACGCTGTACGGCAACAAACCAAGGCAGTCGCGCTACGCCGTTGAGGTGGCCCATCCGCTGGATCTGCCGTCCGCCGCGCTGCCCATCGACCCTTACCTGTTGGGCGTGTGGCTTGGCGATGGCAGCGCCAGTACCGGGCAGCTGTCGTTGCACGAGGACGATGCGCCGCACATCCTGCAGCGCATCGAGCACGCCGGTCATGCGGTGCGTGCTCGCAAGTGCGCCGCCGATGTGGCGCGTGCAAGCCGCTGCATCACCGCCATCATCAACCCACGCAACTGCGGTAAACCGACTCTGCATGGCCTGCTGGTCGGCGCCGGTCTGCTTGGTCACAAGCACATTCCAGTGGCTTACCTGCGAGGTTCCCGCGCGCAAAGACTCGCGCTGCTGCAAGGGCTGCTGGACACGGACGGACACGCCGGCGCGAACGGATCGGTGGAGATCACCTCATCGCTGCCCGCGCTGGCTGGCGGCATTGTCGAGCTGGCGCGCACGTTGGGTTTCAAACCGGTGCTGCGCTGGCGCAGGACGGCCCGAAAGGATTCGGCGCGCATCACGTTCATGGCGCTGCGCAGCAGCGACGTATTCAGTGTGTCGCGCAAGTTGCAGGCGCTGCCTCTGGCGCATTCAGAACGCGGCGCCAGCGCCGTGGGCATGCGCTACATCACTGCCATCGAGCGGGTGGAAACCGTGCCAACTCGTTGCATTGCCGTCGACAACGCCAGCCATCTGTTTCTGTGCGGACGGGAATTCATCCCCACCCACAACACCGAAGTGCTGAGCAACGCTCTTGGCTACACCATGTGCGAAAACCCCGGGCCGATCATGGTTTGCCTGCCCAGCGAAATCGCGATGATGAAGTGGGTGGCGCAGAAGCTCACCCCGATGATCGACGAATGTCCGGCGGTGAAACGCACGCTCACCAGCGTGGCCAGCCGCGACGCGGCCAACACCCGCACTTTCAAGGACTTCGACGGCGGCCAGCTCTACATCGAACACGCCGGCACGCCCGGTCGCCTGAAAATGACCAGCGTTCGCACCCTGCTGGTGGATGAGCTGGACGAATTCGCCACCAGTCTCAGCAGCGGCGATGACCCGGTGGCCATGCTGGACGGCCGCACCTCAGCGTTTCCGGCCACGTTCAAACGCGCCTACATCAGCACGCCAGGCATCCGCGGGATCAGCCGCACCGAGCAACTGTGGGAAAAGTCGGACCAGCGCCGCTACTACGTGGCCTGCCCGGATTGCGGGCACGAACAGCCGCTGCAGTGGAGCGGCCTGCACTGGACGCCGGACGGGTCTCAATGCTGGTACGTTTGCCGCCAGTGCGGCGTGCTGATCGAAGAGCATCAAAAGACCGCCATGATCGCCGGCGGCAAGTGGGTGGCGGAAAACCCCACCGGCACCATCCGCGGCTACAACATCAACTGCTTGTACTACCAACTTGGCCTGGGCCCGCGCTGGCTTGACTTGGTGCAGATGTTCCGCGATGCGCAAAACGACCCGGCCAAGCTGAAGACCTTCATCAATGACCGTCTGGCCGAGCCCTGGGATGACCCGGCCATGCGCGCGGTCCGGCACAACCTGATCGCCGACCGCGCCGAACCGCTGCCGCTGCGCCCGGTGCCGGCGTGGGTGCTGGCGCTGACCGTCGGCATCGACACGCAGGACAACCGCCTCGCCGTGCATCTGCTTGGATGGGGCCGCGGCATGACCTGCTGGCCGGTGGACTACATCGAACTGCTAGGCGATCCGTCCGAGACTGCCGTGTGGGACGCGCTCACCGATCTGCTGCTGCGCCCGGTGGATCGCATCGACGGCGCCACCCTGCGGCTGGACGCGGGATTGATCGACATCGGCGGCCACCGTGGCGAGGCGGTCAAGGCATTCGTGCGCCGGCGCATTGTGCGCCGCCTGCTGGCCGGCTTCGGTGCCACCGCCAACAACGCGCAGGTGCTGGGCAAGGGCAAGCTGGTGGATATCAACTGGCGCGGCCAGTCGGACAAGCGCGGCGTGCACATTCATCAGGTGGGCACCGTCGCCATCAAGCACCTGCTCTACAGCTGGCTCAGCGCGGATGCCGACAAGGATCCAGAGCATCGCCGCATCCGCTTCAGCGACCAGCTCAGCCCGGAGTATTTCGGCGGGCTGGTCAGCGAGACCTACAACCCCGCCAAGAACCGGTTCGAGAAAAAGCGCGGCGGCCCGCGCAACGAGCCACTGGATACGTGGGTATACGCCTACGCCGCCACCCATCACCCCGAACTGCGCCTGCACCGCTGGACGAAAGCCGATTGGGACCGCCGCGAATCCACGCTACTCGCGCAAATATCCGCGGATGTTCCGCGTGAAACACCACCCGCCCCCCACCGGCCGGCAGCGGCTCCCCGTGGAACATCGTCGCCGCCCGCCAGGCGCGGCGGGCTGGTGGACAAGGAATGGAGTATCCGATGACCGATCAGGACTCCACCACGCAGCTGCGTCAGGCATTGGTCGATGCCATTGTCGAGCAAACCGGGATGCGTGGCGTCCTCGCCGAGCCGTATGCCGACGCGGTGCTGGCCTACTTGCAGCGCGAGCATGGCGGCGGGCAACTGTACATCCCGGCGGCAGCCAGGCAATACGACCTGTTGCAGATCCGGGCGCAGCTGGAGCG
>NZ_JADZDS010000129.1 GCF_020850895.1 Thermomonas sp. | reverse complement strand
GCGGAAATCCTGATGTTCGGTGTCAGTTACCTCGCCATCACCAGCGTGACCGCGCTCGTCGGTCGGCAAATGCGTTCCAGCCTGGCGCTGGCTGCGCATCGAGGCAGCCAGGCCGAGAGCCTGGCCGAGGTCAACGAGCTGATCATCCGGCGCATGCGTACGGGCGTCCTGCTGGTGGACGGAAACGAGGACATCCGCCTCGCCAACGAAGCGGCGATCCTGCAGGTCGGCAGCGCCGGTGACGGTCGACGCCTGCTGGCCACCGCCGCACCCGAACTGGCGGCGCGGCTGCGGCGTTGGAAGCGGGACGGACAGATGGACGCCACCCCGCTGCAACTGGCGCAGGACCTGCCCGAGGTGCTGCCTCGGTTCGCCCGGTTGCTCGCCGAGGGCGACCAGGTGCTGGTGTTCCTGGACGATGCCGAACTGGCCTCGCGGCGCGCCGAAACCCTGACTCTGGCCACGCTCGGGCGCTTCTCCGCCAGCCTCGCCCACGAAATCCGCAATCCGCTGGCCGCAATCAGCTACGCCACCCAACTGCTGGAAGAATCCCGTGACATCCCGGAAGCCGACCGCCGGTTGTTGGAAATCATCTACCAGCAAACCCGGCGCATGAACGGCATCATCGAGGACGTTCTTGGCCTCGCGCGGCGGGAGCGCGCCCAGCCCGAGCACGTCAATCTGGTCGAATTCGCACGCCAGTTCGTCGAAGACTATCGGCAGACCCAGCCCCTGGACCAGGACACCTTGGAGGCCCGCACGCCGGAGGGCGAGGTGCCCTGCTTGGTTGATCGACGGCAGTTGCAGCAGGCAGTGGCCGCGCTGGTCCACAACGCGCGCATCTACGGGCGCATGCCAGGAAAACCGGCACGGATCGAGTTGCACGTCCACGCCGATTCGAAGGATGCGCCCCTGCTGGACGTCATCGACCACGGCCCCGGGATTCCGGAAGCCGTGGCCGCTCAGCTGTTCCGCCCCTTCTTCACCACCTCCGGCCATGGCACCGGGCTGGGCCTGTACATCGCCCGCGAGCTGTGCCTGGCCAGCCAGGCCAACCTGCACCACGTCGCCCTGCCCGGAGGTGGCTGTTGCTTCCGGATCCGGCTGGCCAGCCCACGGGCAATCTCCACCGGCTGACCACAGAACCCGGTCCGGGAACCACCGGCCCGGGCTGACGCTGCGCGTCTCACTTGGACGCAGCGAGGCAAGCGGTTATCGTTCTCCCATGAATCCGCCCCAAGCCAGCAACGCAGCCGCTGCCGCGGAGAGCGCATTGATCGTCGACGACGAGCGCGACATCCGTGAATTGCTGATGCTCACCCTGGGCCGGATGGGGCTGAAGTGCGACACCGCCTCGTCCCTGCACGATGCCCGCGCGCTGCTGCGTCGCCACCAGTACGCGCTGTGCCTGACCGACATGCGCCTGACCGACGGCTCCGGGATCGACTTGGTGCGTGAAATCACCCAATTGCATGCGAACACCCCAGTGGCGATGATCACGGCCTTCGGCAACCAGGAAGCGGCGGTCGATGCGCTCAAGGCCGGCGCTTTCGACTTCGTCAGCAAACCGGTGGACCTTGCGGTCCTGCGTGGCTTGGTCCAGCACGCGCTGAAGCTGCGCACAGGCGGAGAGCGCGGCCGGGACACGACGCCAGACAATGCCGGGATCACGCGCCTGCTTGGCCATTCGACCGTCATGGCCGAATTGCGCACCACCCTGGCCAAGGTTGCGCGCAGCCAGGCCCCCGTCTACATCGCCGGCGAATCGGGCGTCGGCAAGGAATTGGTCGCCCGCACCATCCACGCCGAAAGCTCCCGTGTGGGTGCGCCGTTCATCCCGGTCAACTGCGGCGCGATCCCGACCGAACTGATGGAGAGCGAATTCTTCGGCCACAGGAAGGGTGCTTTCACCGGCGCTCATGCCGACAAGAACGGCCTGTTCCAGGCCGCAAGCGGCGGCACCCTGTTCCTCGACGAGATCGCCGAACTGCCGATGCACATGCAGGTCAAGCTGCTGCGGGCAATCCAGGAGAAATCCGTGCGCCCGGTCGGAGCCAATGCGGAAGTGGCGGTGGACGTGCGCATCCTCTCGGCCACCCACAAGGACCTTGCCGCACTGACCGAAGACGGCCGCTTCCGCCACGACCTGTATTACCGGATCAACGTGATCGAATTGCGGGTGCCGCCACTGCGCGAGCGCCGCGAAGACCTGCCGCTGCTGGTCGACGCCATCCTTTCCCGGCTGGCGACCGCGCAGGGCCGCGCCAAGCCCGTCCTGCACGTGGACGCCATCGAAGCACTCGCCCATTACACGTTTCCCGGGAACGTGCGCGAACTGGAGAACATCCTCGAGCGCGCGTTTGCACTCGCCGACGAGGGCGGCATCCGCGCCACCGACCTGCGCCTGCCCGAACTGCGCTCCGCGCCGATTCTCACCCACGCCGAGACCCTGGCCCGCGATCCGCGCCAGATCGATCCGCGCGAATCCGCATCCAGCGCCTTGCCGGAATTCATCGAGGAGATCGAACGCAAGGCGATCGAGCAGGCCCTGCAGGACAACCGGTTCAACAAGACCCGCACCGCGGCCCAGCTCGGCATCACGTTCCGCGCCCTGCGCTACAAGCTGAAGAAGCTCGGGATCGACTGACTGCCACGCCACGCCGCATGCCACCTGACGCACAACGTCACTAAGTGACGAATTGCGCAAGATCCCTCCCCTGAAAGCACCCGTCAAATCGTGACGGGTGATTCAAAACCGTCACATCGTCATGCTTGTCCGCACTTGGCACGGTTTCTGCGTTAGAGTACTCGCACGCGCCCAGATGCCCGTGCTGGGACCGGTACCAGAAGCGTCTCCGGTGCGTGATCCACCCAACCAACCCTAGGGGATACACCTATGAACAAGCAGCAAGGCTTTACCCTGATCGAACTCATGATCGTCGTTGCGATCATCGCCATCCTGGCCGCCATCGCGCTGCCGGCGTACAACAACTACCGCATCCGTTCGGCGGAAGGCGCCTGCCAGGCCGAAGCCAAGGCCTACATGAACTCGGCCGTGGCCGCTGGCCAGTCGCAGATGACGATCTTGGCGTTTGTACCGAATGCCTGTGCCTCGATCGACTCTGCCATGACCTCTGCGGACATCACCGGTTCGGTCGTCAAGACCTTCACGCCGGATGCCCCCGGCACGGCCACTACAACCTGCAACTCCTCCAACGCCACCTGCAATATGACCCCGTCGGTCTAAGCGCGTCGCGTTTGCTTCACCCCAAGGCCCCTCGCAAGAGGGGCCTTTTTCATGTGCGGTGTGCGAAAGGCCTCTTGGCCCGGAAATTGCTTCTCTGGTTGTTGACGCAGTTCACATTCCCGGGGGGCACCATGCATCGCCACACACAGGGCTTCACCTTGATCGAATTGATGATCGTGGTGGCCATCATCGCCATCCTCGCCGCCATCGCCCTGCCGGCCTACAACAATTACCGGATACGCTCGGCCGAGGGCGCCTGCCAGGCCGAGGCCAAGGCTTACATGAATCAGGCGAACGTCGCTGTTGTCACCAATTTCTCAGGCTTTCCACCGCCGGAGAATCAAGCCTGCAGCGCAATGACCGGCACCATCGATTCCGCGGCGGTGTCCAGCGGAACCATCATCGACTTTACCCCGCGCGCGCCCGGAACTGCCCACACCTTCTGCGCTGCGGATACCACCAACTGCTCGATGACGCCGTCGGTGTAAACCCTGATGTGATTCTGTCAAAGCGCCACCATTGCGGCGCTTACAATGGGGCCGAGGGTTCGAACTGTGATCCCGATCATGTGCGGCGACCCCGGATCGACGGGTAACTGGCACACTACGCGGTGATGCCCATCGTCCGCCTGCCGCAACAACTCCCCGCCGACTTCATCCGCTACTTCGCCGCCTCCCTGCTGGCGCTGGCGGTGGACACCGGCACGCTGTCGCTGTGCCTGCGCGTCCTGCACCTGAGCTTGGCATGGTCGGCATCGATCGGTTTCATCCTCGGCGCCAGCGTCGCCTACCTGCTGAGCATCCGCTGGGTATTCAATGCACGCGCCTTCGGCAACACCCCGACACTCGAGTTCCTGAGCTTCGTCGCCATCGGCATCGCCGGCCTCGGCCTCACCCAATTGGTGCTGTGGCTCGGCGTCACCCGGCTCGGCCTGCTGGCTGAGGCGGTCAAGCTGGCCGCGGCCGTTCTGACCTTCCTGTTCAACTACCTCGTGCGCAAGTCGCTGCTGTTTGCAACCACGCGACGCCGTGGCACAACAACGGAGACTCCGGTTTGAGCGACGCCATCGTCATCATCGGCGCCGGCCCGGCCGGGCTGACCGCCGCCCTGGAATTGCAAGCGGCAGGTCAGCACAACATCACCGTGCTGGAGGCCGATGCCCAGGTTGGCGGCATTTCGCGTACCGTCGCACACCACGGCAATCGCATCGACATTGGCGGACATCGCTTCTTTTCCAAATCCGACTGGGTGATGGACTGGTGGCGCGCCCTGCTGCCGGTAGCAGCAAGCGATGATCCGCAGTCCGCGTGCGAGCTGCGCTATCAAGGCGCCAGCGTCGAGGCGCCCGCCGCCACCGCACGGGAAAGCGACCACGACGTCTTGCTGGTCCGCAGCCGCTTGTCGCGCATCTATTTCAACAAGCAGTTCTTCGACTATCCGCTGAAGCTCAACCCCGACACCCTGCTCAAGCTGGGCCCGTGGAAGACTCTCACCTTCGGCCTGAGCTATGTCTGGGCCAAGGTTCACCCACGCAAACCGGAAAACTCGCTGGAAGATTTTCTGGTCAACCGATTTGGTCGCAAGCTGTATCGGCAATTCTTCAAGGAATACACCGAAAAGGTCTGGGGTGTGCCCTGTGGCGAGATCAGCGCAGCCTGGGGTGCCCAGCGGATCAAGAGCCTGTCGGTGACCAAGGCCATTGCCCACGCCATCAAGCAGGTGCTGGGACTGGGTGGCAAGGCCGAGCAGACATCCCTGATCGAGAGCTTCCTCTACCCCAAGTACGGCCCCGGCCAGATGTGGGAAACCGCCGCGCAAAAGTTCACTGCGCAAGGCGGTACCTTGTTGATGCAAAGCCGGGTGGATGGCATCGACCTTGCCGAGGGCCGCGTGCAGGGCGTGCGTTACCGCGATGCCGACGGCAACACGCACGCCTTGCCCTGCACCCAACTGCTGTCCACCATGCCGATCAAGGACCTGGTGCAGGCCGCCGGTGACGGCTTTGCCGCGGACGTGCACCGGATCGCCGCCGCCTTGTCCTATCGCGACTTCATCACCGTGGGCCTGTTGTACCCACGCAGCGCGATCCCGCGGCAACTGGACGACAACTGGATCTACATCCAGGAACCCGGCGTGAACGTGGGCCGCGTGCAGGTCTTCAACAACTGGAGCCCGTACATGGTGGCCGACGCAGAGCACACCGTGTGGATGGGGCTGGAGTTTTTCTGCCGCGAAACCGACCCGCTTTGGCACATGGCCGATGCCGACATGAAACGATTGGCACAGAACGAGATGCGCAAAATCGGATTGGCCACCGCCATCGACGCGCTGGACGCGGTGGTGCTGCGCGTGCCCAAGGCCTACCCAGGCTACTTCGGCGAGGCCTACGAGAAATTCGACCAGTTGCAGGCGTCACTGGATGCCGTGCCCAATCTGTTCCTGATCGGACGCAACGGCATGCACCGATACAACAACCAGGATCACTCGATGCTCACCGCCAAGGAAGCCGCACGCCAAATTGCAGCGGGGGTGGTGGACAAGGCCACGATCTGGGGTATCAACGTGGATGATGAGTATCATGAGGAAGTGTGTGACAAATGAGGCTCTCAAGTGCCATGACCGCGACGCGGGACGGGCTTCTCGCCCTGTTGGCAATTGAGCTTTGTCCCGCAACAAGCCGGATGCATCGACACTGGACAACGGTTTGATGATGGCCAGAGAGCACAAACGCCGGAATCTTCATTTGATCCCGAGGACACGCCCGAACTTCGACATTGCTTCGCTACTGACAAGCATGCGTTACGGGCGGACTCCGGGCGATCATTGCAATGCCGCTGAATCCGCCGTCGCCTCCCGACTCGGGGTGCGCCATGTCATCCTGACGCCCTCCGGTCGCGGCGGCTTGTTTCTGTTGCTGCAATGCCTGCCATCAGGACGTGTTTGCATTCCTGGATACACCTGTTCCGCCGTAGCAGAAGCCATTGCACTGTCGGACAGGGAAATCACGTATCTGGAGCATTCGCGTGGCTCCATCAATCTGACTACCGAGGACATCGCAGGAAGATTGCAGCCCGGGGATATCTTCGTTCTGACGCACCAGTACGGCTACGCTACCAACGTAGCGCAAATCGTCGAAGCCGCAACACAACAGGGTGCAATCGTCATTGAAGACATCGCAGCAGCATTTGCCGGCGCATGCAACGGAAAGCCGCTGGGGTCGTTTGGTCTGGCTGCGTTTGGCAGCTTCGACACATCGAAATTGATTCACGTTCCAATGAAGGGTGGCTTCGTCGCCACTGATGATGATGCGCTTGCCGCTACGCTGCGAACGCGAGCAAAGCTTGTATTCCATCGCATGTCTGTCACCCATGCGACCAGGCTCGTGCTGCTTGGTTGCCTGTTGCATCTGGTCACCCGACCGACGTTGTATTGGCTATTCCATGCCATCAATTTCAGATTGCGCGGCAAAACCAGCGCGGAAGATGGCATCTTGGCGCGGAAGCTCAACGCATTCTACAGCACGGAGTTCGCCGAATGGCAAGCGGCCATCGCATTGCCGCAACTACGACGCCTGGATGAAATCATCCACCGCCGCGCCGAGGTACACGACATATTGCAGGCAGCGTGCGCATCCAGCACGCTATTCAAATCGGAGCCATCGCCCCCAGAGATTGCGGGCACAAGCGTGCGACTCCCCATCTACGCAATCGCCGACAAAATGGCGTTGTATCAATCACTGGTCGCAAACGGCGTAGATTGCGGGTTCAGTTTCACCATGCTGGCAACGCCCAAGTCGCTTTCGGAATCATGGCGGATTGCGGGATCAGTGTTGAACCTTCCATGCTATGGCTCAATAACACCTGACGAGCTGACAAGATTGGCAATGACGCTCGAATCATTGGAGAAGCAATAAGATGCTGACACGATTCCGTGAGATGTGGCGCAAACGTTCCAGACGCGAAGAAATCTATTCTCGCCCTGCATTCTGGAACGACAAGGCGGATTCTCATGCCGGATCCGCTGCTTCTATGTTCATCAATCCTACGCTGAACGAATACTACCAACGCGAACAATTCGCGTTCTTCGACACAGCCTTGGGAAACGTCACGGGGCACCGCATACTGGACGTCGGATGTGGCACGGGCCGGGTATCGCGCCATCTGGCCGAACGAGGCGCCATTGTGTCCGCATTCGATTTCGCGGAGAAGGCCATTGAAATCGCCCGTCAGGAATCTGGTGCCCATCGCATTGATTACAGCGTTGCTTCGGTGTCCGACGTCGAGCTGAAGGATGAATCGCACAACGAAATCGTGGTGCTGGGTTGCCTTACATTAGCATGTAATACTGCCGAGGATTTTGTACACGTCCTGAAAAAATTGCACGCTGCACTGAATCCCGGCGGGAAACTTGTCCTGATAGAACCATTTCATCAAGGATTTCTGCATCGCGTCTTGCGATTGTCGAAGTCAGAAGCCATCGCCTTGATTCAAAAAAACGGATTCGAAGTATTTGCAGTGCAGGAGATGCACTTCTGGCCTCTTCGATTGTGCTTGACGCTGGGTGAAACGCCAGCCTGGATTACACGTACGCTTTATCCTGCAGGCGAAGCGATATTACGAATGTCGCCCAAGGTATTGGGGCTCGGAGACTACAAGGGCATTGCCGCCCGGCGCTTGCCATGAACGCACCCACGGCCACCACAGTACCACCCAGGATCGCGATCATCGTGCCGTGCTATTGCTCGGTGCAGTCCTTGGCTCAACTGACACAACGCTTGCGCACAGCACTCGATGCAAGCAGTTATGCCTACGAAATCGTATTCGTGGATGATGCCAGCCCCGGCCAGCAAACCTGGGATATATTGAAGAAACTTAAGACGCAACATCCCGATGTGGTGCGCTGTTTTCGCCTGTCGCGAAACACCGGCCAGCACAACGCCATCCAGTGCGGTTTCGCGCAAATTTCGCCTTCGGCGGAAATCGTGGTGACGATGGACGATGACCTGCAACACCGGCCCGAAGACATTCCGGCATTGTTGCGCGCGATCGAAGATGGAGCCGACATCGCCATTGGCGCTTACGACATCAAACACCAATCACGCCTTAACAATCTTGGCGGCAAACTGGTGGATTCCTCTCTGCGCAGACTGTTCGCCTTGCCACCTGATGTTCAATTGACCAGCTTTCGAGCCATCCGTCGATTTGCGGTTGACGACGTCCTGGAAAACCAGAGCCGATACATGTATCTGACTGCAGCATTGCTATCCGCTACACGCTTCCATGTCAATGTGCCAGTCATCCATGAATCACGCCTAGAGGGTCGTTCCGGCTATTCACTGGCAAGAAGCGTTGAACTGGCGGCAAACTTGTTTTTGAGCTATTCCCGGTGGCCCTTATATCTCATAGCAGCACTGTTTGGCATCTCGTTGCTGGCAACATTGACCATCACCGGATGGGTTATGTGGAAATGGTGGGTAACGAGCCAGCTCTCCGCCGGCTGGACCAGCACCATGATGATGCTTGGCATCACCAGCACCTTCAATCTTGCCGCGCTTGCGGTCGTTGCGTTGCTATCCACGCGTTCGCACCGGCAACTGGTTGGTAGTGCCGGCCGCTGGCGTATTTCCGAACGAATCTGAATCCAAAACCAGCATGCGCCCGCGCCAGAAATTGCTGATCCTAGCGGCATCGGTTTACCAGATACCGTTCATTGAAGCGGCAAGGAAATTCGGGTGTGAAGTACTGACTGTGGACAATCGCCCGGACAATCCGGGTCATGCGCTCGCCGACCGCAGCTTCCATTGCGACACCACGGATGTCGATGCGCTTGTCGAGCTGGCACGGCGTGAATGCATTGACGGCGTGGTTGCGGCTGCGACGGATGTCGCCCTTGATGGCGCGGCGGCCATTGGCGCGACGCTTGGGCTACCTGGCGCCACGCCCACATGCGTGGCAACGCTGACGCGCAAGCTGGCGTTCCGCGAACTACAGGCAAGGCTCGCGTTGCCACATCCATATTTCACCGATTCAATTTCCTGCGCGGAGTTCGGCCCCGCCCAGATCGTCAAGCCGAATCGCGCTTCCGGCTCCAAAGGCGTGCGTATCGTCACCGATGCCGATCAGCTGCAGGCCGCATGGTCTCAGGCTCAGCGGGAATCCATCGATCGAACTGCCATGATCGAGTCACTCATCCCGGGTCAGCAAGGTACGATCGAAGGCGTCATGCATGAAGGCCGCATTTCCGCATCGATGGTCACGGATCGGAGTACCGCAGCTGCACCAGCAGTTGGCACACGCAGCCATCGTGTTCCCGCCGCATTTCCCACCAAGGCACTAGACGCACTGCATGAGCAAATCGAGTGCGTGTTCAGCTTCCTGCAATACCGCAATGGACCATTCGATGCAGATTTCGTGCATGGCGCCAATGGCGTCGTGGTATTGATCGAGTTGACTCCGCGTGCCGGCGGCAACTCGCTGGTACGCCTGATGAAGCATGCCGCCGACTTCGACATGCCAGCTTACGTAGTCGACACGGCACTCGGCAAACCAGTGGGGGTAAAGCCGTTCCGGATACAGCCTGCGGCTGTCGAAATACTGGGTGTGGAAACATCCGGGATCATTGAGTACGACGCTGTCGAGATCGCACGAATCAAAGCGATGCCATCCGTCGCGTTTTTTCATATGGATCGTCCACCCGGCGCATTCGTGCAAGCGTTCGTGGACGGCCGGCACCGCGTGGGCGAACTGGTTGTCGTTTCGGATTCAGCAACAGGCGTGGAAATGGCGTTGGCCGAAGCGCATCATCGGCTGCGGTTGCGAGTACTTCCATGAAACGGCGCCAGTTGCTTGGCATCGCCATCGCCATTGCATGCACATTGGCAGCGGTGTTCCTGTTTGATTGGCATGGCATCGCCACTGCATTGAAGGACGTGCGGCTTGGTTTTCTGATCGGCAGTGGCATTGGGCTGCTGGTCATGGCTGCGCTATTGCGTGGACTACGATGGTTGGTGATGCTGGGTCTACCCCTGACATGGGCAGGTGTCGCACAATCCACTCTGGTCAATGGCGCAGCAGCTGGTCTCGCCGTTGTGACTCCTCTCCAGATTGGGGAGGCCCTTAAACTACGCTTGACGCCCGAAGTCGGATGGCGGTCCGGCATGTCGGCTTTCGTGGTGGAACGCGGGCTGGATCTGAGTGGGGTGATCGGAGTGCTACTCGGCGGTTTGGCTGCGCATGCGGGATACGGATGGGCAACGCCACTGCTGTTGTTGGCACCGGTTGCAAGCGGCCAGGCGCTGATACTTTGTTCCTCGAAACTGCATTTGTTGCCACAGCGCCTCCAGCCATTGTTGGAAATTTCCCATCAGCCTCGACGCATCCTCATTGCGTCCCTGTTGACTGTGCCGCTGTGGTTGCTGTCCATCTGGCTTTGGCAGTGCGTGGCGGCCTCCATCGGCATCCATCTGGATATGACGAGCGTATCCATTCTGCTTGGGTGCGTTGTGTTGAGCAGCGTCGCCAGCATGGCGCCCGCAGGTTTGGGCATCTCGGAACTTGGAACCCGTGGCGTCATGATATGGCTCGGCTTCTCCGTGGCTGATGCAGAAGCGACGGCGATCGGCTTGCGATTGTTTCTCGGCCCCATGATTGTCGTGTTCGGGATTGCATGTTTTGCATCCATGACGACTCTGCGCCAGCGTTCCTCCAGCTAGAACAGTGTCAGGATCATTATCACGAGGTTCCGCAATTGAAGATCCCATTCAACAAACCGTACATGACCGGCCATGAACTGCCGCGCATCGCCCAAGCTCATGGCAACGGCCATCTCGCCGGAGACGGTGAATTCACCCGTTATTGCAACGATTGGCTGGAACGCGACACCGGCGCTGCGCGTGCACTGCTGACCACCAGTTGCACGGCAGCACTGGAAATGGCGGCACTGTTGCTTGATTTGCAACCGGGGGATGAAGTGATCATGCCCTCATATACATTCGTATCCACCGCCAATGCGTTTGTGGTGCATGGTGCCGTGCCTGTATTCATCGACATTCGACCGGACACGTTGAATATTGACGAATCCCTGATCGAAGCCGCCATCACCTCACGCACCCGTGCCATCTGTGTCGTACATTACGCTGGCGTTGCCTGCGAGATGGATTCGATTATGCGGGTCGCACATCATCATGGGCTTGCCGTGGTCGAGGACGCAGCACAGGGAATTCTGTCCACTTATCGCGGTGCCAAGCTGGGCAGCATTGGGGAATTGGGGGCACTTAGTTTCCACGAGACCAAGAATATCATCGCAGGTGAAGGGGGTGCATTGCTGTGCCGCGACCAGCATTATGTCGAACGGGCAGAAATCATCCGTGAGAAAGGCACCAATCGCAGCCGATTCTTCCGAGGCCAGGTAGACAAATACACATGGGTTGATCTGGGTTCCTCCTTTCTTCCCGGAGAAATCGTTGCCGCCTTTCTCAGCGCGCAAATGGACGCGGCCACAGAATTGACGGCGCAACGCCTGCAAATTTGGGAGCAATACCATGCCTGGGCCGCGCCACTGGAAGCGGAGGGGTTATTGCGCCGACCCATCATACCCGAGCATTGCGGGCACAACGCGCACATGTATTACATCTTGCTGCCGACCGAAACCGTGCGATCCAGATTCATTGCGCAGATGAATGAGGCGGGAATTTCCACCGTTTTCCACTATGTCCCGCTGCACAGTTCGCCTGCGGGACTGAGGTTTGGCAGAGTCGTTGGGAAATTAGACGTGACGGATGATTTGAGCATCCGCCTAGTACGCATGCCGATGTGGATCGGCATCCAGGAATACCTGCCGCGCATTCTTGACGCAGCAACCGCCACGATATACCGGGCAGCAAGCAGCCCGTAATTGGCTGCCCTTGCAGAATATTCATCACGCTCAAAACGCACTACAAATGCCTTCATGTCGATCGGATCAACAGCTTTCTATGCCACCTTGCCAGAATCGCTCCTTGAACACCATAAATAGCGGCAGCCAAGCGCGAGCACGAGAAGATAGAGTGCCGTATTAGAGTACAGCCAGGCAATGATCGTATCACTCTTCACCGTATAAATTACAAGTGGCAGAAAAAATGCGGATAATCGCCAAGCCAGCGAATACGCATGCTTGTATGGCAGAATTAACGCAAACCCCATAAGCCACGTCATATACCACTCCTGATTGGATGCATTGGCGATAATAAAATACAGAATCGTCACACCGAGGCATGCCGACACGCTGCCGTTGAATATATCGTCCCGCATGCGGCGCAACAGCAGCAACAAACTAATGACATAGATAATTATGTATACCGCGCGCAAGCTCATCCCCATGTCAATCATGTACTGCCGAGACAACAGGAAAGCTTCTGATCCAAAAATCGACGGAACTACAACAGCAGACAGCACGTTTGCGAAATGATAAATACTATTTCGATACACGGACGCACCGCCGGAACTCAGTGTGCCCGCAAGATCCGGCAACGCCTCAGGATAAAATATCAAGAATGAAGCGACACTGGTTGCAATGAAACCAATTACAAGCCTTGCAGCATCGGACAACCGCTGCGCCAGCCCCATCCCTTCTCCTTTCTGCATTAGCGCCGCCAACCCTAGTATCGGCATATACACAAGCGGGAAATACTTGACACCGAATGCCGCGCCCACGGCCGCACCCGCCCATGCCCAACGTCGTCGTGACAACGCCAGCAAGGCGAGCAGCATGAACATGTTCATCCAATGGTCATTGTGAGCACAGGTCAGAACACTGAAGCAGATGAGTGGATTGATCGCGTAAGACAACGCCGCCACGCGGGCGAACTTCTCAGGAGCCAGCCGATAGACCAGCATGCTGCATGCGCCATGCAGCCCAAGATTCACGACCTTGTGCAGTGCAAGCGCCAGCTTCTCGTTGCCTCCCGACAAAGCCGCAATCAGTTCCGCAACTTTCTGGACGATCGGACCATACCCAGTTGCAGTGTTGAGGAAACCCGGGAAGATATTGGCGAACATCTGGTCGTTCTGATAACCGGGCAGTTGATTGATCGGGATGAGATAAGGGCTGACCCCGTAATGACTTTCCTCCCATCCTTTTCCAATGTAGAAGAACACATCCGGACTGACCCATGGCATCCCCGCTGCAAAAATCAATGGCACTAATGCGGCATAGCCAGCAATGCGCCCTTTGCTCAAGGCCTCTGGCTCGCGCACAAACCGGCCGACGATCGCCAAATAAAGTAAGCCGACGACCAGAAACCCCCCGAAATGCAACAGCCGCCCAATTGCAGCCCATTGCTTCGACTCATTTTCGCCCGAGGACGCAAACAGCCCCAAAAAATAGTCGAATTCATGTGCAATCAAATCCATCGGCGACTGCCACCAAAGGCGAGCCGATAACGCTACCAACAGCAGCACTGCAATTGCGTATGCCACCAACATCCTTGACAACAAGCGACTTTCGTTATTGACTGCAGATGACATATATCCCCTTCTTGAGTAGCACGCGCCTTCAGCGGAAAACACAGACACTTCACGGATTTTGCATGCGTCAGCTTGCTGGTTGCCGTGGGCTACCTCACCGCCAAATTGCTGTTCTGGCAGAACTTCCAACTGTGCACGGCGCCGGTCTTGATCGGCATCTTCTTCCTCGGTGCCGTGCAGTTGTTCCTCCTTGGCCTGCTCGGCGAATACATCGGCGCCATCCAGACCCAAGTCCACAACCTGCCCTTGGTGGTGGAAGCCGAGCGGATCAATTTCGATGACAATGCAGATGAACGCGAGAACGACCCTGAGAGCCAGCCTAGTCGCGAGCGCTGTTTTTGCGTGCGACTAACATACCAACCTGCCATCCTGATGCCCCACGCTGTCACGTGGATCAACCCTTACGCACCGCCGGACATTAGCATGTCCATGGCCGCCGTCCGCTGAGAATGGAAAATTTCGCCACGTGACAACGTCCGACTCTATTCGATCGACCTCGCTGCCCAAGATCGCCGGCACTGTGCTCGCGCTGGTGGTGCTGCTCAACCTGCACCGCTACATCGGCATCAACCATGATGCCGCGCTGTACCTCGGACAGGCGTTGCTCGAACGCTGGCCCGCGATCTTCAGTCAGGACCTGTTCTTCGCCCACGGCAGTCAGGGCAGCTATACCCTGCTGCCTTGGCTGATCAGCATGGCCTTCGATGTGGCCAATCCCGGCACCGTGTTCCTGATTGGTAGCCTGCTCGGGCTGCTGGCCTTCGCCATGGCATGCTGGTTTTTCATCAGCGGCCTGTTGCCCCCCCAACAGCGCTACTGGGCATTCCTTGGTGCCCTATGCCTGCCCTCCGCCTACGGTGTGGTGCGCATCTTCAGCTATGCCGAGCCGTTCTTGACCCCTCGCCCCTTGGCCGAAGCATTCTGCCTGCTTGGCCTTGGCCTGCTGGCGCGCAAACGTTTGACCCTTGGCGTCCTTTGTGCGTTTGCCGCCGGGGTCCTTCACCCACTGCAAGCCATCGCAGCCTGTCTGGTCGCTTGGCCCTGGCTCATCCTGAACGATCGGCGCTGGTTGCACGCCGCGTGGCTGGCGATTCCCATCGCGCTGCTGGGCTTGTCCAATCTTCGACCATTTGCAGAATTGTTCCACCCCATCGACCCACACTGGCTGCAGGTGCTGCGTGAGGTCACCGGGCAACTGTTCATTTCGGGCTGGCACGCAGCAGACTTCAGTGTCTTGGGGGTTGATGTCCTGCTGCTGGTCTACGCTTGGCGGGCGCTACCCGGTGGGTTTGGACCCTGGTGTCTGAGCGCACTGTTCGGTCTTGCCCTGGGCTTTGGCCTCAATGCAATCCTGGTGGATTGGCTGCACCTGACCCTGCCAGCACAACTCCAGCTCTGGCGAGTGCATTGGATCGCGCACCTGCTGGCCATGGCCAGCGTGGCCGCACTGCTGTATCGGGATTTCAAGGCTGGCGAGTTCGCCCGCGGGCTCTGCCTCGGACTCGGGCTGCTGCTGGCGCAGAGCACTGTCTGGATCTGGCCGCTGTTCGCCCTACTGTATGCCCTCTGGCCGAGACTGTTCGGCAACAGCTCGTCGCGGATCAAACCGCTGCTGGGGACCCTGTTCCTGCTCGGCATGCTGGCCTTGTTAGGACTGTATGCGGCCAACGAGTGGCTGTTGTTCAGGATGGCGCACTACCGCCTGGATCTGTATGCGATCGACCGTCGCTTGCTGATTTTCCCGCTGCTGGCACTGGGGTTGCCATTGCTGGGAATCTGGATGTGGGAGCGCAGCTCGGCATGGGCCCGCTGGTTGTTGCTGTGCGGCGTTCTGACGCCACTGCTGGCAATAGGTGCAGCGCGCTGGGATGCACGCTCCCCCATGGCGCTGGCCGTGGAAAGCGGTCGCTTGCATGCCAATCTGTTTGGCCCGGAAATCCCGCGGGATGCCCAGGTATTCTGGGTGAGCGATTTATACCCGAGTGTCTGGCTGGTCCTGCATCGCGCGGAGTATTTCAGCGTGCGGCAAATGGCGGGCGTGGTGTTCAACCGCGGCACGGCGATGGAGGCAAACCATCGACTGGATCGCATCACGCTGGCCATTCGTGAGGACCTCTACTGCAAAAGCTTGCCGCTGGCCAAACGCGAGCAGTGCCAGCTTGACGACGACGCCATGCGTACCGCCTGCCAACCCGGCCCGACCCGCCGACCCGACTATATGGTCCTGCCATACCGCCAGCCCCAGCACCCACTGGGCCATTGGGATTT
>NZ_JADZDS010000128.1 GCF_020850895.1 Thermomonas sp. | reverse complement strand
GGCGGGATCCACAAGGTGCGGGCCGTGGTCATGAGGCCATGATCGCGGCGCGTGCGGTGACAGGCGATCGGACGATTCCTGTTGCGGGCGTAGGAGAAAGACTGATTGGTGGGTGTCCTTGTTTGTTTGTCGGACGATTCCTGTTGCTGGCGTAGGAGAAAGACTGATTGGTGGTTGTCCTTGTTTGTTTGTTTGCTCAACCAGGCACGAATTGTGAGTAGATTAAAATTTCTAATATTTTTTGTTGCCTTCTCTTTTCTACCCACGGCTGATGCGGGAGATCTGAATTTTAAGCAGCTAAGAGTCTCTCGCCCGTGCGTGGAGAGAGTAGTTCAGGTTAGAGGCTACCTGAATTCAAGTTTCCACGGTGCTTGGCTTTCAGATAGCATCAATTCATGGCGCACTGGCATATCGATGGAATTCGATCGCAACTCAAAAGACGAGTCCATCTTGCTCATGAAAGAATATGCTTACGTTAGTGAGAACTATAGGAATAGTTCATTTGCAGCGACGTTCCACGGCGTCCTCAAGTGCAAGTCAATAGATGCACAACCCGTATTTATTGTAGAAAGAGCAACGAATATCAGTGTTTCTAATTACAAATGACGATCGATGGGGTCAGAGTCATTGATTTTTTGTCAACCCCTTTCCTATTCGACTCACGGAAGCGGTTTGCGATCAATGGGGTCAGAGTCATTGATTTTCGCCCCAATCCAAGAGCGAACGGCATAAATCAATGACTCTTACCCTATTGATCTGACAAAACTTTTTGAGCAGGCTATTGAATGAGCGTGAAATTGGCCAGCCTAATCCTTGGGGGCGCAAGCGTTCTATGTATATCAGTCTTTCCGCACACTTCAATTTTTTCCAGCGTTTCTGAATTATTACTGGGCCCTGGGGCTATATTGGCTAGCTTGATATGGCCTGAGGGCGTTGAGTCTGATAGTGCAATTGCTTGGATCACGATGACATTTTTAGTCGATTCGCTAATCTTTGCATTGATTTGGTATGTGGTAATTAGAGTCATAAAAGTGAAGGCAAAATTTTGAATCAATGGAGTGGAGTGTCAACCCCCACTCAACGAGAAGGCAAGAACCGGAAGGCAAGAACCGGGACACGCACAATCCATCCATTCTCCGACCCGCTCACCGGACTAATCTCGAAACGCCAAAGCAAGGACACGCACAATTTTCGCTGGCCTCCCGTAGTAGAAAACTAAGGACACCCACAATTCGTCACGGTGATAGCGCCACCACCGCCAAGCGTGCCCTAGGGCTGGCCTCATGCATCGATTTTCGGGTCGCTCGCCAAACACCGCCCATGCGCCAGCCTCCCTCGCGTGGGATGCGAGGCGGGACGCGTCAATTGGCCTTTCCCAGCCTGGCCTCAATCCAACCATGAACGTGTTCGGCCTTGCCCTAGACTGGCGCGATGCCTGATCGCCCCGCCGTCCTGCGCGTTGCCTTGCCGGTGCCGCTGCCGCGCAGTTTCGACTACCTGCCACCGGAGGGCGTTGCCGTCGAACAGGTGGCGGTGGGACAGCGCCTGCGGGTGCCATTCGGGCAGCGCGAGTTGTGCGGGATCGTGATCGAGCGTGGGCTGGCCGATCAGGATGTCGAGTTGCGCACAGCGCTGGACCTGCCGGATGCCCGGCCGTTGCTGTCGGGTGAGTTGTTGGCGTCGTTGCGTTGGCTGTCGGCCTACCTGCATGCGCCCTTGGGCGAAGTCCTGGCCACCGCGTTGCCGGCCATGTTGCGGCGCGGCGAGCCGTTGCCCGACATCGCAAGTTACGGCTGGTGCTTGAACGAGGCCGGGCGCACTGCATGGCCGGCGATGCGTGCGGGCAAGCCGAAACAGCTGGCCGAGACGCTGCAACACCTGCGTGATGAAGAGGCGCTGGACGCGATGTGCCCGGGTTGGCGCACGCCGCTGCGCAGGCTTCGCGAACACGGATGGGTCGATCGCATCGAGATCACGCCAGAGCGGGTCGCGGTTGCCCCGTGTGCGACGGCCGGCATTGTCCTCAATGACGAACAAGCCCAAGCAATTGCGGCGATCCGCGATCGCCAGGGTTACGCGCCCACCCTGCTCGATGGTGTCACCGGCAGCGGCAAGACCGAGGTCTACCTGCAGGCGATCGGCGATTGCCTGGCACGTGGCAAACAGGCCTTGGTGCTGGTGCCGGAGATCGGCCTGACCCCGCAGGCGCTGGCGCGGTTTCGTGCGCGCCTGGGCGCGCCGGTGCATGCCCTGCATTCGGGATTGAATGACGGCGAGCGCGCCGCGGTTTGGCTGAAGGCCGCAGCTGGACAGGCGCGGGTGATCGTCGGAACGCGTTCTGCAATCTTCGTGCCGCTGCCAGAGGCGGGCCTGATCGTGGTCGACGAAGAGCACGACGGCAGTTACAAGCAGTTCGACGGGATCCGCTATCACGCCCGCGATTTCGCCTTGGTGCGCGCGCGTGCGCTGGACGTGCCGATCGTGCTCGGCAGCGCCACGCCAGCGCTGGAGACCTTGCACAACGCGCGCGCGGGGAAGTTCGCCCATCTTCGATTGAAGCAACGCGCCGGCGATGCCAAGCCGCCGCTGGTGCGCGTGCAGGACGTGCGCAAGCGGCCGCTGCGCGCGGGATTGTCGGAGGAGTCGCTGGCAGCGATCCGCAGCGCGCTGGATGCCGGCGGGCAGGTGTTGGTGTTCAAGAATCGTCGTGGCTACGCCCCGGTGTTGCTGTGCCATGACTGCGGCTGGAGCGCGCATTGCTCGCGCTGCAGCATGCAGGACAAGCCGACGGCCATGACCGTGCATGCGCACGGACGTCGCCTGCAATGCCATCACTGCGGCCATCGCAAGCCATCACCGCCGGCCTGCCCCGATTGCGGCGGCCTCGCCCTGCAAGCACAGGGCAATGGCACCGAGCGCATCGAGGAAGACCTGGCGGCGCGATTCGATGACGTGCCGGTGCTGCGCATCGACCGCGGCAGCACCGGCCATCGCGATGCCTTGCAACGGCATCTCGACACCCTCGGTACGCGCCCCGGCATCCTGGTCGGCACCCAGATGCTGGCCAAGGGGCATGATTTGCCGAACCTGACCCTGGTGGTCGTGGTCGGAATCGACGAGGGCCTGTTCTCTGCCGATTTCCGCAGCGGCGAGAAATTGGCGCAGCTGTTGATCCAAGTCGCAGGACGCGCCGGCCGCGCCGACAAACCCGGCACGGTGCTGTTGCAGACCCATCATCCCGAGCACCCCTTGCTCAATACCCTGGTGACTTGCGGCTACCACGCCTTCGCCGATGCCGAGTTGCGTCTGCGCGAGGAAGCCGGCTTCCCGCCTTTTGCCCACCTCGCATTGCTGCGCGCCGAAGCGAAACAGGCAGAGCCGTCGTTGCGGTTTCTGCAGGACGCGAAGGCGACGTGCATGGCGTGGAATGCGCATGCGGAGTCGAACCCTCACCCCAATCCCTCTCTCGGGGGGAGAGAGGCTGAGATCGTTGCGATCGATGGTCCCCTGCCCGCACCGATGCCGCGCCGCGCTGGCTACGTGCGCGCGCAATTGCTGTTGTCGGCCACGTCGCGCAAGGCGTTGCATGCCGCACTCAGTACACTCATGCCCGCCCTGTACGCACACCCCGACGCGCGCAAGCTGCGTTGGTCGCTGGACGTGGACCCGGTGGATTTGTATTGAACCTGGACACGCAGGTTCGCGATGGCGCCGGATCGGTGAAAATGCAGGCATCCAAGCGAACATGATCCTGACGTGACCTCCCAACTCGACCAGCTCCGCCAACACTCCATCGTCGTCGCCGACAGCGGCGACATCGACGCGATTGCCAAATTCGCGCCGATGGATGCCACCACCAATCCGTCCTTGCTGCTGAAAGCCGCTGCGTTGCCCGCCTACGCCGCGCAGATCGATGCGGCCGTGGCCGCTGCATCCGGCGCGGATAGGGTCGGCGATGCCTGCGACCGCCTGGCGGTGGCGATTGGCGGTGAGATCCTCAAGCTGATTCCCGGCCGCGTCTCCACCGAGGTCGATGCACGCTTGAGCTTCGACACGGATGCAACGATTGCACGGGCGCGACGCTTGGTGGCGCTGTACGGAGAAGCCGGCATCGGCCGTGAGCGCCTGCTGATCAAGATCGCCGCCACCTGGGAGGGTATCCGCGCCGCCGCCGTGCTGGAGCGCGAGGGCATCCACTGCAACCTGACCCTGCTGTTCTCGTTCGCGCAGGCGGTGGCCTGCGCCGAAGCGGGCGTGTTCCTGATTTCGCCCTTCGTCGGCCGCATCCTCGACTGGCACCTGGCCAATGGCATGGCCAAGCCCGCGAACGCACAGGACGATCCCGGCGTGCAGTCGGTGACGCGCATCTGGAACTACTACAAGCAGCACGGCTACCCCACCGTGGTGATGGGTGCCAGCTTCCGCAACACCGCTCAGGTCCTTGCGTTGACTGGCTGCGACCGGCTGACCATCGCGCCGGAATTGTTGGGCGAGTTGGCGCAGACCAACGCGCCGGTGGTGCCGGCGCTCGTGGATGCCGGCACGCGCGTCGCGCCGCCTGCGGCGATGGGCGAGGCCAGCTTCCGCTGGCAACACAATGAAGACGCGATGGCGACCGACAAGCTGGCCGAGGGCATTCGCAAGTTCGCCATCGACCAGGGCAAGCTGGAAGCCCTGCTGGTGGCGAAGTTGGGCTGAGCACTGTGATTCCGACCCTGCTGCTGGTCTTCGATCTGATCGGCATCTTCGTCTTCGCGCTCAGCGGCGGCGTGCTGGCTGTTCGGCATCGGTTGGATTTGTTCGGCGTGCTGGTACTCGCCTGCGCCACCGCGGTCACCGGCGGCATCGTGCGCGACGTGCTGATCGGCGCGATCCCACCCGCATCGCTGGCCGACTGGCGTTACCTGGCCACTGCCATGCTTGCCGGTGTGGCGAGTTTTTACTGGCACGGCATCATCGAACGTCTGCGCAATCCGGTGCAGCTGTTCGATGCCGCCGGGCTCGCGTTGTTCGCGGTGCTCGGTACCGGCAAGGCACTGGCCTTCGGTTTGTCGCCGTTCGCGGCCACCCTGCTCGGCATCATCACCGGCATCGGCGGCGGCATCGCCCGCGACCTGCTCGTCGTGCGTACGCCCGTGGTGCTGCAGCATACCGAGCTGTACGCGGTTGCGGCGCTGGTCGGGTGCGGCATCGTCGCGATCGCACACGCGCTGGGCTGGCCGCAGGCGCCGGCGATGGTGGTCGGTGCGTTGTTGTGCTTCGGCATGCGCTTCATGGCCATCCGCCGCGGTTGGCGGCTGCCGGTGGCGGGTTGAACTGGTGTTGGGAAAGGGTAACGCCTGAGTTAAGCCGCGCAAGATTGATGAGGCGATTGCCAATTAGCGTTCAAGACCAGGATCGATCTCTACTATTCGTTCGGCAACTAAGTCACTCTCAATGTCATTCCAAGTCTTGCCTTCCGCAAGTAAGCTGTCGATGGCTTTGCGGATTGCGGCTGTACTCGGTTTGCGCATGTCATAGCCTTCACGGAAGTCCGTATCATTGAAATCATCAAGGATGAATTCGTAGATGCGCCACTGGTCATACTTGGGAGCATTGATAGTCTTGGCTTGATTTAGGAAATCAGTGATTTGAAGGCCGGCTTCACGTTTGAGTAGTTGCGGCGCGATGTTTATTCCGAAAAACCGGTAAATTCATTCTGGCGTGCTGTCGATGGTCTGTCTGTCCAGGCTTGTTTATTTAACTGATTTTGAAATATTAATGCGATCTCGTGCTTTGCTCGCGATGCATTCATGCTGCGCAGCGGTTTATTGAAGAACTTTAATACTTCAATATCATCTTCTTCGGGTTGTTCACCAAAGCCAATTAGGTCAGAAGCCTGCCCTTTGGTGAGGCGGCCTGAATATTTGCGCCCATCTTCTTCTAATCGTCGCGACTGAAATTCTGTCATCTGATCGAAATGCCACGATGGAAACATTTCGCCCGCGCCAACTTTATCGGCCAGATCCCGCCGCTCTTGTAACCAGCTAGGAATTGAGTCGCGCGACGTGCCTCTACTTCCGTGGCTTTGTGATGTGATGCCGGGACGAATGTAGGCTTTAAGAATGATATAGCCAACAACACCTACAACAATAAGCAATAGTACCGACATGTTTGCATCAACCTGATGAAGTGCAAGTGTCCACAGTGACAGTCCGGCTTGTGAATAGTACAGCGCGGCCTAACGCCTGAGTTAAGGGAACCTCGAATAACCTCGGATATCTGGCTCGAGGCTCCAGTGAGCATCTTCAAGTCATTGAATACAAAGGCAATGGATTCCCGCTTTCGCGGGAATGACGAGCAAAAACCAGTTATTCGAGGTTC
>NZ_JADZDS010000127.1 GCF_020850895.1 Thermomonas sp. | reverse complement strand
GCCGGTTCGTGCATCCGACTGCTAACAACTCCCCGTCAGGTGTCCATTGCACACGTGCCCGTCGATGATGAATATCGGCGCGCCGAGAAGTGATCGGGCATTCGACAGACGACGGCGTGCTGTCCAATGACAAGATCTCGTGCATCAACAAATCTGCGAACGGTGGCAAAAACGCTCACTGTTCAGCCTTCGCGTTAGCGAGCGTCGGGTCAGGGTCGTTAGCCATCACCTGCAGAGGAGCGTCCAGCGCATCACCGCCCCATCCGGGCGATCATATCGGGCCTAGTGAAGTCCACTCTTGACATTCCGTGCAGTCGCCTTGTGAAAACGACAACGCCCCCATCAACTGGCCACAATGTTCCGGGCGGTGCCAACCTGCTTCGCAGTGATGTAAAGTGCTGGCGTCGGCGCCGATGCGGGCAAGGAGTGATCCGATGAAACGCACCGTCTACGCATGCGGACTGGCGCTCGGCCTGCTCGGCCCGACCCTCGCAAACCCGCCCGCCGAGGACGCGGGACCGGTCGCAAGCAATACCGCCCAGGGCGCGATCGCGATGACCCGCTGGAGCATCGATGCCGGCGGCACCACCAGCGCGATCGGCGGCAACTTCAGACTCGGCGCCAGCATCGGCCAGCCCGAGGCGGCGCTGGCCTCCGGCGGACCGTATCGGCTCAACGCCGGCTTCTGGGTACCCGAGTCGGCCGGCGATGGACTGTTCGCCAACGGTTTCGAATAAGCCCGGTAACGTCAGGAGTCTCTCATGCGCAGCCACCGCCACCTGCTCGCCTTAGCCCTCGCCGCGGCCCTGGTGCTGCCGTTGCCTCGCGCCCAGGCCGAGCCGTTCACCTTCCAGGGCTTCCTGGAGCAGAGCGGCAGCCCGCTCAACGGCAATGCCAACCTCGCCTTCAAACTCTACGACGCGCAGAGCGGGGGCACGCAACTCGGCAGCACGATTACCGCGAACACCTATCTAGTGCTCGATGGCGTGTTCACCATCGATCTCAACTTCGCCGGCGTGGCTTTCGCCGAAAGCAACCGCTGGCTGCAGGTGGAGGTGGGCGGCACGCCGATGGGTCCGCGCATCGAGATCCTGCCGACCCCGGTAGCCGCCAGCGCCCGCGCACTGCAGGGCCGCGGCGTCAGCGCCACGGCACCGTCCAGCGGCCAGGTACTGAAGTGGAACGGCAGCGCGTGGGCGCCGGCCGCGGACGACGGCGGCACCAGCTACTCGGCGGGCACAGGTCTTGCGCTTTCGGGCAGCACCTTCAGCGTCGCTCCGACATATCAAATGCCGCAGGCCTGCACCGCGAATCAGGTAGCCAAATGGTCGGGCGCCGCGTGGATCTGTGCCAGCGATGGCGATACCACCTACAGCGCCGGCAACGGCCTGACGCTGACGGGCAGCACCTTCAGCGTCACGCCGACATATCAAATGCCGCAGGCCTGCACCGCGAATCAGGTAGCCAAATGGTCAGGAACCGCCTGGATCTGTGCCGGCGATGGAGATACCACTTACAGCGCCGGCAACGGTCTGACGCTGACCGGAAGCACCTTCAGCGCCGACTTCGCCGGCAGTGGCGCGGCGACCACGGTGGCACGCAGCGATCATGGCCATTATGGACAGCAATTCAGCGGCTCATCGGCTTTGCGCGGCCTGAGCATTTCCCAAGGCAACGGCACGTCGGGGTCGACCGCCCTCATCGCGACAGCCACTGCCAGCTCGGGCCAGACCGACGGCGTGGTCGGTGTGAGCAACAGCAACACGATCGGTTCGCGCGGCGTGTTTGGCCACGCCACCGCGTCCAGTGGCGATGCACGCGGCGTGCAAGGGCAGAGCAACAGTACCTCCGGTCGCGGCGTGTTCGGTCTTGCCAGCGCCGCGACCGGCAACTCGACCGGCGTCTGGGGAGAAACCGCCAGTTCTACCGGCCGCGGTGTGCTCGGCATAGCCACCGCCACCAGCGGCGCCAACATGGGCGTGTTCGGCCGCAGCGACAGCCCCGAGGGCTCGGGTGTGCGCGCGATGAACACGGCCACCAGCGGTTCCACCGCTTACGCCGTCTGGGGCGTGGCAGCCAGCAATCAGGGCCGCGCCATCTTCGGCGACGCGACGGCCACCATCGGCGATACCCACGGCGTGTACGGACGCGTGGCCTCGCCCCTCGGCACCGCGGTGCGCGGCGAGTCGGCCGCAACCAGCGGACCGACGATCGGCGTCGCCGGCTCCACGGCTTCGGTCGACGGCACCGCGGTTCATGGCGAAGCGACGGCGACCAGCGGCCAGACCATCGGCGTGCACGGGCTCAGCGCTTCGAATGAGGGTACCGGTGTACGCGGCGAGGGTCCGCTCGGCGTACTGGGAGCGTCGAGTGTCGCCGAGGGGGCGGGGGTGTGGGGCAGCAATTTGGCCCCCAGCGGCGATGCCTATGGTGTCGTCGCAAGCACCAACTCGACCGCCGGCACCGCGTTGTTGGCCAGCGCACCGACGACCACCGGCGCCAATCGCGGCGTGCTCGCGCGCACCGCCTCCAGCAACGGCGTCGGCCTGCGCGCCGAAAACAACGCGACCAGCGGCGGCGGGCTCGGCAATGCCCTGGTCGCGGTCGGCAACATGCCGAGCGGCGACACGCTGGTGGTCGAGGCCAACGGCACCGGCAGCGCCTGGGCGATCAACGCACGCAGTGCCGGCAGCCGCGTGCTCAGTGCGGAGCTGACGACGCCCGGCACGACAGGCTCCGCGGTCCGGGCCAGCGTCAACTCGGCGAGCGGCAAGGCCGGCGAGTTCGTGAACGTGGCCATTGGTGGCGCTGCGGCATCGTTCACCGGCAACGTCAGCGTCAGCGGCACCCTCAGCAAGGGCGGCGGCAGCTTCAAGATCGACCATCCGCTGGATCCGGCCAACAAGTACCTGCTGCACAGTTTCGTCGAGTCGCCGGACATGATGAATGTCTACAACGGCAATGTGGTCACCGACGCCAACGGCCGCGCCACCATCGAACTGCCCGCGTGGTTCGAGGCGCTCAATCGCGACTTCCGTTACCAGCTTACCGTGATCGGCAGCTTCGCCCGCGCGATGGTGTCCGAGGAAGTGGCCGGCAACCGCTTCGCGATCCGTACCGACGAGCCCCGCACCAAGGTGAGCTGGCAGATCACCGGCATCCGCCACGACCCGTGGGCCGAGCACAACCGGATCCCGGTGGAACTCGACAAGGCGCCGGCCGAGAAGGGCCGCTTCCTGCACCCCGAAGCGCACGGCCAGCCCGCCGCCAAGCGCATCGGCGTGGGCGCGGACGACGAAAAGCCGTCGGCTCGCTGAAGCCACCGCAGCCTCAGCGCGGCGTGGCCGCAACCATGGAGCATGCAATGAAACCTGGAACGATCGACAAAGCCCCGGCCGGCACCCGCGCCACTGCGCTGCGCGCCGCATCGACCCGCGCGTGGCCGCGGCTCGTGCCCGGCCTGCTGCTGGTGCTGTGCCTCAGCGGCGGACCCGGCCTGGCCGCCGGCAAGCGCGCGCTGGCCTTCGAAGCGGTGGTGATCGGCGGCATGTCGATGCAACTGCCGCGCGGCTGGCAGCGCCAGCAGGACGAAGCGAGCCTGGTCCTGACCCGCGATCCCGGCGACGAGGACTCGCCCGCGCTGGCCTTGTTCGCGGTGCAGGTCGAACCGGCGCGTTCGCCGGCACCGGCGACGCTTGCCGACGCGGTGCTCGCGCAGCTCGACCTGCCCGCGCAGGGAGTGCGCGCGGTGCTGGCCGAAGAACGCTGGCAGAACGGCGCGCTGTACCGGCTGCATCGGCTGGACGAAGCTGGCCAGCGCGGCTATCTGGTGAGCTACACCCACGTCGACGGGGGTATAGGAATTTCAAACACCCTCTCCGAGCAGTCTGCGCCGTAGCCAGAGGCGGCGCTAGCGTCGGTTTGGCCTGGCTTGGAGCGCCATCACAGAGCGTTTGGGCGGGTTGATAGGTGTTCGGC
>NZ_JADZDS010000126.1 GCF_020850895.1 Thermomonas sp. | reverse complement strand
GGGCTTGGGCTTGGGCTTGGGCTTGGGCTTGGGCTTGGGCTTGGGCTTGGGCTTGGGCTTGGGCTTGGGCTTGGGCTTGGGCTTGGGCTTGGGCTTGGGCTTGGGCTTGGGCTTGGGCTTGGGCCGCGAGCGGAAGCGCAGCCGCCAGCGCCAGCAACAGGGTCGAGATTCTGAGGATGTGGGACATCTCAATGATCCTCCATCACGTCGCGCAACAGGTTCTGCAACCGCTCTTCACGGCGGGCGGCATCCACGCTCGCAGGGGCCCGATACACGAAACCGGTGTGCAGCGTGTCGCGCACCTGGCGCAATGCGGCCAAGTGGGCTGGCACTTCGGATTGACCCACTTCACGCGCCGAAACGGTCATTTCGGAAACCAACCTGACCCGCCCAGCCTCCGGATCAAGCACACGCCGGTAGCTGAATGCCACCCCATCCACGCGCTTTTCTTCCTGCTCGAATCGCGCAATCCAACCGTTGGGCGCACTCACCGTCACTTCATCGAGATAGCGCCCGGGTATCGCGAAATCCAGCGGTCCCTGGCGCTCGGTGCGAGCCGGCAGGGTGGACACACCATCCACTGCGCCAGCATCGACACCCAGCGTCCGCATGCTGCCATCCGCCTTCCACGGCGAGGCAAGCAGATACGATTCACGGATCGTAATCAGGTTGTTGTCCCGGTCATCCTCGACCGCCAACGGGTTCGAGGAGTCCACCGTGCCGTACCGCTTGCCATAGTACTCGCGGTAGCGGCGTGCACGATCCTCGATCCGCTCCTGGTCCAGCCGTTGCCGCTCTCGGTCCGCATACATGCCGCGGTATTCGGTCTGCACTGTCAGCCGCACCTTGTCGCCTTCGGCCGAGAAGTGTTCATGTGTCTCGATCCCGGTGGCCACCTGCTTCGGAGGAAGGATCGCCTCCGTGCCTTCCTGCCCGGCGATCACCGGCAGCACGTTGCCGTAACTCGACAGGTCGCCTTGCTGTGGCGTCCCCCCCTGCAGGCGCAGGGTGGGATCGACGAACACCGTGCCACCATCCACCACTGCGCGCACGATCACGTGGTTGAACAAGTCGGCAGCCGGAGCGTAGTTGCCCACGGCGCGACCGCGTTCGGTGTCCACCAGCGCGGGGACGGCCTGAATGCCCAAACGGCCCAGCAGGGTGACGAGCAGCCACGCCTTGTCCTTGCAATCGCCGTAATGCCGCTGCCACACCAATGCCGGCTCGCGTGGGCGGTGCGAACTGGTTCCGGTTTCCACGCCGAAGTAGCGCACTTCGTCCTGCACCGCGCGAAGTGCCGCCTTCAGCTTTGCCCCCGCTGTCGGCAACTGCTTCCACTGGGTGATGCGCAGTTCCAGGTCATCAGGCAACGTCACCGTACCGCGATCCGGGTACAGCGGCAGCGCCCAGGCCACCACGTCTGTCCACGTGCGTCGGGGCGCGAACTGCACCAGTGGGTGGGGTTGGTACCAGACCGGGTAATCACCCTCATCCTGCAACCGGTCGATCCGGCTCGCGGCGATCTCAACCTGGGTCGCCGCCGCGGTGTTGGTGATGGCGGGCTCCGGCGCACCGTTCTCGCGATGCACGCGGATTGCAGTGCCCGGCGGGTACAGCGTGCGCAGGCGCAGATCAAGGATCGGGTGGCCAATCGAAAGCCGAGTCTGTTCCGATGTCTGACCGGCGAGGATCGGATTGCTGCCGATGACGCTGAAGCTGATCCGGATCACGTCGCCGACACGCACATCCTCGATGACGATCAGCGCAGTCACGGTGCCGTCGGAGATTTCCTGTTCGAATTGCTGCTCGCGGCGGGCGATGGTGATCTCACCCGGCTTCAAGCGCGATTGCCAATGCCCATTGCGGAACAGTTCAACCCGGTGCAGGACCAGTTTCTGGTATTCGGGATTGAACTGGACGTCGAAACGCCCGGCCTCGCCGACATTGCCCTGCGACCGCGGTTCGTAGATGTAATCGGTGTATGCAATGTCCTGGCCCGGACGCCGGTCGACCTGACGGTCAAAACGCCAGTACCGCCACTGGCCATCATTGGTGCCGGGGGCATCCGCAGGCCACGTGGTCTGTGGGGCCCGCTCCACGACGAAGGCTGGCGCCGGGCCGGTACTGAAGCTGAATCCCCCGTTGCTGAAGTCTTCGGCCCGTGCAGGGCCCAGCGCCAACAGGCAGGCAAACAAGGCAAGAATGAAACGCATGGTGCTCCTCGGTGTTCCGTCATCCGTCCAGTGAAGCACGGGCTTGCAGGGCAACCACCGCTGGCAAGGCCTTGCCTTCGAGGAATTCAAGGAAAGCGCCGCCGCCGGTGGAGATGTAGGAGACCTCATCGGCAATCCCGAACTTGTCCACTGCAGCGAGGGTGTCGCCGCCTCCGGCGATGGAAAATGCGGGCGACGCCGCGATTGCATGCGCCACCGCCGCGGTGCCGGCGGCGAAGGCGTCAAATTCGAACACCCCGACCGGGCCATTCCAGACCACGGTGCCGGCCTTGGCGATCATTTCGGCATAGCGGTTCGCGGTGTGCGGGCCGATGTCGAGGATCATGTCGCCTTCACCCACCGCATCCACCGGCTTGACGGTGGCGGGTGCATCGGCGGCGAAGGCCGGGGCCACCACCACGTCGACCGGCAGCGGGATCTCGGCACCCCGCGCCTGCGCGGCGGCCTGGATCTGCTTGGCGGTGTCGATCAGGTCCATTTCCACCAGCGAGGTGCCGACGGCGTGGCCCTGCGCGGCGATGAAGGTGTTGGCAATGCCGCCACCGACGATCAGTTGGTCGACCTTGTCGACCAGGCTACCCAGCAACTCGAGCTTGGTCGACACCTTGCTGCCGGCGACGATCGCCAGCAGCGGCCGCGCCGGGTTGGCCAGCGCCTTGTCAAGCGCGTCGAGTTCGGCCATCAGCAGCGGGCCCCCACAGGCGACCGGCGCGAACCGGATCACGCCATGGGTCGAGGCCTGTGCGCGGTGCGCGGTGCCGAAGGCATCCATCACGAACACATCGCACAGGGCGGCGTACTTCCGCGCCAGTGCTTCGTCGTCGGCCTTCTCGCCGACGTTCATGCGGCAATTCTCCAGCAACACGATCTGCCCGGGCGCGACGGTGACGCCCTCGACCCAATCCTTCACCAGTGGCACCTCGCGGCCCAGCAGCTCCGCCAGTTTCGCCGCCACCGGAGCCAGCGAGTCGGCCGCGCTCCACGCGCCTTCCTTCGGTCGGCCGAGGTGCGAGGTCACCAGCACCGCCGCGCCCTTGTCCAGCGCCAGGTGCAAGGTCGGCAGCGAGGCCAGGATGCGCTGCTCGGACGTAATGCGTCCGTGCTCGTCGATCGGAACGTTGAGATCTTGCCGGATCAGGACCCGCTTGCCGGCAAGGTCGAGGTCGGTCATGCGCAGGAGGGTCATGCGTCAGGGATCACAGTCAGACCAGGGCGCGCATTGTCGCGTTGATGCCGCGTTGCTGCAAATCCATCCTCAGGCGCTGACCTGGTTGCGGCCGCCGCTCTTGGCCCGGTACAGGGCTTCGTCGGCGCGCTTGAGCAGGGCATCGACATCGGCATCGCCCTGCTCTCGAGCCGCCACCCCGATACTGACCGTCATTCGTCCGCCCGGGGTATCGTCGTGCGAAATATCGGCCTCACGCACCCGCGCACACACCCGATTGGCAGCCTGCATCGCCTGCCGCAGCGAGCAGTCGGGCATCAAGACAGAGAATTCCTCGCCCCCCGGCCTAGCCAGCACGTCGCCAGAGCGGAACAGGGCGCTGCGCACCGCACCGGCAAAACGGCGCAGGGCAACGTCGCCTTCCGCATGGCCGTAGAGATCGTTGTAACGCTTGAAATGGTCGATATCGAGCGCCAGCACCGCCAATGGCTGGCTGTCAGGATCATCCCAGACCTGATCGCAGGCTTCGCGGAAGCCACGGTAGTTCAAGGTGCCGGTCAAGGCGTCGGTCCGGCTTTGCAGGCTGAGTTCCGACACCGCCTGGTTGAGAGATTCGGTGCGCTCGGCGATCACCTGCTCGCGCTCGCCCAGCACCTGCTGGACCTGGGCAAAGGCCGTGTTCATGCGCACGCCAAGTTCCTCGATCCCGTGCGCCAGTGGCTTCAGTTCACCCGGCAGCCGGCTCAGCCCTCGCGCATTGATCTGCCCTCCGAGCACATAGCCACGCAAGCCCTGCAACAATGCGTCGATGCTGCGTCCCAAGATGCGCCACTGCAGGCCAAGCACGGCCATCGCGCACAGCAGGGTCACCGCCAGCAGGGCGGCAAGCAGCACGGCTCTCGAATACAGCGGGGCAAGCAACTGTTGGCGCGGGGCGATCAACGCCAGCATCCAACCATTGCGCATGCGCACAGCCTCGACCAGCGCCGGTGCATCGTCCTTCAGCAACCCACTCAACTCCAACTCCCGGGTCGGACGGTCCGCGGTGGCGGCAACCCGACCCAATGCCCTCCCGGTGTCCCCGGCATCCCCCAGGACGTCAAACCGCAGCCCATGGCTGGCGAAGATGACCCGGTTGTCGCGATCGACCAACAGCAAGTCCCATCGGCTACGCGCCGCACTCTCGGCACTCTGCCGCATCAGGCTCTCGACCGGGATCGCCGCCAACAAGGCGCCCTTGAATTCTCTTCCGCTCAGGATCGGTGCGGACACGCCGACCACGGCCTCCGATCCATACGCTGGACGGTGGTAGACGTTGGTGACGTATGGACGAAAACGGTCGCGGGCCGTGGTGAACCACTCCTCTCCCGACCCCAGGCCGGACAGCTTCGGCAACTCACGGCCACGGGCATCGTGGATGGTAACGACATCCCCTTCGGCATCGACCATCAGGATCCGGATCATGGCCGGATACGCATGCAGCAGGTTGGCCAGCTTGGTCCCGTCCTGACCGGGGCCCTCGGACACGTTTTCCGCCAACAGCCGAACGGCGGCTTGCTGGGATTCAAGGAAATCGTCGATCAGGCCAGCGTTGAGCCGAACGCTGGCATCCAGCGAGGCGGTCAGGTTCTGGTAGTCGCGATGCCATTGCACCCAAAGCAGCGCCGAACCGAACAGGATCGCCGGCAGCAACGCAGCCACGGTCAAGCCGAGGCCAAGCCGTCGGCGCAAGCTCCAGACCGCGTTCACGCCCGTCTCCGCCACGATGCCGCTGCCTCACGCCATGGCGTCGCCATGCATTGCGATTGACCCAAGTCAATTCTGGACCAGACAGCCCCCTCAAGCGCGCCGTATCCTGCCTCCATGGCCTCATGGTACCCGTTGATCCTGCTGCTGCACCTGTCCTGCGCCATTATTTTCGTCGGCGCGGTGTGTTTCGAGGTGCTCGTCCTGGAGTCGTTCCACGCCCGTTTCGACCACGCCACCATGGAGCAGATCGAGGCGGCAGTCATGGCCCGGGTCCGGCGCTTCATGCCGGTGGTGGTGGCGCTGCTGTTCCTCAGTGGCTTTGCCCTGTTCGATATCCGCTGCGGCGGCTTTACCTGCCTGGGAACCCCATTCGGCCGGCTGCTTTCGCTCAAGGTGCTGCTGGCCTTCGGCGTGCTTGGGGTGTTCGTGACCGCGATTCGCGCCGGACTGCGCGGGACCATGGATCCCTGCCGCTTCCGCCATACCCACCGCCTCGTGCTGACGCTGATGGTGGGGATCGTCATCCTCGCCAAACTCATGTTTTACGCCTGAGCGCAGGTCACGCCCATCCCACCCGGGGAATCCCATGGCCGCACTGCTTATAATGGAAAGCCCGCGAAGCCCCACGACATGACCCACGTCGTCACCGAAAACTGCATCAACTGCAAGCACACCGACTGCGTCGAAGTGTGCCCGGTCGACTGCTTTCACGAAGGCCCCAACTTCCTGGTCATCGACCCGGAAAGCTGCATCGACTGCACCCTGTGCGTGGCCGAATGCCCGGTCGGCGCGATCTTCGCCGAGGATGACGTGCCCGCGGGACAGGAACATTTCCTCGGCATCAATGCCGAACTCTCGCCGCTGTGGCCGGTGCTGACCCACAAGAAACCCGCGTTGCCGGATGCCGCCGAGTGGGACGGCAAGACCGACAAACTGTTCTTGCTGCGGCGCGAATGAAGCCCGCAAAAAAGCCCCGACCAGCGGGGCTTTTTCGTTGAAGCCGACAGGCAATCAGCCCGCCGCCATCACCTTGACCATTTCCAGGCACTTGTTCGAGTAGCCCCATTCGTTGTCGTACCAGCTCACCAACTTGACGAAGGTGTCGTCCATCGCGATGCCGGCCTCGGCGTCGAAGATGCTGGTGCGCGGATCGCCGCGGAAATCGGTGGCCACCACCTTGTCTTCGGTGTAACCGAGGATGCCCTTGAACGCGCCTTCCGACTGCGCCTTCATTTCCGCGCAGATTTCGGCATAGCTGGCGGGCTTGTCGAGTTCGACGGTCAGATCGACCACCGACACGTCCGAGGTCGGCACGCGGAAGCTCATGCCGGTCAGCTTCTTGTTGAGTTCCGGGATCACCACGCCCACCGCCTTGGCCGCGCCGGTGCTGGAGGGGATGATGTTCTCGAGGATGCCACGGCCACCGCGCCAGTCCTTGTTGGACGGGCCATCGACGGTCTTCTGGGTGGCGGTGGCAGCGTGCACCGTGGTCATCAGGCCGCGCTTGATGCCCCATTTGTCATTGAGGATCTTGGCGATCGGCGCGAGGCAGTTGGTGGTGCACGAGGCATTGGAAATGATTGCCTCGCCCGCGTATTTGGCGTGGTTGACCCCATACACGAACATCGGCGTTGCGTCCTTCGAAGGTGCCGACAACAACACCTTCTTCGCGCCTGCATCGATGTGCTTCTGCGCAGTATCGGCAGACAGGAACAGACCGGTGGACTCGATCACCACGTCGGCGCCCACGGCATCCCACTTCAAATTGGCCGGGTCACGCTCGGCGGTCAGGCGGATGCGCTTGCCGTTCACCACCAGCGCGCCATCCTCGACACTCACACTCCCCTTGAAACGCCCATGCACGGAGTCATGCTTGAGCATGTAGGCAAGATAGTCCGGCTCCAGCAGATCATTGATGCCGACGATTTCGATATCGCCCGCGAAATTCTCGACCGCGGCGCGGAACACGCAGCGCCCGATGCGGCCGAAGCCATTGATGCCGACCTTGATTGCCATCCCGAAGACTCCTGAAAGGGTTGCGCGCCGGACAACGTGTCCGATCCGCGCTATTTTAGCGGTTTCATCCCTCCCGGCCATCCTCGATGTCAAGACGCCCCAAAATCGCCATCGCTCTGGCCCTGATCACCCTCGTCCCAGTCGCCGCGTTCGCATGGTCGGCGCTCGGGCATCGGCTCGTGGGTGCGCTGGCCCAGGCCAAACTCAATCCCAAGGCCGCGGCCGAAGTCGCGACGCTGCTCCAGGGCGAACCGACCCCGACCCTCGCCGGCGTGGCGACCTGGGCTGATGACCTGCGCACGACCGACCCCGAACACTTCCGCGCCACCTCGCGCTGGCATTACATCAATGCGGCCGGGGGTGGCTGCAACTTCGACCTCGCCCGCGACTGCCCGGACGGCAATTGCGCGGTGGTGGCGCTGGAACGGGAAACCGCGATCCTTGGCGACCCCAGCAAGCCACTGGCGGAACGTCGCGACGCGCTCAAGTGGGTGGTGCACCTGGTCGGTGACTTGCACCAGCCGCTGCACGCCAACAGCCGCACCGATCGCGGCGGCAACCAGTTCCAGATCAGCCTGCGCACGACCATCCAGCCGGAAGCCTTTGCGCTCAAGCAGTACGTCGACGGCGTGCAGGGCACCAACCTGCATTCGGTCTGGGATTTCTACATCCTCGCCAACCGCAAGCTCGACCTGAATGCCTATGTGGCGGCACTGCAAGCAGCGCCGTCTCCGACGGCCGCCACGGAAGCGCGTGCGTCAGACGCTCCGCTGCAGTGGGCCGAGGAATCCTGTCGCCTGACCGAACAGCCGGGCCTGTATCCGCCCGACAACAAACACAAGATGACCAGCCACTACTTGGATCAAATGCGTCCATTGGCCGAACAGCGTATCCAGATCGGTGCGATCCGGCTTGCCGACCTACTGAACAAGACGCTGGGTGGCGAATCGCCTGCCGCGCCAAGAAACCACTGAGCCCATTCGGGCAACACTGACAAATCAGCGTTGCCTTGGTGGTTCTCGCCAGCCGAGGTGAGCCAGCCGGCCAGCATGAATGGACCACTCCTTGGGGCCACGCTCTTCGCCGGAATCGTTGCCTGAAGACCACGATGGATCACTCGCGTTCCACCACCGCACGCCCGTTGTCTTGTCGGAAGGTGAACTGGTAGTCCTCGGTGAATGGCAGCGAATGCACGTGCCTGCCGGTTACGCGCTGCAACGGCAGGAAAGTCCAAACTCGTACCGCGTGCTCAACGGCATCAGCGAACCCCTGCTCATCACCGGCATTGTCGAGGATGCGGGCATCACTCACCTTGCCTGCGGCGTCGATGATCAACCGGACAACCACGGTCACGGCCGGCAAGCGACGATCCAGTCGTTCCGCCGGATACACCGGAAGGCTGTTGTCCTTCGACGGCACCGGGTCGAGGTAACTGCTGCCCGCTGCCTGCTGGTAGCGAACGGTCGAGGCATCGTCATCCACCCGTTCCGCACCCACCGCGCCGTCTGCTGCATACCCCATCACCGGGGTTGACGGTGGTGGCTGCGATGCGCAACCGGTGGCGGTGATCGCCACCGGGAGCAGCGCACATGCCAGCAGGGCGTTGCGAACTGAGCGCAAGGCCTCAGCCTCCGTTCGCCGCCGGCCGTGCCGGTGCCGGCGGTGTTGCCTCAGGATCGTGCGCTGCAAATTGGATCGGTACGCGAACCCGGCTCGCCACCGGCTTGCCGGCGCTCATCTCGGGACGGAACATCCACCCGCGCACTGCCGCCAGCGCCGAGGCATCGAGACGGCTGTCACCGCTGGACCGATCCACCACGGCATTCGTCACACGACCATCTGCGCCCACGTCCACCACCATCACGACCATGCCTTCTACACCTGCTTTCAGGGCATCGCGAGGATAGACTGGATCTGCCAGTGGATGGATCGCCGTCGCCGGTGATTCACCTGCCGAACGGACACGCGGTGGAGGCGGAGGCGGTGCCACCAGCGCACCCGGTGCAGGCGGCGGTGGAGGCGGAGGAGGCGGATATCCCTGCGGTCCCGGCTGCGCCAGCCTGGCCTGTTGCGCCAGATCGCGGTCCGCTTGTGCTCGTGCCCGATCCTGTTGTGACTGGATGCGGTCCGTTTGTGCTTGGAAACGATCTTGTTGCGCCTGCACACGTGCCTGTTGAGCCTGCTCGCGCGCCTGCCGCGCCTGTGCGGATTCAACCTGCCCAGGCGTGGTGGATTCGGCTTGGCCTGGCTCCGTCACCGACTCGACGCGCGGCGGTTGCGCCGCCCACACACCCAGCGCGGTCGCACCGGCGACGATACCCAACACGGCCATTCCCACAATCCGCTTTCCGCGTGCAGGACGTTCTCGATTCAACAACATGATTCTCTCCTTCAGTGGGTGGGTCATGCCCCAGTGACAGCCCATGGGGATGGGCTGCAGCGACAGGGCGGCATCGAGCATCGTGTCGGCGTAACGACGACGGGCATCGGGATGGGTCGCGAGGACCCGCGCATCGCAGGCGAGTTCCTGGTCGTGGCGCAGTCGCGCGGCGGCGACATGCACCAGCGGATTGCACCAGAACATGGCCCGCAGCAACGCCACCAACGCATTGACCCACGCATCGCCTGCCTGCCGATGGCATTGCTCATGGGCCAGCAGCAGCGCCTGCTGTTGGCTGTCATAACGACTGGAGTGATCGGCGGGCAGCACGATCTGCGGGCGCAGTACGCCGACCAGTGCCGGCAGGCCCGCACAGCTTTCCGCGCGCACCACGCTGTTGCCCGCATCCAACACCTCAAGCTTGCCCAGCGCCTGCTCGAAGCGCAGCTGGTGCCGCCATAGCCACAGCCCCATGCCCAAGCCACCAGCGGCCCACACGGCCAGCCAAAGCGACGTCCAGTCCGTCGCCATCGGCATTGGCATTGGCGTCGCTGCCCAAGCGGAGAGAGGCGCGGCGATGATAGCGGCAGGCAGGTACACCGCCCGCGCCGGCAACAATGTCGCCAACAACGCCGCCGGCACCAGCAGCCAGACGCCGTATGCCACTCCGGCGCCGAAGGTCCGACGCAGGGGCAGGCGCAAGGCGAGCGCCAGCAGTATCGCGAAACTGCTGGCAGTGCAGGCTTCGATCAACCAGGCCCAGGCTTCACGGCTGTCCATCGTCGATCTCCTCGATCAGTTTGCGCAACTCGGCGATGTCCTTGCGGCTGAGCTTTCGCTGTTCGGAAAAATGCGCGACCAGTGGCGCGACGCGGCCATCGAACAGGCGGTCAAGCAGGCCCCGGCTTTCAGCCTGCACCCAGTCCTCGCGCTTGAGCTCCGGGCTGTAGAGAAACCGTCGCCCGTCCTTCTGTGCACTGATCGCGCCCTTGTTGAGCAGGCGGTTGAGCAGCGTCTTGATCGTAGCTTCCTGCCAATCCTGCGCATTGGCCAGCGCACTGACCACCTCGTCCGCGCCCAGCGGATGGCGCTGCCAGAGCACGTCCATCACCACTGATTCGGCTTCGCTGATCTGCATTGTTTACACCCGTAATCTTTTCCTCAGATTACATGTGTAATTTGACTTGTCAAGCGTGCTGGGGAGTTCCGGTCCGGGTCCTGTTTCCGGAATGACTGACCGCCACTGGACCTGCCGTCCGCAAGCGTCGGACGCCCGGTGTGACCCGCAGGCCTTCGGCGCAAATGTCCCCCGGCATTCGCTGGTGGCGAATGCCTCCTCCGTTAGTTTGCTCCGAAGGCCTGCGGGCCACACCGGGCTGCGTTGTACAGGGAATCAGGAAGTTTCAGGCGCCTGCTTGAACCTGAGACACCTGGAAGCTTCGGAAGGCCGAGCCAGATACCCTTGGTCGCGAAATACAGGGGGAGACATCGGCCACAAGCCGATGTCGGAGGACATTCGCGACCAAGGGTATCCGGCTCGGCCTGAAACGACAGTGCACACCCGAAGCCACGGCAGTCAATGCATGTGCATGGGTGCGTCGCCATCCATGCCGCGCACCTCGAAGCGCACCTTGCGTGATCCCGCATGCGCGAACACCAGCGTCGCTTCGAAGGTTTCACCGGCGACCAGCGGATGCGCCGGACCGATCAGCATCAGGTGGTTGCCACCGGGAGCAAACACCAACCGCCCGCGTGCGGGAACGACGGCGCCGCCTTCGATCGGGCGCATCCGCATCACCCCACCCTCATCGCGGGTTTGATGCATCTCGACCCGCTGCGCGATGGTGCTGTCGATGCGCAGCAGGCGATCGGGCGTGTCGCCGTCGTTGATCACGACGAGATAGCCGGCCGCCACCGGAGCCACCGCCGGGGTAGCACGCGCCCACGCCTGTTCGATGCGCAGGCCATCGCGTGGCGCTGCAAGCACGGCGCACGCCATCGACAGCAGCAAGAGCACGAGCAACGTTCGAATCGTTCGCATCAGGCATTCCTCGTCACAACCCAACATCCAACGCAGCCCAACCGTCAGCGAACGCGGCGCACTCGGCTGCAGGATCGCACCCCCGATACCGGCATGATTGCGCAGGTTCGGCGCGCCACGTGGCGGCGATTGGTCAGCCTGCTGACCTCATCGGACCGCACCCCGCGACCGCAACAACGTTCGCGGATGATTCTCATCATAGCGAACGAACCGCTTCAATCACTGCCTCGACCGTGATCCCGAAATGCGGGAACAGCGCTTCCGCCGGCGCGCTGGCGCCGAAGCTGTCGATGCCGATCACGGCGCCATCCAGACCAACGTACTTGCGCCAGAATCCCGTGACGCCGGCTTCGATCGCCACGCGCTTGCGGCAGGCACGCGGCAAAACGGCTTCACGATAGCTGGCGTCCTGGCGATCGAACACCTCGGTCGAGGGCATCGACACCACCCGCACGCCCTCACCCAGTTGCGCCGCAGCCTGCATCGCAAGCCCCACTTCGCTGCCGGTGGCGATCAGGGTGACTTCGGGCGCACCGACGCTGTCCTTCAGCACATAGCCACCACGCGCGATGTCGGCCACCTGGGCATCGCTGCGCGGCTGGTGCGGCAGGGTCTGGCGGCTGAACACCAGGCAAGCCGGGCCATCCTTGCGCAGGATCGCGGCCTTCCATGCCACCGCCGATTCCACCGCATCGCAGGGACGCCAGAGATCGTTGTTCGGGATGTAGCGCAACGAGGCCATGTGCTCGATGGGCTGGTGGGTCGGACCGTCCTCGCCGAGGCCGATCGAGTCGTGGGTGTAGACGTGGATGGCCTGCGCACCCATCAGCGCGCTCATGCGCACCGCGTTGCGGGCGTAGTCGGAGAACACTAGGAAGGTGGCGTCGAACGGCAGGAAACCACCGTGCAGGGCCAGCCCGTTGCTGATCGCGGTCATGCCGAATTCGCGCACGCCGGAGTGGATGTAGTTGGCATCCGGATCGCCCGACGTCACCGGCTTGCTGGCCTTCCACAGGGTCAGATTGGAATGCGCCAAGTCCGCCGAGGCGCCAATCAACTCCGGCAACAGCGGGGCGAATGCTTCGATCGCCATCTGCGAGGCCTTGCGACTGGCGATGTTCGGGCCATCCGCCTGCAACTTGGCGATGTAGGCATCGGCGGCTTCGGCAAAGCCCTGCGGCAGCGCACCGTCCATGCGGCGGGTGAACTCCGCGGCCAGTTCCGGATAGGCCGCGCGGTAGGCCGCGAAGCGCGCGTTCCACTGCGCTTCCAGCCCGGCGCGATCGCGCCCGCGCCAGCCGGCGTAGACGGCCTGCGGAATCTCGAACGGCGCATGCGGCCAGTGCAGTGCGGTGCGGGTGGCGGCCACCTCGTCCTTGCCCAGTGGCGCGCCGTGGCTGGATTCCTTGCCCGCCTTGCCCGGGGAGCCATAACCAATCGTGGTGCGGCAGCAGATCAGGACGGGCTTGTCGGATGCCTTCAACGCGGTCTCGATCGCGGCCTTGATCTCCACCGGATCGTGCCCGTCGACGCCACGAATCACATGCCAGCCGTAGGCTTCGAAGCGCTTGGGCGTGTCATCGGTGAACCAGCCGTCGGTATCGCCGTCGATGCTGATGTGGTTGTCGTCCCAGAACGCAATCAGCTTGTGCAGGCCCAGCGTGCCGGCCAGCGATGCCGCCTCGTGCGAGATGCCTTCCATCAGGCAGCCGTCACCAAGGAATACCCAGGTGCGGTGATCGACGATGGCGTGGCCGTCGCGATTGAAGTGCCGCGCCAGCAGCTTTTCTGCCAGCGCGAAGCCGACCGCATTGGCAATGCCCTGCCCCAGCGGCCCCGTCGTCGTTTCCACCCCCGGACAGACGTGGTTTTCCGGATGGCCCGCGGTCTTGCTGCCGAGCTGGCGGAACGCCTTCAGTTGTTCGATCGGCAGGTCATAGCCGGTCAGGTGCAGCAGCGCGTACTGCAGCATCGAACCGTGCCCGTTGCTGAGCACGAAACGATCACGATCCGCCCAGTGCGGATTGGCCGGATTGCAGTCGAGGTAATCGTTCCACAGCACCTCGGCGATGTCGGCCATGCCCATCGGCATGCCCGGATGCCCGGAATTGGCGGCCTGCACCGCATCGATGGCGAGGAAACGGATGGCGTTGGCGAGATCGCGGCGGCTGGGCGCAGTCATGGCGTGAGGTGCAGCGGAGGGAATGCGTATTGTCCCACCCCGCACGGGCTGTTGTCGCCCCGCGTGGGCATGCCGAACCCTCTGAACCCTACGCAAAAAGTGACTGATCCGTTCTCACCAAACTGGCTCATGTCACGCGTGCAGCGTGAGCCGCCATTTCGAAACGACCATTCACCACCATGCGCATGGTCTGCAGACAAGATACGGCTTGTCCGAAATTTCGAAAACTTGCACTACGGCGCCACACCATCCGCACTCGTTTCCACGGCTTCGGCATCGCTGGACTCACCCTTCGACACCACCGCCGCCAGCATCAAATCACCGGTGACGTTGAGGGTGGTGCGGCACATGTCGAGGAATCGGTCGACGCCGAGGATCAAGCCGATGCCTTCCGGCGGCACCCCGACCATGCCGCAGATCAGCGCGATCACCGGCAGCGAGCCGGCCGGGACGCCGGCGGTGCCGATGCCGCCGAGGATGCACACGAACATCACCGTGATTTGATGCTCCAGCGTGAGTGGGACCCCGAAGAACTGGGCGAGGAACAGCACGGTCACACCTTCGAACAGCGCGGTGCCGTTCTGGTTAGCGGTGGCGCCGACGGTGAGCACGAAACGCGAAACCCGTCGAGGCAATTTGAGCTGCTCCTCGGCCACCTGCAGTGACACTGGCAAGGTGGCGTTGCTGGAGGCGGTGGAGAACGCCATGACCATCGCCTCTTGGACGCCACGGAAAAACGTTACCGGCGACCAACCACCAAGGAAGCGCAGCATCAGCGAATAGACCACGACCAGATGGATCGCCAGCGCCAGCACCACAACCCCAACGTAAGCCCCGAGCGAACGCAGCAGGTCCCAACCGAACAGCGCGGCGAGGTTGAACATGAAGCAGAACACCGCGTACGGCGCCAGCGAGATGACCAGTTCGATCAGTTTCATCGACACTTCGAACAAGCCCTGGATCCCGCGCTGCAAGGCCGCCGTCGCCTCGGTGCGCACCAACACCAGCCCGATGCCGAGCATCAACGCGAAGAACATCACCGCGAGGATGGTGTTGTTGGCCGCCGCCGCCACCACATTGTCGGGGACGATACCCAGCAGCAGATCCAGGCCCTTGGGCTGGCTGCCGGCACCGCTCACGATCGCCTGCGCGCGCTCGGCGCTTTGCGCGAGCATCGTTTTGGCCACTTCGGGATCGACGCCACCGCCCGGATGCAGCCAGTTGACCAGCAGCAGGCCGAGCACCACGGCAATGCCGGAGGCGACGACGGTGTAGCCCAGGGTTTTCCACCCAATCCGGCCGAGCGAGCGCACGTCGCCCATCTCGGCCACGCCGATGATCAGCGCCGAGAACAGCAGCGGAATCACCAACATGAAGATCAGGCGCAGGAACAGCGTGCCGGCCGGCTGGGTGACGTACTCGGTCAGCCACTGCACCCAAGGCGCGTCCGCACCCGAGACATAGTGCGCCAGCAAGCCGAGCATCAGTCCGGCCAGGAAGCCGATCAACATCTTCCAGTGCAGTTTCAGCTTGCCGCTTCCGTTGTTGGCCATCGAACCGCCCAGCAGGTGCCCAGGCCGATGAGCTTAGCAAACGCCGAGGCCTACTCCGGATACAGCGGTGGCAGCAACGCGTCGATACGGGCCTTCGGTTGCCGCCAGAACGCACCTCCGGCAAACGCCGCACGTAGCACACGCAATGCCACTTGCGCATCACCGTCGCCCCAGCGCGCGGCCTGCAAGCGGGCGACGGCATCGCGCTGTGCGGGTTCCCGCAGGTGATCCAGCACATGGTCGAGATCGCCGGACGCCGCACCGGCCTGTCGGGCGAGTGCACTGGCAATGCGGCCCAGATCCCCGCCTGCGAGTGCATCGGCCAGGGATTCCGTGTGTGCGGATGCTCCGGCGCATCCAGCCTTTGCAGCCGCGGCAATCCGCCTCCGCCACAGCAGCGTGGCCGATGCAACCAGTGCCAGCAGTGCCAAGGCGCCTGCGTACCACCACGCCATGATCGAGGTACCGGGCTTCTCCGCTGGTGCCGAGGCAGTCGATTCACGGTCGTGCCTCGATGACGGCACCGGCGTCGCCGTGCCGGGAGTGGCCGCTCCGGTCGCTCCGAATCCGGGCGCAACGTCCAGCGTCAGCGCGGGCAGTTGCGTCGTCCTTGCCACCCCGGCCAGCGCGTCCCACCACGTCACGGTGGGGCCAGGGAGGGTGAGTGCACCTGCCTGTTGCGGCACCAACGAAAAACTGCGCCGTACGCTGGCGCGCAGATGGCCGTCCGTCAGTTGGGTGTCCGCTTGCGGCGGTTCGGCGAAGACACGGACACCCGACACCGAAGGCAATTGCAACGCCGGCAACTGGGTTTCGCTGGCACCCTCGGCGGTCAATGCGATCTCGACGGTTGCGGCCTCACCGACCCGCGCATGGGTCGGCAGCCGCAGGTAGCGCAAGCCAAGCGACCGCAGCGGCAACCATGGCTGCGGCGCGTCCGGCGGGATCGGCCTGACCTGCAACCGGATCGGTGCGGATGCGGCCGAGACCGGGTGCTGGTTGTCGTCGAACAGGGCATCCAGGCCTGCCGATCCACGCAAGCCGTTGAAGCGCGCACCCGGCAGTTGCAATGCACCGCTGGACTCCGGGATCAGCAAGTAATGCCGCTCGATCACGTAGTAGCGCCTGCCACCCAGCGCACGGATCGAACGCTGATCCTCGCCCACCTGCTGCATCGATGCACGTGCGGGTGGGTCTTGATCCAATTGCCCGGACAGCAAGGGGATGGCGTAGTTCAACCGAACCGTGACGCCCACCGATTGCTGCACGAAGGGCCTGGGATCATCGACCAAGGTTTCGACGAACACATCGGAACTTGCGCTCGCAGGCTGAGCCTGTGGCGGCCGCACCATCAGTCGCAGCGGCGCGGTCCAGGTCGCACCGACCCGCAGCGGCGGGATCGTCAGCACACCCGGCGCCTTCGGCCGCAGCCCGAGGACCAACAAGGTTTTCCGACTACTGCGTCCATTCACCCACTCGACGCTGCTATGCTGCGTCTGACCGGCGATGTCGAACGCGTCACGCAGCGGCGAGCTATCGATCGCCGACGCCGGCTGGTCGGTTTCGATCGTGAGCGCCACCGATTCGCCGTAACTGATGTCGGTCCGGTCCAGCCATGCCCGCGTCTGCGCCTGCACGGGCAAGGCCATCAGCGCCAGCAACATGCACAACACGGCGGCGCTGGCGCGGCTCATTGTGCGTCCCCACTGCGACGACGTGCTTCCAGCAGGAAGCGTGCGCGCAGCAATGCGCCGGGATCATCCGGCACCCGCTGCAGCCAGGCCTGATTGGTCAGCCGGCGTTCGCGCTGCTCCGGCGTTTCCTGCGCACTGGCGGGTGTCGTTTGCGACGCTCGCCGGGGGGGCGACTGTTGTTCACGCAGGGCGTCCTGCATGCGCTGGCGTTGCGCCGCATCCGCGCGCTGCTGGGCCTGCGCATCGGCTGGCTTGGGCGGTTGTGGCACGCCTTGCGACGGCGTCTGACGTCCGTGCTGATTCTGCTGCGGATTCTGCTGCGGATTCTGCTGCGGATTCTGCTGCGGGTTCTGCTGCTGGTTCTGCTGCTGGTTCTGCTGCTGGTTCTGCTGCGGGTTCTGCTGCGGGTTCTGCTGCTGGTTCTGCTGCTGATTCTGCTGCTGATTCTGCTGCGGGTTCTGCTGCGGGTTCTGTTGCGGGTTCTGCTGCGGGTTCTGTTGCGGGTTCTGCTGCTGATTCTGCTGCTGATTCTGCTGCTGGTTCTGTTGCTGGTTCTGCTGCTGATGTTGCTGCTGGCGACGCTGGGCGGCGTGCACCAGGTCACGGTTAAAGCGTGCGTCAGCCATGCCCGGCTGCAGTTGCAGCGCGCGATCATAGGCCGCAATCGCTTCCGGATACCGCCCGGCCTGTGCCAGCGCATTGCCGAGGTTGTATTGCGCTTCGGCACCGGGCAGGCCGGAAAGCTTGGCGATCGCAGCAGCGTATTCGCCACGCCGGTAATCGGCGATGCCTTGCTGCATCCGTGCCCAGCCCGCCTGGTCGGCGCGTTGCCACAGGCTGCCTTGCGGCGTGGCTTGCGGTGCGGCCTGCTGCGCGCGCGCCGTCGGCAGCCACAGGGTGCAAACGAGGACCACGGCCAGCGCACCGCCACGGCGGAACCACGGCAGCACCAGCAACATCACCAGTGGAATCAGCCAGTAACCATCGTCTTGCCACAACGCCGCGGTCTCGCCACGCGCGGTGCGTGCCACGTCCTGCTGCGGATCAAGGACACCCAGCGCGCGCAAGTCGGACGCGTCCAGCGTGATCGATGCATAACGTCCGCCGCCGGCAGCGGCCAAGCGTTGCAACGAGTCGACATCCAGCTTGGCGGATTCGAGCGTGTCTCCGTTCCGATAGACACCACCGCGCGGACTGCCCAATCCGAGCACCATCACCCCGTCCCCTTGCGCATGGACGCGTTGCGCCTCGGCAATCGCACTGGCATCGGCATGGTCGGTGATCAGCAGGATGATGCCATGCGCAAAACCGGCTTGGTGCAGCAGCGACAGCGACCACGTGATCGCACGATCGACATGGTGGCCATCGGCCGGCATCACCTCGGGTGACAGCGCGTCGAGATACAACGCCACATTCGCGGCATCGGGTGTCAGCGGGGCAACGGTGTAGGCATCGTCGGCAAACGCGACCAGTGCGATCTGCCCACCATCACGCAGGCGCAGCAGATCAGCGAGCTTTGCCCGCGCTTGCGCCAAACGATTCGGCGGCAGGTCATTCGCCAGCGTCGCCTGCGACAGATCCAGCGCCACCACCAAGGGCTCGCGGGTTTGCAGCAATGGCTGCTCCAGCTTGCGCAGGCTCGGCCCGGACAGCGCCAACACGGCCAGCACACCCGCAAGCAATGCCCTCAGCCGCGGCCAGTTCGACGATGCCGCGCCGTGTTTGCCATCGTCAAGGAGATGCGGCAACAGGTGCGGATCGACCGCGTCCTGCCAAACCGAGCGACGCCGCGCGCGTGCTTTCAACAGGATCGCCAATGCCAGCAAGGGCAGCAGCGCCAGCAACCACCACGGGCGCAGGACATGCAGCTGGCCGAGGGTGTCGATCAAGGCGCTCATCGCCGCCTCCCGCGTAACCACAGCGCCAGCAGACCAATACCCATCGCCATGCCCAACGGCCACGGATACAGCTCGATGCGCGGCCGCAGCGGCAGTCCGGCGTGGCGGGTCGGTTCAAGCCGATCGATCTGGGAATAGATGCCCGCCAGTTCGTCGGCATCGCGCGCACGATAAAAGCGGCCGCCGGTGGTCTCGGCGATCTTGCGCAGGCCGTCTTCATCCACCTCATCGCCGCCACCGAGCGGCAACTGGAAGCCGAACAGCGACACGCCCTGGCCATCGCCCCCAAACGCAATCGTGTAGATGCGCACGCCCGCATCGTGGGCGATCTGCGCCGCGCGCTGCGGATCGAGGATGCCGGAATTGCTCATGCCATCGGTGAGCACGATCACCACCCGCTGCTTGGCCGGCTGCGCCTGCAATCGCTTGGTCGCAAGGCCCATGGCATCACCGAGTGCGGTCGAACGCCCCACCAGCCCGAGCTGGGTGTCGTTGAGCTGCTGGCGCACGCTGTCACGATCCGCAGTCAACGGCGTCAGCGCGAAGGCGCGATCACCGAACACGATCAGGCCAAGACGGTCTCCCGCGCGACGGTCGATGAAATCGGACAGCACCGCCTTGGCCGCAGTCAGCCGATCCACCGCGCCGCCACCGAGCTGCATGTCCTCCTGACCCATGCTGGCGGACAGGTCCAGCACCAATTGCAGGTCACGCCCGGCCTGTGCAGGCGCGATTTCCGGCCCCAACCGCTGCGGCCGCGCAGCGGCAAGGCAGAGAAGCATCCAAGCGCACAGCAACAGCCACGGGAACCGCACGGCCTTGCCGCGCCCAGGTGCACCCTTGGCGATCGCCTGCAAGCGCTGCGTCCACGGCACCTTCAGCGCCGGGCCCTGGGTGGACCGTGCAGGCAGCAGGTGGATCGCAATCGGCAGCACGATGGCGGCCAGCACCCACGGCCACGCAAAGCCATCGACCAGCAAGGCTTGCGGGAACAGGCTCATGCGCGCCGCATCCAGTCGAGATAGCGCTTGCGCGCCGCCACGCACAGCGCATCCACCGCGTCCGCATCGACCTGCGGACGAAACGCGCCCTCGACCAGCAAGGTTCCCGACTCGGTCTGGAAGACCGCCGGTGACAGCCCGACATCCAGGAAGCGCAGCCACTCCTCGCCCAGCAGGCGATCGGCCTGCGGATCGATCCGGCGCGCGGCGCGGCGCAGCAGCTGCGACACCGCCGCGACCTTGGCGGCGGGCGTCATCGCCGCGTCGATGGTTTGATCGAACAATCGCGCCCACGCTGCATGCCGGCGCGCCCTACGCCGTCGCCACAGCATGATTGCGAGCACGACCACCAGCAGCACGACCGCCACCAGCCACCAGCCCGGTGCCGGCGGCCACCAACTGGGTGGCATGCCCGGATGCATCGGCTTGAGCGGCAACGGCGCGATCACGAAACGCGCCTCGCAGGGGGATGGCGCAACAGGTCCCGCACGATCTCGGTGGGCGTGTCGCTGGACAGCGACGCAGCCGCCAGCCCATGGCTCGACAGGCACGCCAGAGCCTGCTCCAGCACGCCATCGAAGGCCTGCTTCCAGCGCTGGCGCACAGCGGCCTGATCCAGCCCCAGCTCCAATCGGCCATCGCCGAGTGCGAACGGCAACCGCGCCACCGGCGGGCGGTGTTCCAGCGGATCGGTCAGTAGCAGCACGCGTGCGTCGTGGTGGCGTGCCAATTCGGGCCAGAGCAGTTCGGGGACGCTGGCAATGCTCGCCGGTTCGGCCAGCACCAGCAGGCGCGAGCCCGGCCGCAGCAGGCGCCGCGCATGATCCAGCGCCAGCGACAAGCCGGCATCCTCATCTGGCCGCTTCGTGTACCAGCGCACCAAGGCATCCAGTGTGCGCAGTGCACCACGCTGGCCGGCCGCAGGGGCGACCGGCGGCTCGCGCTGGCTGCCACGCAACGCGGCGATCCGATCACCATCGCGCACCGCCTGCCACGCCATCAGCGCCCCCGCACGCGCGGCCTGCACCGACTTGAAACGCACCCGGGTTCCGAAATACAGCGCGGGTGCAGTGTCGGCGACGATCAGGGTCAGCCGCTCACGCTCGGCTTGGAACAATTTGGTGTGGGTGTGGCCGGTGCGTGCGGTCAGCCGCCAGTCGATCAAGCGCGCGTCGTCACCAGGAACATACCGGCGCGACTCGGCATATTCCATCCCACGCCCGAGCAATCGTGAGGACGCTTGTGCCAACAACCCATGCCGGCCCTGCTTCGCTCCAGTTCGCGTGTGGGTCATCGCCCGCAACCCGATCAGCTCCGTAAGCGTCGGAATCGTGCCGGTGCTGGAACGCGCCTCACTCATGATTCGAACGACGTCTTGATCGCCACCCTCAAGGCAGCGGCACCAACCGCAGCAGTTCCGCCACCAAGCGCGGCCCATCCCAGCCTTCGGCACTGGCCTCGAAGCTGGGCAGAACCCGATGGCCGAGCACGTCCGGTGCCACCTCGCGCACGTCCTCAGGGGTCACGAAATCGCGCCCCGACAGCCACGCCCGCGCACGCGCGCAACGCTCCAATGCGATCGAGCCGCGCGGACTGGCACCCCAGGCGATCTTCCGGGCCAGCCCTGCGTCGTAGCGTGCCGGCTCGCGCGAGGCCAGCACCAATTCAATGAGATAGCGTTCCAGTGCCGGTGCCATGTGCAGCTCAAGCACGGCGCGACGCGCGGCGAACACCTCCTGCCGGGACAGGTGCACCATCGCGGCAATTGGCGATGATCCACCCATGCGGGCGCGTTCACGTGCGATGCGCAGGATGTCGGATTCGGTGTCCGCCTGCGGATAGCCGATCCGGACATACATGAGGAAGCGATCGAGCTGCGCTTCCGGCAACGGGAACGTGCCTTCCTGCTCGATCGGGTTCTGGGTGGCCATCACAAGGAACAATTCGGGCAGCGGCCACGTGCGTTTGCCGACCGTCACTTGGCGCTCGCCCATCGCCTCCAGCAAGGCGGACTGCACCTTGGCCGGTGCGCGATTGATCTCGTCGGCCAGCAGGATCGAATGGAAGACTGGCCCCGGCTGGAATTCGAAATGGCCGTCCTGCGGCCGCCAGACATCGCTGCCGGTGACATCCGCCGGCAACAGGTCGGGGGTGAACTGGATACGCGCGAAGTCCGCGTCCAACCGCCCCGCCAGCGCGCGGATCGCCGTGGTCTTGGCGAGCCCCGGCGCACCTTCCACCAGCAGGTGGCCGTCGGCGAGCAGGGTGATCAACAGGCGCTCGATCAGGCGATCCTGCCCGACGACTTCCCCCGCCAATTCGACACGCAGTGCATCGAAGCGCACCTTCAAGCCCGAATCATCCACGGTCTGGCTATCCATTCATGTCTCTTGCGGCTGATCGATCTGTGCCGAACGTCGTGCACTCAGACCCAGTTCATGGCGAAAGGTTCAGGGCGTCGCTCGATGCCAGCAATGAAACGGGGGCCTTGCGGCCCCCGTTCGTATGCATCGACTCGACCCGTCGCCAATCAGCGTTGGCTGACGCGCATGACCCTAGGCGTCACGAAGATCAACAGCTCGGCCTTGCTCTTGCCACGACTCCTGTTGCGGAACAGGTTGCCGAGGATCGGGATATCGCCGAGGAACGGCACCTTGGTGATGTCGGAACGGTCGGAGAATTCGTACACACCACCGATCACAACCGTCTGCCCATCCTCCACCAGCACCGCGGTATTGACCTCACGGCGGGCGATCTGTGGCACCTGACCGAACGCGCCGAGGCTGATCCAGCTGTCCAACTCGTCCTTCTTCACCCCCATGTCGAGGAACACGCGGCCATCGTTGGTGATGGTCGGGGTGACCTTGAGTTCCAGCAGGGCTTCCTTGAATTGCACGGTCGGGACGTTGCCGCCCTGGCCGCCGGACACGGTGAGGTAACCGATCTCCTTGCCTTGGCGGATCACCGCTTCCTTCTGGTTGCTGGTGACGATGCGCGGGTTGGAAATCACCTCGCCACGACCCTGCTGCTGGATCGCCGACAGTTCCACATCGAGCGCGTAGCCCGCGTTGAGGATCGACAGAGCCAGCGACCCGGCATTGGCACCCGTCAGGAAAGCCGGCAGGTTGCTCATCAGGCCTCGGGTGATCGTGTTGACGCCATAGTTCGGCGTCGTCGGGCTCCAACCCATCCCTGGAGCGCGCGGAGCGCCTGGATCATTGGCCGTGCAACCCGCACAACCGTTCAGGTAGGTGGCCAGCGCGGTCTGATAAAGCTGGTTGTTGGCGTTGTTGGTATTGGCCACCGAGTTCCAGTTGGAAATGTTGTTCTCGATGCTGTTGCCGTACTGGGTGCGGCCATCGCGCGCGGAACCGGTGATACCGAAGCGGGCACCCAGATCGCGCGCCACGCTCTCGTTGGCAATCACGATCCGGGCCTCGATCACCACCTGATCGACCGGCTTGTCGAGCTGTCGGACCAATTCGCGGATCGCCGCGACCCGCTGCGGGATGTCAATCACCAGCAGGGTGTTGGTGCGGGCATCGAAACTCAGGCTGCCGCGTGAGGACAGGAAGCCACGATCCTGCGAACTGCTGCCGGTGCTACCGCCCTGGCCTCCACCTCCCGTCTGGTTGCCCTTGCTTCCGTCCGTGAGCATCTGGGCAATTTTCTCGGCGCTGGCGTAGTTGACCGGGATGTACTCGGTCACCTTCTCGGCACGCTCTTCCAAGCTGATGCGGGCATCTTCCTTGGCCTGCTCGAATGCCGCGATTTCCGCCTGCGGCGCAACCCAGACCACGTTGCCATTCCGCCGCTTGTCGAGTTTATTGGCCTGCAGGATCAGGTCGAGCGCCTGGTCCCATGGCACGTTGATCAGGCGAAGGGTGACGTTGCCGGTCACGGTGTCGGCGGCGACGATGTTGAGCTTGGATTCGTCGGCGATCAGCTGCAGGACCGTGCGCACCGGCACGTCCTGGAAGTTGAACGTCACCGGCCTGCCGCTGTACCGCACGCCGGCACTGCCCGAATCGGAACCCGTGGTGACCGCACCGACCGCTGGCGCCGAAGCTGGCGCCGCTGCGCGCGGCACGATCTCGACGATGTATTCGTTGCCGCTCTGGTAGGCCATTGACTCGAACGCACCGTTCATCCCCAGCACCAGCTGGGCACCGCTGCTGGTCGCATGAGCCTCGACATTCTGCACGGGGGTGGCGAAATCGCGGACATCGATTGGCCGCTGCAGGGCCGCAGGAAGCTGTGCGTTACCAATGTCGACGACCACCCGTGACCCGCTGGTTCGCAAGTCGGGGGCGGCTCCGTTGCCCGAGAAGCGCAGGATCAGCTTGCCGGATCCGCCATCCCCGCGCTTGAAGTCGATTGCGGAGACGGTGACGGAGTCCGGGGTCCGTTTGGCCGGATCGGCCAGTGCGCCGGTGGCGGACTGGCCCATGCCAGCCGTGAAGACGGCCGCAGGGAATGCGCCGGCGCCGGCGGCGTACAGGCCCACGGCGATTCCAGCCGCGAGAACCCCGAGGGGCAAGCGGCGCCGTGCGGGCAGTGATTGCTTGGCGTTGGTGACGGTCATCGGTCTATTCCCCAATCAATTTGCTTCGAGTGACAGCTTGGCCGGGCGCTCCAGCCAGCCACCTGCACCATCCGGAACCAGTTCGACGAGGTCGATCCGGTCTTCATGCACGGCGGTCACGCGACCGTCGCTTTGCCCCATGTAATTCCCGGGAACCACCTTGTAGGTGACGCGGTCGGGAGCCATGACCAAGCCGGTCAGGCTGTTCCCGCCCCCCAGCGTACCCACCATCTTCAGGGTATCCAAGGTAAAGCCCTCCAACGTCTGCCGACGCCGGTTCGGATCCGGACGCGGGCCGCTGGAGCCTTCGCCACTGAATGTCTGGTCGAAGGGATCCCGCATGTTCTGCGCGGCGTATTCGAATGTCTCGAACTGCTTCATCACCGGCAGCGGCTCCAGCGGCGGCGCTGGCTTGGCCTTTTCCTCCGCCACCCATTTTTCGAGTTCACCGCGACCAATGCCGCAGCCAACCAGAGTGGTGGCGCAAACCATGGAGAGCAACAGCACGCTGGACAAACGCGAGAAGGTTGGCATCTGCATCATGTCAGTTCCCCCCCTGTGCCGGCGCAGGTGCAGCGGCAGCGCCGCCAGCTGTTGCCGGTGCAGCAGATTGCGCCGCTTCTTCTTCATCCAGGTAGCGGTAGGTCTTGACGGTTCCCGACAGCTCCAGCGGGGTGTTCCCGCCAATGCGTGCGCCCGGCGTTTCATTCTTCGGCTTCAGCGAGATGTCGTGCATGGTCATGATCACCACGCGCGGCAGCGAGGCCACGCCGCTCACGAAGGCGCCGAACTGGTGGTAGGTACCGACCATCCTCAGGGTGATCGGCTTTTCGGCGTAGAAGTCTTTTTTGGTTTCCTGGCCCGGCTGGAACAGGTCGTTCTGGATGCCGGTGGCCAAGGCTGTCTGCGACACGTCGACGATCAGGTCGGGCATTTCAGTCTTGCTGGGCAGCTGCCGCAACATCTGCTGCAGCTGTTGCTTCATTTGATCGAGCTGCTGCTTGAGTGGCTCCAGATTGGCTGCCCGGCCCTGTTTGGTCGCGAATTCGGACTTCAGGTCAGCTTCCTGTGCCTGCAGGCCCCCGAGCTCCTTTTGCTGGCCACGCACCACCAGCGACCAGCCGATCACCAGGATCACGAAGGCCACGATGCCGCAGAACAGCAACTGTGCCTGACGCGGCCAGCCGCCAATGTTGTTGATGTCCAGTTCGCGGAAATTGATCTTCTTGTTGTTCACGATGCGGTCCCTCCTGCGGCGGCCGGGGCGGCGGCGGGAGCAGCCGGTTTGGCTGGCGCTGCCGCCGGTGCGGCAGCGGGCACGGCCGGTGCAGCAGCGGGAGCGGCCGGTGCAGCAGCGGGAGCGGCTGGTGCAGCAGCTGGTGCGCCCGCAGGCGCAGCTGCCGGTGCCGAATCCCCGCCTTGGGCATCCTCGTCCTTCGGCGCATTGGGATCGACCAACGTCACCTTCAGGGAGAACTCATACGGCAGGCCCGGGTTACCGTCCTTCGCCTCGATCACGTTCAGATCCGGGTGGGTCATCCAACCGGAACTCTCGAGGCTGCGCATGTAGGCTGAAACCCGCGCGTTGGACTGCGAGCGCCCGGTCAGAGTCAGGATATTGCCTTCCTGCTTGATCGCGGTGAGCGCCACCCCGTCCGGAATGGTGCGCACCAGCGAATCGAACAGATGCACCATCTGCGAACGGTTGGCCTGCAACTGCTCGATCACCTGCTTGCGCTGCATCAGGTTGGCTTTTTCTTCGTCGAGGTGCTTGATTTCGGCGATCCGCGCGTCAACGCTGGCGATTTCACTTCGCAGGTAGTCGTTGCGGCTGTTCTGGTTGGCGATGCGCCCGCTGTAGAACGTGTAGACCAGACCAGTGAGGAGCACACCGGCCAGCGCCGAGAGCACCAGCATGCCGACGAATTCTTTCTGGCGCGCCTTGCGACGTTCCTCGCGCCAAGGGAGGAGGTTGATCCTTGCCATCAGTCAAAGCTCCTCAATGCGAGCCCGCAGGCGATCATGAGCGCCGGGGCGTCCTGCGCCAGCGCATGTGCCTGCACGCGTGGCCCCAGCGTCATCTGCGCCAGCGGATTGGCGACCAAGGTCGGGATCCCCAACTGCTCTTCCACCATCGCGGCGATGCCCGGGATGGACGCGCAGCCACCGGCCAGAACGATCTGGTCGACACGGTTGAACTCACTGCCGGCGTAGAAGAACTGCAGCAAGCGGCTGACCTGCTGGACCATCGCTTCCTTGAACGGGTCCAGCACCTCGACCTCGTAGCTTTCCGGCAGCCCACCCTGGCGCTTGGCGAGGCCAGCTTCCTCGTAGCTCAGGCTGTAGCGGCGCATCACCTCGTCGGTGAGTTGCTTGCCGCCAAAGACATTCTCGCGGGTGTACAAGCTGCGCCCGCCGCGCAGGACGTTGAGCGTGGTCATGGTTGCACCCACGTCCACCAGCGCCACCAGCCCGTCTCGCGGGGTGTTGAGACTACCCGCCATCAGCGAGAACGCATTCTCGATGGCGAAAGCCTCGACGTCGATGACCTTGGCGGTCAGGCCGCCAAGCTCCAGCGCAGATGCGCGCATCTCGACATTTTCCGAGCGCGAGGCCGCCAGCAGGACCTGCACCATCTCGCCATTGCCGGCGACCGGACCCAGCACCTCGAAATCGAGGTTCACTTCCTCGACCGGATACGGAATGTAGTTCACCGCCTCCAGTTCGATCTGCGACTCCAGATCCTCCTCGCTGAGCGAGGCCGGCATGTTGATCAGCTTGGTGATCACCGACGAGCCGGACACCGCCGCCGCCGCATGCTTGAGCCGGCTGCCGGAGCGGGCGACGGCGCGGCGAATCGCTTCGCCCACGGCCTCGACCTGGACCAGGTTCTTCTCGACCACCGCATTCGGAGGCAACGGCTCGACCGCGTAGTGCTCCACGCGGTAGCGGTCACCGGTCCTCGCCAGCTGAAGCAGCTTGACGGCGGTGGAACTGATGTCGATGCCGATCAACGGCGTTTGCTTATTCGTCCCCAGACCCACGGTATCTCCCCTTCCCACGGGTGCTTGCACGCACCATGCGCTGTATTACATGAATAACGGACTTTTCACGTATTGGCAACCCATGCCGGCAAAATTTCCTCGAACTCGGGTGTCGGAGGCGCCCCTTCGCCCCTGCCACCCGCCCCAAGACCACGCAGCGAGTCTACCCTAAGAAAGACCCGAACGACGCCACACGGGCGTTGTCGACTCCCTCCGAATCCCACACCGGCCCGGACTCGGCTTGCTCGAATCAATCACTCGCATGATCGGCCCGTGGCCAGCCTTCCCCGGACTGGCAGGAGCCCCTGGAACACCCTGAGGTTTCCCTACGGCAGCCCCGGCCATGCCTACTCTATACTCCGCAGCTTCGCTCGCCGCAATCCACCCATACCCCGATGTCCCGATTTTTTCGCCTGTTGCGCAAGTTCCTGCTGATTTCCTTTCTGCTGGGCCTGATCGCCGCGGCCGGGCTGGCATTGCTCGTTTACTCGGTCAATGCGCGGCTTCCGGACGTGCAGGTGCTGCGCACCATCGAGATGCAGGAACCGATGTATGTGTACGCACGCGACGGTCGCCTGATCGGCCTGTTCGGCGAAAAACGACGCTATCCGGTGGAGCTTGCGCAAGTCCCGCCGCGGGTCAGGCAAGCCTTCCTGGCCGCCGAGGATGCCCATTTCTACGAACACCACGGGGTTGACCTGAAGGGCATCAGCCGCGCGGTCTGGCTGCTGATCCAGACCCGCGGGCAGGAGCGCGTTCCCGGAGGATCGACCCTCACCCAGCAGGTGGCCAAGCAGTTCTTCCTCAGCTCCGAATACAGCTTCCGGCGCAAGTTCGAGGAAATGCTGCTGGCGATGAAGATCGAGCGCGAACTCAGCAAAGACGAGATCTTCGCCCTGTACCTGAACAAGAGCTTTTTCGGCAACCGCGCCTACGGCATCGCCGCAGCCGCCGAGTATTACTACGGCAAGTCGCTCGACCAGCTCAGCGTCGACGAGGCCGCGACCCTGGCCGGGATCCCCAAGTTCCCGACCAGCGGCAACCCGATCATGAATCCCGAGCGGGCCCGCCAGCGCCGCGACAATTACATCTTGCCGCGGATGTTCTCATTCGGCTTCATCACCCGCGCCGAACTGGATGCCGCCCGCGCAACCCCGATGCACGCCGCGCCACACGAACGCCCGATCGAGGTGTACGCGCCCTACGTGGCCGAAATGGTGCGCAAGGAGATGGTGGACCGCTACGGCGAGGATGTCCTGAATCAGGGCTACCACGTCACCACCACCATCGACCCGGCGCTGCAAGCGGCGGCGCAGGCTGCGGTGGTGAACGGCCTGCGTGAATACGACCATCGCCACGGCTGGCGAACCCCGACCGCGACCGTGGTGATCCCGGCCGGCGCGGATACTGCGGCCATCGCCCGCCTGCTGCATGCGAGCCCACCCCAAGGCGGCTTGCTGCCTGCAGTCGTCACCGGCAACGGCGGTGGCGCGTTGCGCGTGGTGCTGGCTGATGGAAGCGAGTTGAATCTTGCCGGCAAGGCGATCTCCTGGACCGGCAAGGCGGCCGCTGCGTTGGCCAAGCCCGGGGACGTGGTGCGGGTGCGTCGGTTGCCCAACGACAATCCGGACGCACCGCCAGCCTGGGAGTTGGACCAGTTGCCGACCGCGCAATCGGCCCTGGTGTCGCTGGACGCCAACACCGGCGCCCTGCGCGCCCTGATCGGCGGCTTCAGCTTCGCCGGCAACAAGTTCAACCGCGCCACCCAGGCCCGGCGTCAGCCGGGCTCGAGCTTCAAACCCTTCCTGTACGCGGTGTCCTTCGAACGTGGATTCAACCCGGCCTCGATCGTGCTGGATGCCCCGGTGGTGTTCCGGGAACGCGGCGGGCGCGTGTGGCGCCCGCAGAACGACGGCGGCTCGTTCTCCGGCCCGATGCGGCTGCGCGAGGCGCTGGTGCGCTCGAAGAACCTGGTCTCGGTGCGCCTGCTCGACACGATCGGGGTTGACTACGCACGCAAGGCGATCACCCATTTCGGCTTCACCGAGGCGAGCCTGCCGCCGAACCTGTCGATGTCGCTGGGCACTGCCTCACTGACGCCCCTGTCGGTGGCACGCGGCTACACCGCGTTTGCCAACGGCGGCTTCCTGACCACGCCGTGGTTCATCGAAAGCGTGCGTGACCGCGACGGCAAGGAAATCTTCAGGGCGCAGCCTCCGACCGCCTGCCCGGGCTGCGCCGGCGTCAGCGCGGTCAGCGGCCAGCAGCCGACCTCCGAGCCATCGCAGGTGGACGGTTTCGACCTCAGTCCGGCGACGGCGGGCAGCCCGACCCCGGCCAGCCCCAAGCCCACCGCCCGTGCCGGCAAGACACCGACCACCAGCGCAGCCCCCACCCCCACCGCAGCACCGGCAGGGATGGTCGTGGCGCCGCTGGCGATCGATCCGCGCGTGGCTTTCCAGTTGCGATCGATGATGCACGATGTCATCCAGCGCGGCACCGCCACCGCCGCACGCGTGCTGAATCGCGACGACATCGGCGGCAAGACCGGCTCGACCAACAATTACCGCGACGCCTGGTTCTCCGGCTACGGCGGTCCCTACGTCACCACCGTCTGGGTGGGTCGCGACGACTTCAAGACCCTGGGCCACGGTGAATACGGCGGCAGGGCCGCCCTGCCGATCTGGATCGGCTACATGCGGGCAGCGCTGAAGGACCAGCCGCAGAACATGCCCGAGCCACCGGCAGGCATGGTCAAGGTCAGCGTCAGCGCCGGAGGCCGGCTGATTCCGGGCGCTTCGGGCGGGATCACCGAATGGGTGAAGGTCGAAGACCTTCAGCAGATGGAAAACGAATCCGCGGCCGGCTACGACAGCGAGGATTCCGCGGCGCCCAGCGAGGAATCGTTCGACATCTTCTAGGGCCATGCTGACAAGTCCCTCCTGGACGTGTCACACACGCTGCGTCCGGTGCATGCCCGGACGCAGCTCACGCCGGCCAAATCACCATTGCCTTGGGGAACCGCCTGACTCAGGGGATTCGGCCAGTCATGGACGGCTGGCCTGACAACGCCCGGATGGGGTTGTTCAGTCGCCCGTATCCGGCCTTCCCAAGGACGGGCGGACAGCCGCCCACGCGCCAAACCCGGCACAGGCCCAACGCGCCCCACTGGCCACGCAATGCCGCGAGCACCCCGGACGCAACTTCGGGCGGGGCGTCCAGGTTCCCGTCACCTCGCCGACCCATCGGGCCGGATGCGCATTCGCGCCGGCTCCGGTACAGTCGCCCGTGGCCATAGGGAGGGAATCGCGATGCCGGGAACCCGCCAATTCGCCCACGCGCAGGTTCACGCGCAGACCCGAACACGCGAACGCCGCCAGCGCCTCGCCCACGAAGCCGCACGGCTGATGGCCGAGGATGGCGTACGCGATTTCCACCAAGCCAAGCTCAAGGCGGCGCGCAGGCTGGGGTTCGTCGATGACGCCGCATTGCCGCGCAATCGCGAAATCGAGGACGCCCTACGCCAATACCAGCGCCTGTTTCACGCCGACGCCAAGCCGGCGGAACTGCACCGTCGCCGCGAAGCCGCGCTGCATGCCCTGGAATTCTTCGCGGCCTTCGCCCCACGGCTGGTGGGATCAGTGCTGGAGGGCACCGCCGATGCCCACTCCCAGGTCAGCCTGCACCTGCACAGCGACGATCCCGAATCCATTGCGCGCTTCCTGGCCGAGCAGGGGATCCCCGCGCAATCGCGCAGCCGCCGGTTGCGGCTGGATCGGCAGCGCGACCTGGACGTCCCGGTCTGGCTGTTCGCTGCCGAAGACCTTGCGTTCGACGTGGCCGTGCTGCCCGCGGACTGCGAACGCCAAGCACCGCTGTCAGGCATCGACGAGCGACCGATGCGGAGGGCATCGGCGGCACAACTGCGCACGCTTCTGACCGCAGAGGAAATCGCCGGCTACGGCGACGGCTGAGCCAGCATCGTCTGGCCTGGCCCGTGGAATTGCCCGGCCATCTGTCCGGGCAATCCCAGGTCACGCATCAGCGCGTCTCGATGCCGACGTACTCGCGCTGTGCGGCACCGGTGTAGATCTGACGCGGGCGCCCGATCCTGGCATCGGGATCGTTCTGCTGCTCCAGCCAGTGGCTGACCCAGCCGGCGGTGCGCGCAATTGCGAACATTACCGTGAACATCTCGACCGGGATGCCCAGCGCCTTGTAGATGATGCCGCTGTAGAAATCGACGTTCGGATAGAGCTTGCGGGCGATGAAGTACTCGTCCTTGAGCGCGACTTCCTCGAGCCGCAGCGCGACCTCCAGCAGCGGGTCGTTGACCTTGAGCGCGCCCAGCACGTCGTGGGTCATCTTGCGCACCAGCGCGGCGCGCGGATCGTAATTCTTGTAGACGCGGTGGCCGAAGCCCATCAGGCGGAAGCCGGATTCCTTGTCCTTGGCACGGTCGACCGCCGACTTGACGTTGTCCGGCCGGCCGATCTCCGCCAGCATCTTCAGCACCGCCTCGTTGGCACCGCCGTGCGCCGGCCCCCACAGCGCGGCCACACCGGCGGCCACGCTGACGTAGGGGTTGGCGCCGGTCGAGCCGACCAAACGCACGGTCGAGGTCGACGCATTCTGCTCGTGGTCGGCATGCAGGATGAACAGCAGGTCCAGCGCCTTGGCCACCACCGGATTGAGCGCCAGCGGCTCGCTGGGCACTTCCCACATCATGTGCACGAAGCGGTCGGTGAACGACAGGTTGTTGCGTGGGTAGCGGATCGGCCAGCCGATCGAATAGCGGTAGCAGGCCGCGGCAATGGTCGGCACCTTGGCGATCAGGCGGATCGCGGCCAACCGGCGCTGCTCGCCATCCTCGAGGTTGAGACCGTTGTGGTAAAAGCTGGACAGCGAACCCAGCATCCCGGTCAGCATCGCCATCGGATGGGCGTCGTGACGGAAGCCATACAGGAAGGTGCGGAACGCCTCGTGCATCATCGTGTGGCGGGTGACCTCGCCCTCGAATTCGGCCAGCTGCTGCGGGGTCGGCAGTTCACCATGCATCAGCAGGTAGGCCACTTCGGTGAAGGTCGAACTGGCGGCCAATTGCTCGATCGGATAGCCGCGATACAGCAGGATTCCAGCGTCGCCGTCGATGTAGGTGATGGCTGATTTGCAGCTGGCGGTGGCGCCGAAACCGGGGTCGTAGGTGAAGCAGCCGGTTTCCTTCGGCAGTCTGGCGATGTCGACGCAGGACTGGCCCAAGGTCGGATGCAGCACGGGCAGGGCCACCGACTTGTCGCCGGCCATCAGGTTCATCTGATCGAAATCGGACACGTTGCAACTCCTGTGGGGGAGCGCCAGGCGGCCTGTCGGCCGCACGCCAGCGCACGTTGAACGCGCATTATCGCATAGGCCTCGGCGCCAACATGCCCAACCGATGGTCAAGGGCCGTACCCGACGCACGCACGCCCAAAACGACGACGGCCGCCCAAGGGCGGCCGCGGCGCGAAATCCCGGCGCAGACGCCGCCGGGAAGGTACGGGCTTACTTCTGGTAGCGCTTGCGGAACTTGTCCACGCGGCCCGTGGTATCCATGATCTTGTTCTGGCCGGTGTAGAACGGATGGGTCGAGGACGAGACTTCCACCTTGATCAGCGGATACTCGTTGCCATCCTCCCACTTGATCGTGTCCTTGCTGGACATGGTCGAACGGGTCAGGATCTTGAAGTCCGAGGTCACGTCCTGGAACACGACCTCACGATAATCGGGATGAATGCCGGCTTTCATGATGCAGCCTTGAAAATTGCGTGTGCGAGCCGAGCATTGTAACCGCCAAGGCTCCACTCGCGCAAGCCTGCCTGCCTTGGCTGCCTCGGCCTTCAGGCCCCGGCTGCCAACGCTGCCTCGAGCATGGCCTCGAAGCGAGGCTGGTCGTAGCGCATCAGGATGGCCACGTTGTCGGCAGCCCCGCCCTGCCGGTTCCAGTCGACGATCGTGGCCCCGCGCGCATGCTGGCCGGCGGTTTCCACCGCCAGCGGCCGTTCCATCAGATCCAGCGCACCTCCCGGCTGCAGCGCCAACGCCATCGCCAGTGCGTCGGCGGCATGCCAGCGTGGGCCACGGCTGGCCTTCGCACGGGCGCGGCTGTCGTTGGAAATGCTGGCGTAGAAACGGGCGCGCGGGGAATCGGCGTCTAGCCACCGCTCGATGTCGGCATGCAGGAACCCATGGGCCAGCACTGCCTCCCAATCGGCCAACTCAATCCTCGGGAACCCCGAGAACACGATATGCGCGGCTTCCGGGTCGAAGGCGATGTTGAACTCGGCCGCCGGGGTGATGTTGCCGTGGGCAGTCACCGAGGCCCCCATCACCACACAACGAGCCACCCGTCGTGGCAGGGTCGGATCGAGCTTCAAGGCCAGCGCGAGGTTGGTCAACGGCCCCAGCGCAACCAGCACCAGGGTGCCGGCGTACTGGTGCGACAGGCGCAGGATCGCCAGTGCCGCGTGCTCGCTGTCGGCACTGCGCGCAGCCTTGGTATAACCGGTGTCACCGAAACCATCGCACCCGTGGACGTGGGCGGCATCGCGTGCGGCGAACACCAAAGGCGTCTCCGCGCCCGCGTGCACCGGCACATCGACGCCACAGACCTCGCACAACTTCAGCGCATTGGCGACGGTGTGCCGCAAGCCGACATTGCCGGCCACGATGGTCAGTCCCACCACGTCGTGGCGCCCGCTTTCGGACTGCATATCGTTGAAGGCCATCAGCAGGGCCAGCGCGTCGTCCACGCCGGGGTCGGTATCGATCAACAGGGGAATGCGGGCTTCGGTCATCGCCGCATTATGGCCGGATTGCTGCCTACCTCATCGATAGCGCCGCAGATAACGCTTCTCGAACGCCGCCTTGGCCCAATGCGCGAAGATAGTCGGCCGCAATGCACGCACCCTGTCCTCGTACCGCGTCACCAGCAACCCACGGTCGAGCAAATCGATGATGCACATCAGCTCCGACTTGAAGGTCTCGCTCACCGGATTGCCGGCCAGCGCGCATAGCAGGTTGCGGGCGGCGACCTCGGCCTGGAGGTCGGCCTGGTGGGCCTGCTTGGGCATCCAGTCGGGCCCGGGGAAACTGCCGCCATCGCCGGCCACGTAGGTGCAGGAAAATCCCGGCACCCGGCACTGGGCATCGCCCTGCACCAAGCCACCTGGCGAGCGCGGCAAGGGCGTGTTGTCCAGCCACGCCGGGCCGGTCAGTCCGGGCATGAACAGGATCAGGTCAGCGTCGATACGGGTGCGTTCCAGCACCACCGCGCCGGGTTCGATGCGCTGCAACTTCTCCCCCAACACGGCCTGGATCTTCCGACGCCGCATCTCCTCGAGGATCATCTCGACGGCGCGTTCCCCGAGCCGCTGGCCCGGCGTTTGCGAGCGGCTGAAGAACACCAGCCGGAACTTGTCGCGCCGGCGCTGCCGACGCAGCAGGGTGTCGATCCCGAACACGAATTCGAACACCGGGCCGCCGCGCATGGCGATGGGTTCTTCCGGATTGGTTCCAAAGCCGAAGCACAGGGTGCCGCCTTCAAGGCGGGCCAACCGATCGCGGATGGCCTCGCCCGCGGCGATGCCGTCGCAAGGAATGATCGCGTGCTCCAGCCCCGCCAATCCGCGCATGAAACGGGCACCACTGGCGAGAATCAGGCCATCGTTCTCGACATCACCCGCATCGGTGTGCAGCACGCGACCGTCCGCGGAAAGACCGGCGGCATGCGCTTGGTGGAAGCGAATCCGCTGGCGCTTCAGGAAATTGTCCAGCGGCAGGACCAAGTCCTGTCGCTGGCGCTTGCCCGCGGGAATCCAGATCGACCCCGGCAAGTAATGCAACGCCGCCACGGGAGCAACCAGAGTCAATTCGGCTTCACGGTCCTGCCGTCGCAGCATGCGCAGGGCGGTCAGGCCGGCGAAGCCGGCGCCCACCACGGTGATTCGATGGCCCGTCATCCCGCACCTCCTCAGGGCACGATGCCCAGCGCCGCTTTCAACACCGGCTCCATCTTGGTCACGTCGGCCTCGCGTCCCAGCGCCAACGCGAACACGAACCGACCCCGCGCCAGCCACCGCGGACGTTCCGCTGGCGTCTGCCGCCATGGGCGCCACGCCAGGCTCATGCCAGCCCCTCCTGTTGCATCGATTCCACCGTCCAGCGCAGCAAATCGAGCATCCCCATCGCGCCCGAATGGCGCGCCAGT
>NZ_JADZDS010000125.1 GCF_020850895.1 Thermomonas sp. | reverse complement strand
GAACCTCGAATAACCTCGGATATCTGGCTCGAGGCTCCAGTGAGCATCTTCAAGTCATTGAATACAAAGGCAATGGATTCCCGCTTTCGCGGGAATGACGAGCAAAAACCAGTTATTCGAGGTTCCCGTAGAGCGCGAACATCAGCCTGCCTCACGCAGCGCGGCCAGTGCCTGCACGCGGCGGCCGTAATGGATCGATATCCACGGCATCACCGCTCCCAGCAGGCCGTATGCGAGGCCCGGCAGGGCATGCATCCAGCCCCTGTCTACGGGAATGACCAAGGCCAGCACTATCGACAGCGCTGCGCAACCGACCAGCACCAAGTGGGCGACAACTTCCGCGTGCGTGGCCAGTCGTTCGGCCGCATCCAATCGCAGGGCATCCGCCTTGCGCAGCGCATGCGCGTTCATCCAAGCGATGAGCGTCGCCAGCACCGCGAAGCCCACGCCGTAGATCACGAAGATCAAACGGAACTCGGTCATGCTCGACACCTTGAATTCACTGGGGGCCCAGCCGCCGGTGAAGAACATCATCGCCGCCGACATCACCATCCGCAGCGGGTACACGTAGAACATGGTCGCCGCGACCAGGGTCAGGCTGAGGAAGACGATGGTGCCGTCCTCCAGGCCGAAGTTGCGGCTGAAGCGATGATGCCCTTGCCAGAACAAGGCGAGGATCGCGAATCCGGCGAGGAACGCCGGCAGTCGGCGCAGCGCGTCATACAACTCGGCGAAGCTGGACGGCATCGCGTCGAACGACACCACCAGCAAGGTCACTGCGAAGGCGAACGCCGCATCGACGAAGGTTTCCAGCCGCGTCACCTGCTCGCCGCGCTGGCGCACACCGCCTTCCACCGGCAGTTTCGACAGGTCCATGAACGCATCCAGGGTGTCCCGGCGACGATGGTAATCGATCGGCACTCCGTTGCTACACTGCCGACATGAGCTTCTCCGCCATCTCCCTCACCGGCAGCAAGCCGGAACAATACGAACAACTCCTGCGGCAAGCGCACGCGCTGCTGCACGGCGAGCGCGACCGCATCGCCAATGCCGCCAACCTGTCGGCGCTGGTGTATCACGCGCTACCCGACCTCAACTGGGTCGGGTTCTATTTTTTCGACGGTACCGAACTTGTGGTCGGCCCGTTCCAGGGCCTGCCGGCCTGCGTGCGCATCCCGCTGCACAAGGGCGTCTGTGGCGCAGCAGCGCGCACTCGCGAAACCCAGCGGGTCGAGGATGTGGACGCCTTCCCCGGCCATGTCGCCTGTGATTCGGCCAGTCGTTCGGAACTGGTCGTCCCGCTGTTCAAGAACGACAGGCTGATCGGTGTGTTCGACCTCGACAGCCCGCGGCTCGCGCGCTTCGATGCCGATGACCAGCACGGACTGGAAGCCATCGCCGCCTTTTTTCTGGAGTCAGTGGAATGACCGACAAACTCCGCAACATCGGCCCCAAATCGGCTGCCTGGCTGCGCCAGGTCGGTTTGCGCAGCCGCGGGGACCTTGCCGCCATCGGTGCTGCCGCGGCCTTCGTGAAGGTGCGCCGTGCCGGCTTCAAGCCCAGCTTGAACTTGCTTTACTCCCTCGAAGGCGCGCTGCTCGATTGCCACTGGCAGGAGGTGCCGGAAGCGCGTCGCAGCGAACTTTCCCGGGTCGTCGAGGACGCACTGGCAGCCCTGCCACCGCCGCGCGGTCGCCCGGCCGCCGCGCCAGTACACGTGACGCATCACGAAGAAGCTGCGATGCCCGCGCCCAGCCTGTTCGATGACGAGCGCGGCACAACCAGCGAAGGCTGATCCACGCTGCTGCGCAAACCCGTTACAATACCGCCGCTTCAGGTGATCCCGCGGCGATAGCCCGCCGCAGGATTGAAACGGGAAGCCGGTGACGATGTGCCTCGTGCGCATCCATTCCGGCGCTGCCCCCGCAACGGTAAGCGAGACAAGCTCGACAACGGCCACTGTGCATTGCATGGGAAGGCGTCGAGCGGGAACGTCGAATGGCGTTCCGCCCGCGAGCCCGGAGACCGGCCCGAAGCACGTCTGGTTGCGATGCGGCGGGCATCGCGCGAGTTGCGTGCTTGCGCCTTGTCGCCTGCGCCGATCCGCCGATTTCCTCCGCGCCGTGACCGCCTTCCCCCACCAAGGCGCGCGGGCGTGCGCGCCGGAGACCCTCATGCACCTGCAATCCACCCTCCGCCTTGCTGCACTGGCAACCGCCTGCCTCGGCTGCAACACCCTGGCTGCACAAGAACATGATCCGACCTCATTGGATCCGGTCGTCGTCACCGCCACCCGTACTGCCACCACGGTCGATGCATCGCTGGCCGCGGTCGAGGTGATTGATCGCGAGCAAATCGACGCCAGTGGCGCGTACTCGCTGCCGGACCTGCTGCGCGGACGCGCCGGCATCACCATCGTCAACCAAGGCGGCCCCGGCAAGCTGAGCACCCTGTTCCTGCGCGGTACCGAATCCGACCATACCCTGATCCTGCTGGATGGCGTGCGGATCGGCGCGACCACCGCGGGCTTCGCCGCGCTGCAGGACATCCCGCTGGATCAGATCGAGCGCATCGAAATCGTGCGCGGTCCGCGTTCCTCGCTGTACGGTGCGGACGCCATCGGCGGCGTGATCCAGATCTTCACCCGTCGTGGCAGCCGCCAGGGCGTGCACGGCCATGCCCGCCTCGCCGCGGGTAGTCACGGCTTGCGCGAAGCCTCCGCCGGCATCGACATCCGTGGTGCGCGCGGCGGCGTCGGTCTTGATCTTGCGCACCAGTCCACCAACGGCATCAATGCCTGTTCCGGCACCTACGATCCCAACACCTGGATCGGCGCCGGCTGCTTCATCGTGCCCGGTACCCATCTCGACCGCGACGGTTACCGCAACAACAGCGTCACCCTGCGTGCCGACTACGCGCCCAACACGCAATGGCAGTTCGATGGGCGCGCGTTCCGTGCCACCGGCCACAACGACTACGATGGCGATTACACCGACAATTCGGACGTCCTGCAGCAGGTGGTCGGCGGGCGCGTCCGCTGGTCGCCGACGACGGCGGTGCAGGTGGCATTGACGGTCGGTCGCAACGTCGACGCATCCGACAATTACCTCGGACATGCCTTCGTCAACAGCTACCGCAGCACGCGCAGCAGCGCCAGTGTGCAGGGGGATTTCACCGTCGCCCGCGGGCAGGTGCTGACCGCAGGATTCGACTGGCTGCGCGACACTGCCAACGTGGTCGACCCGTGGTCTCCGTTTGCCCCCACGCGCGGCAACCGCGCCGTGTTCGTGCAATATCAGGGCGATTTCGGCAGCCACGATTGGCAGCTGAGCCTGCGCGAGGACAACAACGACCAGTTCGGCAGCCACGTCACCGGCGGCATCGCCTGGGGCCATGACTTCGGCAGCGGTTGGCGGATCACGGCCAGCCACGCCACCGCGTTCAAGGCGCCGAGCTTCAACGAACTGTATTACCCCGGCTACAGCAATCCGTTGTTGCGCCCGGAACGTTCCGACAGCAGTGAGCTGTCGCTGGCCCGCAGCGGTGACGGCTGGCGCGTTCAGGCCAATGCCTATGTCACCTCGGTCCACGACCTGATTGCATGGGACGCGACGATCTTCAAACCCGGCAACGTCGACACGGCTCGCATCCGCGGGCTCGAACTGACGGGCGAATTGCAGCGCGGTGATTGGACCGCACGTGGCCAAATCGGCTGGCTGGATGCACGCAACACCAGCGCCGGCTTCGCACATGGCCTGCGACTGGCGCGCCGTCCGAACCAAAGCGCCCGACTCGATCTCGATCGCACGATTGGTGATTGGCGCGTCGGCATCACCGTGATCGGCGAATCCTCGCGCTGGGACGATGTTGCCAATACCCTGCGCGTCGGCGGTTACGGCACCCTCGATGCGCGCGTGCAGTGGCGCTTCGCGCCCGGCTGGACCCTGCAGGGCAACGTCAACAACGCCTTCGACAAGCGCTACGAAACCAGTGCCTGGTACAACCAGCCCGGCCGCACCTTCAGCCTCAGCTTGCGCTGGCAGCCCGACTGAGCGAGCCCATCACCTTCGGCAATGCCCGACAAGGAGGTTGGGCACCCGGTCACATTTCCGGAAATCTCCACGCACGCAGGCTCGCGGAGTGTGCAAGCATCCGGCGCATGAATGCGCGTGCCAACACTTGCGAGGATCTGCGTGACCTTGCCGAACAGGCGACGGGGCAAGCCTATGCCCCGTATTCGCGCCTGCACGTGGGTGCCGCATTGCGCTCGGTGAGCGGCTGGACCTATACCGGCAGCAATGTCGAGAACGCCGCCTTCCCGATCGGCATGTGCGCCGAGCGCGCCGCAATCGCGGCGGCAGTGCAGGCGGAGGGCAGCCACTTCCGTCTCGAGGCCATCGCCGTTGCCGCCGTTTCGGCCAAAGACGGCGAACTCCTGCCCATCACACCCTGCGGCGCCTGCCGCCAGGCAATCGTCGAGTTTGGTCCCGATGCCTTGGTCAGTTTTCATACCCCGGAAGGCGCTTGGCTGGAAATCAGCGCCGACGCGCTGCTGCCTTACCGATTCAGCTTCCCGCAGGCGTAAGGCGCCGAGCCTCAGGCGTCCAGCCATTCCCATGCCGGCACCACTGCTGGGGCACCCTCCCCCAGCGTGAATGCCGCCTGCACCTGTGCCACCGCGCGCTCGGCCGCGTCTCGGGTGCGCGCGTGCGCGATCCCCAACGGCTGACCCACCTCGACGCGCTCGCCCTGTTCGCAAATCTCCGACAGGCCCACCGCAGAGTCGATGCTGGCCAATGGCGTGCGGCGCCCGCCCCCCAGGTCAATCACGCATTCACCCAAACCACGCACGTCGATCCCCTGCACGACACCTGCGCGTTGCGCAGGAATCACCACCTGCACCGGCGCAATCGGCAGGTGGTGGCCTGGGTGCTCCAGCACATCCGCCGGTCCGCCCAACGCCGCCACCATGCGTGCAAAGCGCTCGGCGGCCGCGCCGCTGGCCAGCGCCCGTTCGAGCCGCGCGTGCGCGTCTTCGTCATCGTCCGCCAGCCCGCCGAGACAGAGCAAGCGTGCCGATTCCGTCAACACCAACGCGCGCAGCCGCGGGCAGGACGGCGCGCCCATCAGCAGGTCGAGGATGGCGCGCACCTCCAGCGCATTACCGGCATCGCGCCCCAACACCTGCCCCATGTCCGACAGCAAAGGCGCCAGGGTCAACCCACTGCCGCTGGCCACGTCCCGCATCCGCGTCGCCAAGGCGATCGCATCCGCCCACTCCGGCGTCTGCGCACCGTTACCGACCTTGACGTCCAGCACCAGCGCCTGCGCGCCGCCAGCGAGCTTCTTTGAAAGGATCGACGCAACGATCAACTCGGGCACGTCCACCGTGGCCGTCACATCGCGAATCGCGTACAGCCGTCGATCAGCCGGCACCAGATCATCGGTCTGGCCAATCACCGCACAACCCACCTCGCGCACCACCGCGCGCAGGCGATCTGGCGTGGGATAGGCGTTGTAGCCGGGCAGGCTTTCGAGTTTGTCCAGCGTGCCGCCGGTGTGGCCCAGACCGCGCCCGGAGAGCATCGGCACAAAGCCGCCGCAGGCCGCCACCAGCGGCGCCAGCGCAAGACTTACGCAATCGCCGACGCCACCGGTGGAATGCTTGTCCAGCGCCGGGCCGGGCAGATCGTCCCAGTTCAGGCTGCGACCGGAATCCCGCAGCGCCAGGGTGAAGTCGCTGCACTCCTGCGCCTCCATCCCGCGCAGCGCCACCGCCATCGCGAACGCACCGACCTGCCCCTCGCTCCAACGCCCACTGCCAATGCCCTGTGCCAGTGAATGGAGTTGCGCGGCATCCAGCCTGCGGCCCTGGCGCTTGGCGCGGATCAGGGCTGCGGCAGGCCAATCGGTCATTCCACCGTCACCGACTTGGCCAGATTGCGCGGCTTGTCCACATCGGTGCCGCGCGCCAGCGCCACGTGGTAGGCCAGCAGTTGCACCGAAATGGCGTGCACGAGCGGCGACAACTCGCCGATGTGGCGCGGCGTGCGGATCACGTGGACGGCGTCGCTGGCGCCGAAGCTGCTGTCGGCATCGGTGAACACGAACATCTGGCCGCCGCGGGCGCGCACTTCCTGGATATTGGATTTCACCTTTTCCAGCAGGGCATCATCGGGGGCGATCACGACCACCGGCATCGCCTCGTCCACCAGCGCCAGCGGGCCGTGCTTGAGCTCGCCGGCCGGATAGCCTTCGGCGTGGATATAGGAGATTTCCTTGAGCTTGAGCGCACCTTCCAGCGCGATCGGGTAGTGCAGGCCACGGCCGAGGAACAGCGCGTGCTCGCGCGGGGCGAAGCGTTCGGCCCAGGCAGCGATCTGCGGCTCCAGGTTGAGCGCGTGCTGGACGCTGCCCGGCAGGTGGCGCAACTCGTCCAGCAATCCGGCTTCGCGTTCGCCATCGATGCGTCCGCGCAGTTTGCCCAGCACACCTGCCAGCGCGAACAGCGCCACCAGCTGGGTGGTGAAGGCCTTGGTCGAGGCCACCCCGATTTCGGCGCCGGCACGGGTCAGGAACAGCAAGCGGCTGGCCCGCGGAATCGCACTTTCCGGCACGTTGCAAATCGCCAGCGTGGTCGCGGCGCCGGACGCCTTGGCGTGCTTCAGCGCCTCCATCGTGTCCAGGGTTTCGCCGGACTGCGAGATGGTGACGATCAGCTGGCGTGGATTGGCGACCACCTCGCGGTAGCGGTACTCACTGGCAATATCGACCGCACAGGGAATCCCGGCGATGGCCTCGATCCAGTAACGCGCCACCAGCCCCGCGTAGTAACTGGTGCCACAGGCAAGGATCTGCACGGAATCGACATCGGCAAGCAGCCTGCCCGCATCAACGCCGAACAGGGCCGGATCGCAGCCACCCGCCGCCACGATACCTTCCAGGGTGTCGGAGATGGCCCGTGGCTGCTCGTGGATCTCCTTTTGCATAAAGTGGCTGTAGGGGCCCAGCTCCAGCGATGCCAGCGACACATCCGACAGGTGGACCTGGCGCTCGATCGGCGCATCGTCGGCGTCGAACACCTGCACGCCATCGCAGGTCAGTTCGGCGGTGTCGCCCTCTTCGAGGAAGATGACCCGGCGCGTGGCCGACACGATGGCCGACACATCGGAGGCCACGAAGTTCTCGTCGTCCCCGAGACCAATCAACAGCGGGCAGCCCATGCGCGCGGCCACCATCGTCGACGGATCGCGCTTGTCGATCACCGCCAGCGCGTAGGCACCGTGCAATTCCTTCACCGTTTGCTGCAATGCACCGAGCAGGCTCGCGCCCTGCGCGCGGTAATGGTGGATCAGGTGGGCGACCACCTCGGTGTCGGTCTGCGATTCGAACGTGTAGCCGAGTGCCTGCAGGCGCGCGCGCTGCGCCTCGTGGTTTTCGATGATGCCGTTGTGCACCAGCGCCAATTCGCCATGGCTGACGTGCGGATGCGCGTTGGACTCGGTGACGCCACCGTGGGTGGCCCAGCGGGTGTGGCCGATCCCGAGGTGTGCATGCACGCCTTCGGCCGCCGCGGCCGCCTCCATTTCGGCGACGCGCCCGGTGCGACGCACCCGCCGCACGGCGTCATCCTCGACCACGGCGATCCCGGCCGAATCGTAGCCACGGTATTCCAGCCGTTTCAGGCCATCGACCAACAACGGGACGACATCACGGTTGGCAATGGCACCGACGATTCCGCACATGCGGCAATGCTCCTGAGGCGAACGCGCAGTTTAAGGCAACGCCGATTTGTTCGGCGTTGCCTACCGACCAGGGATGGTCGGCCGGGAATTGATCGCTTCGTTGATTGATTCCGATGCGCCTTGGGCCCAAACCTCACTCGACCTACCCGCCGCTGCCCAACGCACCGGATCCGACCTCGCGGACGCCCGATCCCAGCGGACGGACAGCTACAAGCAAAATTAAATCCATATATATCAGTAGGGTAGCGTTGGCACGCTTGTTGCGTAACTGTGGGCATGGACACGCCGCACACGCCCGAACAGACGCCCGACCGCCGCCGCATCCGCGACACCGCCGGACAGGATCAGGTCCTCGCCGCCAGTAGCGCCTCCGGCCTACGCAAGCGCGGCGGCGTGATCGTCGGCAGTGTTGCACTGCTGGCTGCTGCCGGCTGGGTCGCCTCGAGCTGGCTGGGTGGCGCGCAGTCCTTCGACAGCACGCGCATCCGCATCGCCGAGGTCAAGCGCGGCGACCTGGTCCGCGACCTCAGCGCCGAAGGCCGGGTCATCGCGTCCAACAGCCCCACCCTGTATGCCATCGCCGCCGGCACCGTGCGCTTGTCCATCGTGGCCGGCGACAAGGTGATCAAGGGCCAGACGTTGGCCGTGATCGACAGCCCGGAGTTACGCAGCACGCTGGTGCAGGAGGAATCCACTCTCGCCAGCCTTGAGGCCGAGGCCAGCCGCGCCCTGCTGGATGCGCAGATCACCCGCGCCAATGCACAACGTGCGCTGGAGCAGGCCGAAATCGACCGCACCGCGGCGATGCGCGACCTCGAACGCTACCAACGCGCCTATGCCGGTGGCGCGGTGTCGCAGAACGATCTGTCGCGGGCGCAGGACATGCTGAAGAAAGCCGACATCGGCCTGGCCGCCGCCCGTCGCGACAGCCAGCTGCAAGGCGCGGGCGCAGGCTTGGATGCACGCAACAAGCAACTGCAGGCACAGCGCCAACGTGCCGTGGTGGATGAGGCACGCCGCCAGGTCGACGCCCTCACCCTGCGTGCGCCGTTCGATGGTCAGGTCGGCCAGGTGCAGGTGCCGCAGGGCACCAGCGTCACCGCCAACGGCCCGGTGCTGAGCGTGGTGGACCTCAGCCGGTTCGAGGTCGAGATCAAGGTCCCGGAAAGCTTCGCCCGCGACCTCGGCATCGGCATGCCGGCGCAGATCAGCGCCAACGATGTGCGCTACGCCGGTGAAATTTCCGCAGTGTCACCCGAAGTGGTGAACGGTGAAGTCACTGCCCGCGTGCGTTTCGCGCAAGGCAAGCAACCGCCCGAGCTGCGCCAGAACCAGCGCCTGTCGGTGCGGATCGTGATGGACACCCGCAGGAATGTGCTGCAGGTCGAGCGCGGTCCGTTCGTGGAACAGGACGGCGGCCGCGTTGCCTACGTCGTCGATGGCAGCACCGCAACACGGCACCCGATCCGCCTCGGCACCTCGAGCCTGGCCGCCGTGGAAATTCTCTCCGGACTGAACGCCGGTGACCGCATCGTGGTCTCCGGCAGCGACCAGTTCGACAACGCGGACCGCGTCCGCATCTCTGGCAACTGAAGGAACAACTCGCCATGAACACGACTCTCTCGCAAGCTCCCCGATTCCGCTGGACCCCGCAGCAATTGGCCGATGCCGTGCCACTGCGCCTCACTCAACTGATCGATTTCAATGCCCTGCGCAGTTCTACGCCAGCCGCTGCCAACAGCGCGCACTGCAATCAACGCTCCCAGACTGGCTATCTGCCCACGCCTTCCGGCACGAATGCGTTTCGCGTTCGCTGACCTCACCAAACCCAAGGAACCGCCCCCATGCTCCACATGCAGCAAGTCACCAAGGTCTACCGCACCGAATTGGTGGAAACCCACGCCCTGCGCTCGCTCGACCTGCACGTGGCCGATGGTGAGTTCGTCGCGGTCACCGGTCCGTCTGGCTCAGGCAAGACCACCTTCCTCAATATCGCCGGACTGCTTGAGGAATTCACCGGCGGCACGTACTCGCTCGACGGCGTCAACGTCAAAGGCCTGTCCGACAACGCCCGCAGCAAGCTGCGCAACGAGAAGATCGGATTCATCTTCCAGGGCTTCAACCTGATTCCCGATCTCAACCTGTTCGACAACTGCGACGTGCCGTTGCGCTACCGCGGCATGACGGCCGCCGAGCGCAAGCTGCGGATCGAGGATGCGCTGGGCCTCGTTGGCCTCGGCTCACGCATGAAGCACTATCCGGCGGAACTCTCAGGCGGGCAACAACAGCGTGCCGCCATCGCCCGCGCCCTCGCCGGCAGCCCGCGCCTGCTGCTGGCCGACGAACCCACTGGCAACTTGGATTCGCAGATGGCGCGCAGCGTGTTGGAACTGCTGGAGGACATCAATGAACAAGGCACGACCATTGTGATGGTGACCCACGACCCCGAGCTCGCCGCGCGCGCGCAGCGCAATGTGCACATCGTCGATGGCATGGCCACCGATCTCAGCGTGGCACCTGTACTCGCCCGCGCCGCACCCGTCGCAACCGCTTCACTTTGAAAGCCCCTCTCCCCCCAGGGAGAGGGGTTGGGGTGAGGGTTCGGCACGCGCCGGGACCCAGCCCCACCAAACCCTCATCCGGCGCGTTGCGCCACCTTCTCCCGGAGGGAGAAGGAAACACAGGAACCCTGCCATGTTCGGCTACTACCTCAACCTCGCCCTGCGCAGTTTCAAGCGCAACAAGGTGCTGACCGCACTGATGGTGCTGGCGATCGCACTCGGCATCGGCGCATGCATGACCACGCTGACGGTGTTCCATGTGCTGTCCGGCGACCCGATCCCAAGCAAGAGCGACCGTCTGTACTACGTCCAACTGGATCCACAGACGATGCGCGGCTATCGACCCGGTGATGAGCCCCCCGCCCAAGTAACCCGGTTCGATGCAGAAGCATTGCTGCGCGAACGCCGCGGTGACCGCCAGGCGCTGATGACCAGCGGTAGCGTTTCGGTCACCCCGGGACGCGCCGGGCTGATGCCCTTCCTCAGTGACGCCCGTTATGCAAGCGCAGACTTCTTCCCGATGTTCGCCGTGCCATTCCTGTACGGCAATGGCTGGACCGCGAAACAAGACGATGCCCACGCGCGGGTGGCCGTGATCTCGAAGTCGCTCAACCAGCGCCTGTTCAACGGCGCCAACAGCGTGGGCAACACACTGCGACTGGACCAAAGCGACTTCACCATCGTCGGCATACTCGACGACTGGAAGCCGATCCCGGCGTTCTATGACATGAACCAGGACACCTACGGCGACCGCGAAGACGTCTTCCTGCCGTTTTCCACCTCGCGCGATCTGCAGATGGCACGCGGCGGTAGCCTGGACTGCTGGAATGACCCCCACGACGACCCAACCGGCCTCAACGCGCCCTGCGTGTGGATCCAGTACTGGGTCCAGCTCGACACGTCGGCACAGGCCCAAGCCTATCGCGATTATTTGACCCGCTATTCCGAACTGCAACGCAAGGCTGGGCGCTACGAACGGCCCACCAGCATTCGCCTGCGCAAGGTCATGGAATGGCTGCAGTTCAACAAGGTGGTGCCCAGTGATGTCGTGATGCAACTCTGGCTCGGCTTCGGCTTCCTGCTGGTCTGCTTGGTCAATACCGTCGGCCTGTTGCTGGCCAAGTTCTTGCGCCGCAGTGGCGAAATCGGCGTGCGCCGCGCACTGGGCGCATCGCGCATGGAAATCTTCAAGCAATGCCTGATCGAGGCCGGGATGATCGGCGTGGCCGGTGGCGTTGTCGGCTTGGGCTTGTCGTTGCTGGGCCTGTGGGCAGTGCGCCTGCAACCGGCCAGCTACGCCAAGCTTGCGCATCTCGACGTCGGCATGTTGCTGGTCACGTTTGTGCTGGCCATCGCCGCCAGTCTGCTGGCGGGCCTGTTGCCGGCTTGGCGGGCGATGCAGGTGACGCCGGCCATTCAACTGAAGTCGCAATGACCCTGCTTTCTCCTGCGCCCCTCTCCCCGTTGGAGTGGGGCATCAAGCTCCCGGAGCACACCATGGAAATCCGTCCCATCCTGTCCACGCTGGCGCGACACAAGACCGCTGCCGCCTTGATCGTGCTCGAAATCGCACTGACCTGCGCCATCATCTGCAATGCCCTGTTCATGATCGGTGACCGCCTAACGCAGATCCACGAGAGCAGCGGCATCGCTGAGAACGAACTGGTGCGTATCCAGATCACCGCCATCGGCAATGACCCCGATACCGTCGCCAGGACCCGCACCGACCTGGCTGCGCTGCGCGCGATCCCGGGCGTCAAGGACGCCACCATCGTCAACCAGGTGCCGTTCGTGAACATGTCCTGGAACAGCGGCGTGAACGTGACGCCGGGCCAGGAACAGTCCACCCTCCATGCCACGCTGTACATGGCGGAAGAGCACTTCCTCGAGACCTTCGGCGCCAAGCTTGTCGCCGGTCGAGACTTCAACGCCGACGAGTACCTCGACTACGACATGGTGCAAAAGTCGGGCGCAGCCTCTGCCGTCCCCTCCGTGATCATCACCCGGAAGATGGCAGAAAAACTGTTCCCCGGCGTGCCGCCTGCACACTTGATCGGCAAGCCCATCTACACCGACGGCATGGCACCTACCCGCATCGTCGGCGTACTCGACCACCTTGTCCGCCCCGGCATGCAAGGTGGGCCGTCGGCACGTGAATACTCGATGGTCTTGCCCATCCGCACGCATTACAACGTCGGTGGCAACTACGTCATCCGCACCGAGCCAGGCCGCCGTGCCGAGGTGCTGGAGGACGCAAAGCGGGTGCTGCGCGCGCAAGGCAACGACCGCATCATCCTCGACAGTAACAGCAAGAGTTTCGAAGAACTGCGCAACGCGTTCTACCAAGCCCCGCGTTCGATGGCCTGGTTGCTCGGCGCAGTCTGCGTGGGACTGCTGCTCATCACCGCACTCGGCATCGTCGGCCTCGCCAGCTTCTGGGTGCAGCAACGCACCAAGCAGATCGGCATCCGGCGCGCATTGGGTGCCACCAAGGGCCAGATCCTGCGCTACTTCCAGACCGAGAACTTCCTGCTGGCCGGGATCGGCATCGCACTGGGCATGCTGCTGGCCTTCGCCCTCAACCAACTGCTGATGAGCAAGTACGAGCTGCCGCGGCTGCCGCTGTACTACCTGCCGATCGGCGCGCTGGCGCTGTGGCTGCTGGGCCAGATCGCGGTATTCGGCCCCGCCCGTCGCGCAGCCTCTGTGCCGCCGGCCATCGCCACCCGTTCGGCCTGAGCCTGCCTCTACAATCCGGCCATGCCCACGATCCTGATCATCGATGACAACCCTGCGGTCGGCACGGCGCTCGAAGTGTTGTTCTCGCTGAATGAGCTGCGCAGCCTACGTGCGGAATCGCCCAAGGCCGGGCTCGACCTGCTTGCACGCGAGCCGGTCGACCTAGTGATCCAGGACATGAACTTCGTCGCCGACACCACCTCCGGCGACGAAGGCGTGGCGTTGTTCCAGCGCATTCGCGAACAGCATCCCGATCTGCCGGTGATCCTGCTCACCGCATGGACGCATCTGGAAGCCGCCGTGGGGCTGATCAAGGCCGGTGCTGCCGATTACCTCGCCAAGCCGTGGGATGACCGCAAGTTGATGGCCACGGTCAACAACCTGCTGGAGTTGGGTGAAGCCCGACACGAACTGGCACAAACCCGCGCCGGCAGCAGGCAACGCCGCAACGCGCTGGAGCGCGACTACGACCTGCGCGGCTTGGTGTTTGCCGATCCTGCCAGCGAATCCGTGCTCAGCCTGGCCTGCCAGGTGGCGCGCGCCGATATCCCGGTGCTGGTCACCGGCCCCAATGGCGCCGGCAAGGAACGCTATGCCGAGATCCTGCACGCCAATTCGGCGGTGAAGGACGGCCCGTTCGTGGCGGTCAATTGCGGCGCCTTGCCCAGCGAGCTGATCGAAGCCGAGCTGTTCGGTGCCGAAGCCGGCGCCTACACCGGCGCCAACAAATCGCGCGAAGGCAAGTTCGAGGCCGCCGATGGCGGTACGCTGTTCCTCGATGAAATCGGCACCTTGCCGTTGGCCGGGCAGGTGAAGCTGCTGCGGGTGCTGGAAACCGGCCGCTTCGAGCGACTGGGCGGCAACCGCGAGCGCAGCGTGAAAGTGCGCGTGGTCAGCGCCACCAATGCCGATCTTTCGGCCTTGATCGCGGAAGGAAAATTCCGCGAGGACCTGTTCTATCGCCTGAACGGCATCGAGCTGCGCATCCCGTCGCTGGCGGCGCGTCCGCGCGATATCCTGCCATTGGCACGGCACTTCCTGCCCGCCGGCAAACGCTTGGGCGAAGACGCCGAGCGCACCCTGCAACGCCATCCGTGGCCGGGCAATGTGCGCGAATTGCGCAACGTCATGCAACGCGCCGCACTGCTGGTGCAAGGCAATACCGTGAGCGCCGCAGATCTCGGCTTGCCGGCTGCGTCACCTCCGGTGCCAGGCAGCGTGGCCGACGAGCCCGACCGTGCCGCGATCGAAGCCGCCTTGGCGCGCAGTGGTGGCGTGCTTGCGCAGGCGGCCGCCGAACTCGGACTCTCGCGGCAAGCGCTGTACCGTCGGCTTGATCGCCTCGGCATCGCCCGCGACTGATGCGCGCGCTCCGCAGCCTGTCGACCGCAGTGAAGCTGACCGCCATCGCGGTGATCGGCATCTTCGGAGCCGCTGGCGGCACCGCGCTGCTGAGTCGCTGGCTGTTGCCTTGGCTTGCGGCTGCGACCTCAGCCGTGGTCATCGGCGGTCTTGTCGGCATCACGATCCGGCGCGTGCTGGCACCGACGCGGGCGCTGTTCCGCGCCCTGGCCGGCACCGTGGCCAGCTATCGGGACGGCGATTTCAGCTTCGGCATCCGCTGGAACGGTGCTGCCGACATCGGCGAGCTGGTTGCCTCCCATAACGCCTTGGGCGATGCCCTGCGCGAACAGCGGCTGGCACTGGTGCAACGCGAGCTGCTGCTGGACACCATGGTGCAGAACACGCCGGTCGCGATGATCCTGGTCGATCCCAACCAGCGCGTGGTGCTCGGCAACCTCGCTGCCCGACGGATGCTGGGCAAGGGGCGTCGCCTGGAAGGTCGTGCGTTCGGCAGTCTCCTGGACGATGCCGAACCTGCGGTACGCGAAGCGTTCGAACGCGGCGGTGACGGCATGTTCACCGTCGGCCGCGAGGACGACGAGGACATCTTCCACCTGTCGCGACGCAGCTTCCGCCTCAACGGCCGCTTGCACGAATTGTTGCTGCTGCGGCAATTGACCGCCGAGTTGCGCCGACAGGAAGTGCAGACCTGGAAAAAGGTCATCCGCGTCATCAGCCACGAGCTCAATAACTCGCTGGCACCGATCGCTTCACTCGCGCATTCCGGCACCGAACTGCTGCGCCGTGGCCAGCATGATCGCCTGCCAGAAGCATTGGCCACCATCGAAGAACGCGCCCGCCACTTGGAAGGTTTCATCCGCGACTACGCGCGTTTCGCCAAGATGCCTGCGCCGCGCACCGCTGCGGTGGAATGGTCGCGCTTCGTCGCGCAACTGCAAACGCAGGTCGAATGCGTCGCTGATCTGCACCCTGCCGATGGCGTGGCGCATTTCGATGCTGCACAGCTGGAGCAGGCACTGATCAACCTGCTGAAGAATGCGCATGAATCCGGCAGTGCGGCCGCCGACGTGCGGCTGTCGATCCGCCGTATCGCCGACGGTTGGCGGATCGATGTGCTCGATCGCGGCAGCGGCATGAACGAAGCGGTATTGGCCAATGCCCTGCTGCCATTCTATTCGACCAAGCGCCACGGTACCGGGCTGGGCTTGGCACTGGCCCGCGAAATCGCCGAAGCCCACGGTGGGCGCATCGCCCTGCTCAATCGCGACGGTGGCGGCTTGTGCGTCTCGATGGTACTGCCCGCGTAGCATCGGTGCCGGGCCCCGCCACCTGCGTGGCCGAGACGGCCTTGCGCTGCGCGGTGTAGTGCCACCACAGTTTCGGCTCGCCACCGTCGATGAAATCGGTGAGTGACAGGAACACGTCGATCACGCAGGGGTCATGCTGCTGGCGCGTGATCAGGCACAACTCGGCGTACATGTCCCAGGCGTTGCGACCGAGCAATTGCTGCGGTTGCTCAATACCCAGCAGGCGCAGATCGCCCGCAATCGACGGCCCGACGTTGGGCAAGTCGGTCAGCACGCGCACCGCCTCGCGCCGGACTTTGGCGGGATTCATGGGGTCTTCTTCTGCGGTCGCTGCCAACTATCCAGGGTTTCCTGCCGCGAGCGCGTCAGCGTCAGCTTGCCGGCAGGCGCATCCTTGCCGATCACCGAGCCGGCGCCGATCGTCGCGCATTCGCCGATGGTGACCGGTGCCACCAACGCACTGTTGGAGCCGATGAAAGCGCCGTCCTCGATCGTCGTCACCGCCTTGTTCACACCGTCGTAGTTGCAGGTGATGGTGCCGGCGCCAATGTTGACGCCCGAACCGACCACGGCATCACCGAGGTAGCTCAGATGATTGGCCTTGCTGCCGGGGCCCAGCGTGGCCTTCTTGGTCTCGACGAAGTTGCCGATGTGCACGCCATCGGCGAGCACGGTGCCGGGACGGAGCCGCGCAAACGGGCCGATCAGCGCCGCGCCGTCCACATTCGCACCCTCGATGTCGCAATGGGCGCGCACCACGCTGCCGGAACCGATCACCGCATCCTTGATCCGGCAAAACGGGCCGATGCGCACGCCAGCGCCCAGCGTCACCTCGCCTTCGAACACGACATCGACATCAATCTCGACATCGCGGCCCACGCTGACGCTGCCACGCACGTCCAGCCGCGCCGGATCGGCCAGCCGCGCGCCGGCGGCGCACAACAGCTTTGCCTGGCGCGACTGGTACGCACGCTCCAGCTGGGCCAGCTGCCATGAGTCATTCGCGCCTTCGGCCTCGATCGGATCGTCGATCAGCACGACTTCCGCCGCGGCAAATTCGTGCGCGGCGGCGGCGAACACGTCGGTCAGATAAAGCTCGCCCTGGGCGTTGTCGGCGCGCACGCCGGACAGCCAGCGCCGCAGCGCTGTCGCCTCGGCCGCGATCATGCCGGTGTTCACCAGCCGGATCCGGCGCTGTTCGTCATCGGCATCGCGCTGTTCGACGATGGCCGCCACGTGGCCCTCGGAATTACGCACGATCCGGCCGTAGCCGGTCGGGTCATCCAACTCCGCCGCCAATACGGCAAGACTGCGTGTGCTGCCAAGCAACCTGCGCAAGGTTTCTGGCGTCACCAGCGGGACATCACCGTACAGCACCAGCACGCGGGCGCCATCGGGAACGCCGGGCATCGCCTGCATGACGGCATGACCCGTTCCAAGCTGCTGCGCTTGGTGCGCCCACTTCAAACCGAAATGATCGGCAAACGCAGCGCGCACGGCATCGCCACCGTGCCCGTACACCAGATGGATGCCAGCCGGTGCCAACGCCCGCGCTGCGTCCAGCGCATGGGCAAGCATCGGCTGCCCGGCGATGCGTTGCAGCACCTTGGGAAGCGCGGACTTCATCCGCTTGCCTTCGCCTGCGGCCAGGATGATGACGTGGAGCGGTTGTGTCATGGGAAGTCCTCGTAGTTGGACGCAATTCTACCGGTCGCGACACGTTGCCCGCTTCAGCGACAATGGCCGCGATGACCCTGACCCGCCACATTCGACGGTATGCCATCAGCGGATTGCTGCAGTGGGCGCTGGAATATGCCCTCGTACTGGTGCTCAGTCAGTGGCTGCTGCCGATCGCAGCCGCCAACGTGATCGGCCGGGTCTGCGGTGCGCTGTTCGGGTTCTGGCTCAACGGGCGCTGGACATTTGCCGGGCAGCGCCACGGGCTGAGCCGCCGCGCCGGCCTGCGATTCGTTCTGGTCTGGATCGTCATGACCGCCCTGAACACCGCCTGGGTTGGTCTCATCGCCCACCACACCGCCCTGCGCACGGCGCAGCTGCTCAAGCCCGTCGGCGACATCATCACCGCCGGCTTGGGCTTTCTGCTGTCACGCCACTGGGTCTATCGGCGCTGAGGATTCGGCCCAAGTAAAACCCCCGACCAGATATCTGATCGGGGGTTTGGGATAAGGCCCTGGCGATGACCTGTTGCAGTCCGCCGCTGCGCGGCGACAGCGCCGGGCGGGTGTGCGCACTCGTCAACGCTGCATCCAAGAAAAACCCCCGACCAGATATCTGATCGGGGGTTTGGGATAAGGCCCTGGCGATGACCTACTCTTGCATGCGGATGCACACTACCATCGGCGCGGCTGCGTTTCACTTCCGAGTTCGGGATGGGATCGGGTGGGACCACAGTGCTGTTGTCACCAGGGAGAGGGTGGAGGGTCGCTCGCTTGTTTAGAAGTCTGCACAAGGATGTGCAGGCTCTTGTGCAGGGACGCACATTAACAGCAGCGCACACGCTCTCAAGGGGGATCTGCAGT
>NZ_JADZDS010000124.1 GCF_020850895.1 Thermomonas sp. | reverse complement strand
TTCCAGTCCTTGCGCAATGAGGTCGACCTGGTCGCTGCGCGCCGCCACGGGATTGAAGTCGTGCGCCGTGCCACCGGTGGTGGCGCGATGTTCATCGAACCCGGCAATACGATTACTTATTCGTTGTCGGCACCGGAATCCCTGGTCGCCGGCATGTCCTTCGAGCAGTCCTACGCCTTCATGGACAGTTGGGTGCTCGATGCGCTGCGTTCGCTCGGCATCGAGGCCTGGTACCAGCCGCTCAATGACATCACCTCCAAGGCGGGCAAGATCGCGGGTGCCGCGCAGATGCGGCGCGGCAAGGCGGTGCTGCATCACGTCACCATGGCCTACGACATCGATGCCGACAAGATGTTGAAGGTGTTGCGGATCAGCCGCGAGAAACTCTCGGACAAGGCGACCCAGAGTGCCAACAAGCGGGTCGATCCACTGCGCAGCCAAACCGGCCTGCCGCGCGAGGACATCATCGCGCGGATGATCGAAACCTTTCGCCATCTCCACGGATTGTCGGAGGACGTGCTGCGACCTGAGGAGTTGGCGCGTGCCGAGGGCCTGGTGCGTTCCAAGTTCGGAACCCCGCTGTGGACCGAGGCGGTTCCGTGATCCCACGACGATGCTGACGTCAGCATCACGCGGCGCAGTGCACGATCAAGCAAGGAAATCATCCTGATGAGGAGCAAGGCGATGTCGAGCGTGACGTTTCATGGCAATCCGGTGCAGGTGGGTGGCCAATTGCCGCAAATCGGGGCGCGTGCGCCGGCGTTCAAGCTGGTGGCGGGCGATTTGAGTGAAAAGGGCCTGGCCGATTTCGCCGGCAAGCGCAAAGTGCTCAATATTTTCCCGAGTGTCGATACCGGTGTGTGCGCGACCTCGGTGCGGCACTTCAATCGCGACGCGGCCGGATTGGACAACGCGGTGGTGCTGTGCATTTCCGCCGACCTGCCGTTTGCGCAGGGCCGTTTCTGCGGCGCCGAGGGCATCGCCAACGTCAGGATGCTGTCGATGATGCGTGGCCGCCAATTCCTGCAGGACTACGGCGTTGCACTCGAAAGCGGCCCGCTGGCCGGGTTGGCCGCACGCGCAGTGGTGGTGCTCGACGAGCACGACAATGTGCTGCACGCACAGCTGGTGCCGGAGATCGCGGAAGAGCCGGACTACGCTGCGGCGCTGGCGGCCTTGGGCTGAGTTCCGCGTGTGCTGGACAAGCCCAGCACGGGCTTGCCAGCACAATCGAGATGCCGCTGATCTATTTGGTGAAGCTCACTTCGAAGGACATGAAGAACCCGTCGCGCGGCGGCGTGAACACCGTCTTGTCGCGGACGTAGCGCTGCAGGCAGATTCCCAGCGGAGAGGTGCCCTGGCGCCAGGTCTGCTGCACCATGCCGGTCTTCGACAGCTTCATCACGATGGTGAACGGGGTGAAGTCGTCGCGCAGGTCATCGCGCGCGCAGGCGGCAATGCCGGCATCGAGCAGGGCACCCTGGCTGGACAGCATGTCCTCGTGCGCCTGCCCGGTGACGCTGGCTTCATCGGCATCGGCTTGGCGCTTGGCCTCGGAATACGGGATCGGTGACGCGTCGCTTGCTGTCGCGGGCGGTGCCGACTGCGTGGCCAGCAGGAGGGCGGTCAGGATCGAAAGGGACATGTCGAGACTCCTTGGTCAGTCGTGCGATTCAGCGTGAGTCGCCGCGCGGGCCACGCGGGCCTGGACCGCGTGGCCGAGGTGCGCCACCGGGTCGCGGCGTCGCGCCGGGACGTGGGCCACCACCCGGGCGCGGGGAGCGAGGTCCGCGCGGTGCCCCAGTGCGCGGCGTCCCGGGCTGTCCAGTGCTGCCGTGCACATGGTCGGAAGGGAAATACGGTGCATTGCCTGGATGGCCGTAGGGGCGCGCGGGTCGCTGCGGGCGGGCATCCCCAGCAGCGGGCTGTGCGCCGCGGGGAGTGTATTTCTTGGGTCCGCGCCCGCCCGGGTTGCGATGTCCGCTTGGGCCGGTGTCGACGCCATCCGGGACGAACCAAGTGCGCATCGCCGCCGGGTTCTCGCCGCGCTTCTCGCCAGGTTTCAGCCGCTGGCCGGGTTGCCGAGGTCCCTTGACCTTCAATCGCTTGTTGGCCTGATTGGCTGCCTGCTCACCGCTGACGGTCAAGCCACCGGATGGCTTGCGATTGCCGCGCCGGCCGCGATCCTCGCGCACGCTGTCGAAACGGCGCAGCTCACGGCCTTCGTCGGCGGTACTGTGCCCACCGACATAACCGTGCCCGCGCGCGCCGCCGGTGACCACCGTCTTGTTCGCCTTGCGTTGGCCCAGCACCGGCATCAGGGTCAGTGCAGATGGCGTGCCGTCTTCCAGTCCCAGCGACTTGCGCAGGGCGTCGACCTCCGCCTGCGGCAATTCCTGGGCGTGACCGCGCAGCAGTGGTTGCGGCAGTCGCACCTGGCCGTGGCGGATGCGCTTCAGGCGTGACACCTGACAGCCCTGCGACTCCCACAGCCGGCGCACTTCTCGGTTGCGGCCTTCCTTCAGCAGTACGCGGAACCAGTCGTGCCGGCTTTCCTCGGGCATGTTGGAGCCGCCGATGCGTTCGATTTCGTCGAACTTGGCCGGCCCGTCTTCCAGTGCCACGCCGCGGGCGAGGCGATCCACCAATTTGTCGCTGACGTTTTCCTCGCCCTCCGGTGCGCGCACGCGGCAGACGTATTCGCGCTCGACCTCGTGCGAGGGATGCATCATCGCGTTGGCCAGCTCGCCATCGGTGGTGAGCAGCAGCAGACCGGTGGTGTTGATGTCGAGCCTGCCGACGGCGATCCAGCGCGCGCCTTTCAGTGCGGGCAGGGTGTCGAAGATGGTCGGACGGCCTTCCGGGTCCTCGCGGGTCGTCACTTCGCCTTCCGGCTTGTTGTACATCAGCACGCGCGCTGGTTCGGTCAGCGCGCTGGCGACGAAGGTCTTGCCGTCGATCTCGATCTTGTCGCCGCCGGTCACGCTCATGCCGGTGCGCGCCGGCTCGCCATTCACGCTGACCTTGCCGTCGGCGATGCGCTGCTCCAGTGCACGGCGTGAGCCGAGCCCGGCCTGCGCCAGCACCTTGTGCAAACGCTCTTCGATGCGTGTGGCTTCGGCCGGCTTGGCTTTCAGGCTCAGCGGGCGGCGTGGTGTTTCATTCGTGCTCATGTTCGGTGTGCTCCGACGATGCGGCAGTCGCGTCGTCTCGTTGGGTGTCTTCGGGAACGGGGTCCGAGAGGGGGTCAGAGAACATTTCTGCCCCGGGGTTGTCGTTGGTTTCAGGTGGATTGTCGGACATGTTCTCTGACCCCGTTTCAGTGGGCAGGGCCATGCCGGCAATCGGCAATTGCGGTTCGAGTTCGCCGATGTCCTTGAGCTCCGACAGCGCCGGCAGTTCGTCCAGCCGCTTCAGTCCGAAGTAATCAAGGAAGCCGCGGGTGGTCGCCAGCAACTCGGGCTTGCCGGGCACGTCGCGGTGGCCGACGACGCGGATCCAGTCGCGTTCTTCCAACGTTCGGATGATGTTGCTGTTGGTGGTCACGCCGCGGATCTGCTCGATCTCGCCGCGGGTGATGGGTTGCCGGTAGGCAATCAGGGCCAGCACTTCGAGGGTGGCACGGCTGTATTTGGTCTGGCGCTCGGTCCACAGGCGCGACACCCAGGGATGGACGTTGGACTTGACTTGGAAGCGCCAGCCCGAGGCGACCTCCACCAGTTCCACGCCGCGACCAGCGCAGGCGGCCTGCAATTCCAGCAGCGCCGCTTCCACGCTACCCTCGGGGGCCGGTTCGTCAAGCGGAAACAGGCCGTGGATCTGCGCCACGGCCAGCGGCTGCGCTGCGGCCAGCAGGGCAGCTTCGACGATCCGGGTGACGAGGCTCTGGTCGATTTCTGTCATGGCAAGGATTAGGGCAGGTCGTTGCGGTGGCGATGGTTACGGCTGTCTTGCCGGCGCGTCGTCATCGAACTCGCTTGAGAGTTCCTCTGGCGAAGGCAGGGTGGACCCAGCAGCTTGGGATTTCACGTAGATCGGTGCATGCCGATGATCGCTGCCTTCGCCGGATGCCTCCTGCACGATGTCGATCAACTGTTCCTTGGCAAGGGTCAACAGGCCGAGGAAGGTGACCACCACGCCCAGCCGGCCTTCTTCCGGTGTGAACAGGGTTTCGAAGCGGTGGAATGCGCCATCGGACAGGCGTTCCAGCAGTTCGCCCATGCGCTGGCGCACGCTCAGTGCGTCGCGGCGGATGGCGTGCTGGGTGAACAGTTCGGCGCGCTGCAACACCTCGCGCAGGGCCAGCAACATCTCGCGGATATCGACCTGTGGCGGCAGCCGCACCACCGCACGATCCGGCACGAACGCAGAGACCGCGACGGTGTCGCGCTCCTGGCGCGGAATCGCGTCGAGGTCTTCGGAGGCCTTGCGGTAGCGCTCGTATTCCTGCAGACGGCGGACCAGATCGGCGCGCGGATCCTCGTCGTCGCCCTCGCTGCTGGGCGGTCGCGGCAGCAACATGCGCGACTTGATCTCGGCCAGGATCGCGGCCATCACCAGGTACTCGGCGGCCAGTTCGAAGCGCAACTCGTGCATCGCCTGGATGTAGTCGACGTACTGGCGGGTGATCTCGGCGACCGGGATATCGAGGATGTCGAGGTTTTGCCGGCGGATCAGGTAGAGCAGCAGGTCGAGCGGGCCTTCGAAGGCCTCGAGGATGATCTCCAGCGCATCCGGCGGGATGTACAGGTCCTTCGGGATTTCCGACAAGGGCTGGCCAAGCACCACCGCCAGCGGCATTTCCTGCTGCTGGGGCGGGGCATTGCTGGTGCCGTTGTTGGCCGCGGCCACGGTGTCGCTGCGGGTTTCAGGTGTCATCGGTTGGCGGCCCCCTCCGGGCCACGCAAGCTACGCAAAGGCCCGGATGGGCCTGGGTTGCTGTGTTCGCCACGCGCTGACGGCGCGGCCGGTGGGCCCCGTCAACGGATCGATGGCGTGCATTCGCCGGGTCGGCGGGCACCTGCGGCCAGTGGCCGAACGGCGCACGCCCGCAAGACCGGGCGGGAAACGTGCGATCTAGCCTACGCATTCGGCGCCGGGCTGTCCACTGGGCACCGTTACAATGCGCGGCAACGATTCAGGGAGTCAGTCGATGTGGTACGTGATCGAAGGCCATGACGGTCCGGACGTGTTGGCGCGGCGGAAGGCAGCGCGTGCCGACCATCTGGCGCGCTTGGTTGCGCTTCGCGATGAAGGCCGCCTGTTGCTGGCCGGGCCTTGCCCGGCCATCGATGCCGAGGATCCGGGTCCGGCGGGCTTCCAGGGCAGCGTGGTCATCGCCCAGTTCGCCTCGTTGGAGGATGCGCGTGCCTGGGCCGATGCCGATCCGTATTGCGCTGCGGGCGTCTATCAGCGCGTGGACGTGCGCCCGTTCTGCAAGGTGTTGCCGTGAGCGAAGGCTGGACCGAGGCCGATATCCCGCGCCTGAATCCGGGTCGGATCGCGCGCATGCGGGCCCTGCTCGAAGCGGCATTGGCACCCGTCCGCCTCGATATCGTCGATGACAGCCATCGCCACGCCGGCCATGCCGGCAGCCGTGGCGGGCAGGGCCATTTCAGCGTCGCCATCGTCAGTGCGGCCTTCGAAGGCAAGTTTCCGGCAGCCCGGCACCGACTGGTCTATGCCGCGCTCGGCGACCTGCTGCAGACCGATATCCATGCCCTCTCGATTCAAGCGCAGACGCCGGACGAGGCGGGCTGATGGCCGCTATACTCCCCGATCATCCGGGCTGGTTTTGTATTCAACAATCACGTTGAAACAACGAGTTACGGACATAATTTAAGCTGAAATATCATGCGACACCGCGGGTGTCGCGAAGGTTCGCGACCGCCGCATGCGCCTGTCCACCATCAAGTTGTCCGGCTTCAAATCGTTCGTCGACCCGACCACCCTGCATCTGCCGACCAATATGACCGGCATCGTCGGTCCCAACGGTTGCGGCAAGTCCAACATCATCGACGCGATCCGTTGGGTGATGGGCGAATCGGCTGCCAGCCGCCTGCGCGGTGATTCGCTGACGGACGTGATCTTCTCCGGCAGCAGTGCGCGCAAGTCGGTGTCGCAGGCCTCGGTGGAGCTGATCTTCGACAACGCTGATCACGCGATCACCGGTGAGTACGCCGCGTTCAACGAGATCTCGGTCAAGCGCACGGTCGGCCGCGATGGCCAGAGCAGCTACTACCTCAATGGCGGCAAATGCCGTCGGCGCGACATCACCGACCTGTTCCTCGGCACCGGCCTCGGCCCACGCAGCTATTCGATCATCGAGCAGGGCATGATCTCGCAGGTGATCGACGCCAGGCCGGAAGACCTGCGGGTCTACCTGGAAGAGGCCGCCGGCATTTCCAAATACAAGGAACGCCGCAAGGAAACCGAGACGCGCATCCGCCACACCCGCGAAAACCTCGATCGCCTGACCGACCTGCGCGACGAGGTCGACAAGCAGTTGCAGCATCTGTCGCGGCAGGCCAAGCAGGCCGAGCAGTACACCGCCTTGCAGGAACGTCGCCGCGAGAAGGACGCGCAGTGGCGTGCATTGGAGTTCCGTACGCTGGATGCGCAGTTGCAGTCCTCGCGGACGGGGCTGCTGCGCGATGAAACGCAGTTGGAGGCGCTGGTTGCCGGGCTGCGTCGAGCCGAAGCTGCCTTGGAAACCGGTCGCGCACAACGTGAGGGCAAGAGCGAGGCACTCAACGGTGCGCAGGCGACGGTGTACGAGGCCAGCGGCAACTTGGCCCGGATCGAGCAGCAGATTGCCCACCAGCGCGAGTTGGCCGCGCGCCTGCAGCGAGCCCGCGATGAAGCCGGAAGTGCATTGGATGAACTCGGAGGGCAGATCGACGTCGATCGCCAACGGCTGGCGCAATTGCAGGGCGCGGTGGAAGAAGCGGTGCCGCGGTTGGAGGTCCTGCAGGCCGAGGACCGCGATCGCCAACAGGCCTTGACCGCATCCGAAGCCCAGCTGTCGGATTGGCAGCAGCGCCGTGACCTGCACGCCCGTGACCAGGCGGAAGCCGCGCGCGCGGCCGACGTGGAGCGCACCCGCATCGAACACCTGGATCGTCAGATTCTCGATGCCAGCAACCGCATACAGAAGCTGGGCGACGAGCGCGCAGGGCTGGATCTGGACGCACTGTCCGCCGCACTCGCAGGCTTTGCATCGGAATGCGAGACCGGCAAGGCCGCCGTGCACACCTTGACCACGCAGGTGGACACCCACCGGGCGAACAGCACCCAGTTGCAGGAGCGCCAGCGCCAGTTACAGGGCGAACAGGCCGAGCTGCGCAAGCGCATCCAGGCGGCGCGGGGACGATTGGCCTCGCTGGAGACCTTGCAGGCCGCGGCGCTGGGGCAGGAAACAGGTGCGGGCGCGCGTTGGCTGCAGGTGCATGGGCTGGGCGATGCGGTGCGCGTTGGCGAGCGGCTGGAGGTCGATGCGGGCTGGGAAGGCGCGGTGGAAGTCGCGCTGGGACAGTTGATCGAAGCGGCGGTGGTGGATGCCGGCGATGGACACTTCGATCCCGCACTGGTCGATGCCTTGGCGGCATTGTCCGAGGGTCGCGTCGCCCTGGTGTCGGGCGCCGATGACGCATCGGCCTCGTATCCGCCGACCACGCTGGCGGCGCGTGTGCGTGGGCCGGCAGTGATTCGCCAGGTGTTGGCGCGGGTGCATGTCGTCGACGACATCGC
>NZ_JADZDS010000123.1 GCF_020850895.1 Thermomonas sp. | reverse complement strand
GCCAAGGAAGGAACCGATGGCGGTGCGCTTGGCACCGACGATGACGATGTCGTTCATGGGGAAGCTCCGGGAGTGGGGGCCGTCTGTCGTTCCGGCGAACGTTGATTATGGCGCAAACGGGGCGGCATGTTGCGTTGCCGCATTCAGTCCGGGGTTGCATGTCGCTGCGAGCGCATTGCACGCAGGGCGGGGGTGGAATACAACACGATCAGGATTGCAGGGAAGCCTCTGCTCAACTCAGGGATTTTCGCCAGCGATGGATGGCGGGTTGCGAATCGATCGTGCAGGTGATTGCGTCGCGTCAGGCGAGTCCGGGCTTGTACCGGGACTCGATGTGGGCTGACGACGGCGGGATGGCGTTGTTCAGGCCTTTCCAAGGGGGAGATCGGCATGCGGTGGAAATCGTCTGTGGTTGGCGTGATCGGGGTACGAGGAAGGCGACTTGTGGTCGCGGCGCTGCCGTGCGCGATCGCCCTGCTGCTGGCCGCTTGCGCCGGTGGCGGTGGAGGGACGGTGCGATCGACGCCACCGACCACGACACCGACGACACCGACGGTGCCCAATTTCACACCGAACGTGGCGAACGATGCATCACTGTCGGTCAACCCGCCGGCCATTCCTGCATGGGGTGCGCCCGCGGCCCTGCCGCAGTACAGCCGGCATCTGGCCTTGACCAATGCGGCCGGTGCACTGGGTGCCGGTTTGACCGGGCAGGGCGTGACCATCGGCCTGCTCGACACTGGCATCAATCGCGACAATCCGGCGTTGCAGGGACGGGTCACGGCCCACTTCACCCATGTCGATCCGGCGACCAACAACACCAGCGTGGATGATGTCGTCGGCCATGGGACGGTCGTCGCTGAAATGGCGGCCGGCAAGGGCATCGGCAATTGGGGCGGTGGCGTCGCGCAGGGTGCGAAGATCGCCGTTTCGAGGATCATCGACGACACGCCACCACCCGACGACGGTTCCGGCGAGGGCAACGAATGGCATGCCGGGGAGGGGGTGGGTGATTTTTTCGCCACGGTCAACGGCGAGCTTGCCGACGCAGGCGCGAAGATCCTCAACAATTCCTGGGGCGGCGTGTACTGGAGCGACCCTGGCGTCACCACCGAACTGGATGCCGCGTGGCGGCAATTCGTGGTGGGTCGCGGCGGCTTGATCGTGTTCGCCAGCGGCAACAGTGGCACCGACCCGCGCTATGCCGGGGAGCCATCGGATATCGCGCGCTTGCCGACCTTGGCCAATGATCCGGACTTGGCGAAAGGCTGGATCACCGTCGGCGCCCTTGACCCGGATCATCCCACCCAGCTCACGGCGTATTCGCAACAGTGCGGCAGTGCGATGGACTATTGCCTGGTCGCGCCGGGCAATGTGATCTTCATCGATCCGCAGGCCAAGGTCGGCGATGCCAGCTACAGCCTCTACCAGGGCGGCGGGACGTCCTATGCGGCTCCGCAGGTCTCCGGTGCAGCCGCCGTGGTGTGGTCCGCGTTCCCGTACTTCAACAATGATCAGGTGCGGCAAACCGTGCTGGCGGCATCGAAGGATCTCGGCGCGCCCGGCGTCGATCCGGTGTTCGGTTGGGGCTTGCTGGATGTCACCAAGGCCGCGATGGGACCCAGCAATTTCGCCTGGGGCGACTTCAGCGTGGCGTTCTCCGGCAATTCGGTGTGGCGCAATTCCATCATCGGGGCCGGTGGCTTGATCAAGCGAGGCACCGGCATCCTGACCTTGGCAGAAGCCGGCAATTTCACCGGTGGTACTCGCGTCGAAGAGGGTGGGCTGGATGTGCGCAAGGGGCTGAAATCGAATCTCGATATCAGTAGCGGAGCGACAGTGTGGGCGCTGGGCGCGTTTGGCGGCAACGTCACCAGCAGCGGGCGTTTCCTGGTCGGTGCGGCGACGCCGACCACGATCGCAGGGAATTATTCGCAGACCTCAGGCGGCAACCTCGGCGTGTGGTTGGGCAATCCGCTGAAGATCACAGGCAGCGCCAACATCGCCGGCACGATGTCGATCCTCGGGGTGAAGTCGGGTTACACCACGACGGCGCACGAAACCCTGCTCAATGCCGTTGGCGGCGTCACCGGCACCTTCAGCGATCTCAAGGCAGCACCGAGCGTGTTCCTCGATGCTGCACTGGCCTATGACCCGAACAACGTCTTCCTCAATATCAATCGCATCGATGTGTCCAAGGCGGCATCTGCGATGGGCCTGAGTGCCAGCGCGCAGGCGTCGGCGGTGCGGGTGGAATCGGCGATGACGGTGATCGATGCGCAACTGATCGCGGGAATGCCGGGCGGGCTGGGTACTGCATTCATCAATGCGGCTGGCGCGCTCCAGCAAACCTCGAATGCCGCGCAGGCCGATCTGTCATTGCGCAGCCTGTCAGGTGAGATGCATGCGGCATCCACGGCGTTGACCTTCGACAGCATTGATGCAGGCAGGCGCACGCTGGAGCAACGCATGGACCGATTGCAGCGCACGCCGACACGTGTCGGTGGCTGGTATCGCGACTTGTCCAGTGGTGGCCAGCTTGCACAGGCCGGTTTCGATAGCGTCGGCTTGGATTCCAGTGGAGAGATGATCGGCAACGATTGGCGGCTGGGTTCGAACGCGATGCTGGGCATTGCCATCAGCCGGCTCGACCAGAGCACCTGGCTGGGGGCGATCGGGGATCACAGCCGTGGTCGCCAACACGAGGTGCAGCTCTATGGCGCCGCGTGGCGAGGCCTGTGGTACGTGCAGGCGCAGTTCGTCAGCGGCGGCTTCCAGCGCAGGCTGCAGCGCAACCTGTTGCTGGGATCGCAGCAGGATGCGGTATCGACGCAGCTTTCCGGGCGCTATGTCGGCGCATCAGGCGCGATCGGTCGCCGCTTCGAACTCGGCGGCGTCGGGTTGACGCCGTATCTCGGCACCCAATACGTGACTGTCGTCAATGATGGCTTCAGCGAAGCCGGTGGGTCGGGCTTCGGGCTGCGCGCCAATGCCTGGAATGCCCGTCGCTGGCAGGCAATGGCCGGAGTTCGCGCCGAGCAGGGCTGGCGGTTCGGCGATGTCGAGCTGCGTGCGGACGCACGAGCCGAGTGGCAAAGGACGCTGACAGAATCCGGCATGTTGGTCGATGCCAGCTATACCGGCATCGACCAGTGGGCGCCGTTGCAGGGGATCGCGCTGGCGCGTCGCAGTCAGGTGTTCGGATTCGGGCTGTCGGCGTTGTTCGGTCAACACGCACTGCTGCGGTTTGACCTGAGCCGACGCAGCAGCGATGTCGGCAAGGCCGGATCGGCGATGCTTTGGGGCAGTTATCGGTTCTGACCTTGGTCAGCGCGGGGCGGTCGCCCCGCGTCGATCGCTCAGTGATTGCCGGCGAACAGCTCGCGGCCGATCAGCATGCGACGGATCTCATTGGTGCCAGCGCCGATGGCATAGAGCTTCGCATCACGCAGGATGCGGCCGGTGGAAAATTCGTTGATGTAGCCGTTGCCGCCAAGCGACTGGATCGCTTCCAGCGCCACCTGCACGGCTGCTTCCGATGCGTGCAACAGGCAGCTGGCGGCGTCGATCCGGCTCTTGTGGCCGGCGTCGTAGTCGCGCGCGACTTGATAGGCGAAGGCGCGGCTGGACTGCAGGCTGGTGTACATGTCGGCGACCTTGGCCTGCATCAGCTCGAAGGTGCCGATGGCTTGGCCGAACTGGCGGCGTTCGCGCACGTAGGGCAGGGTGACGTCGAGCGCGGCCTGCATCAAGCCAATCGGGCCACCGGAGAGCACCAGACGCTCGGTGTTGAGGCCGCTCATCAACACCTTGACGCCGTTGTTGACCTCGCCCAGCACGTTTTCCTGCGGGATCGCGCAATTCTCGAACACCAGCTCGCAGGTATTGCTGCCGCGCATGCCCAGCTTGTCCAGCTTCTGTGCGGTCGAGAAGCCTTGCATGCCCTTTTCGACAATGAAGGCGGTCATGCACTTGCTGCCCAGCTCGCGGCTGGCGGTGCGCATGTAGACGATCAGCACGTCGGCCTCGGGGCCGTTGGTGATCCACATCTTGTTGCCGTTGGCCACCCACACGTCGCCCTTGAGTTCGGCGCGGCAGGCCATCGAACCGACCACGTCGGAGCCGGCGCCGGGCTCGCTCATCGCCAGCGCGCCCTTGAATTCACCGCTGCACAGCTTGGGCAGGTAGTTGGCCCGCTGCGCGGCGTTGCCGTTGGCGTACAGGTTGTTGACGCAGAGATTGGAGTGGGCGCCGTAGGACAGGCCGATCGCGCCCGAGGCGCGGCTGATTTCTTCCATCGCCACCAGATGCGCGAGGTAACCCATCTCGCTGCCACCGAACTCCGCGGGGATGGTCATCCCGAGCAGGCCCATCTCGCCCAGCATCGGCCACAGTTCCTGCGGGAACCAATTGTCCTCGTCGGCCTTGGCCGCGCGCGGCGCGATCTCGGTCTCGGCAAAACGGCGAACCGCCTCGCGCAGTGCATCGATGTCGTCGCCGAGGGGGAAGGGGCGCATGGGATTCACGTGTCGGTGGGTGGGATGGCGCAGGGATCGGCGTTGGCACAGCAGGGCGACAGCGCCCCGCTGGCCGTGTGTTCAACTCACTGTCCGCGGATGCGGCCCTGGAAGCGCGGCTGGCTGCGGCCCATCGGCAGCTTCAGCTTGCCGATCACGGAGATGCGCTCTTCGGCCAGGCGGTCGGCAGCGCGGTAGGTCGGAATGCCGTCGCGGTCGGAGATCTCGTAGATGCGCGACAGGTTGTGGTAGATCGTGCGCATCATCCGCATCGCGCGCTCGCGGTTGTAGCCGTCGAGCTCCAGCGCCACGTTCATCACGCCGCCGGCGTTCACCGCGTAGTCCGGCGCGTACAGGATGCCGCGCTTGACCACCTCATCGCCGATCGCATCGGTCGAGAGCTGGTTGTTGGCGGCACCGCAGATGACCTTGAACTTGAAGCGCGGCAAGGTCTTCTCGTTGACCGTGCCACCCAGCGCACAGGGGGAGTAGACGTCGGCAGCGACGTCATAGATTTCGTCCAGGCCCACCGCCTCGGCGCCGTATTCGGAGACCGCCTTGTCGACCAGCGCCTTGTTGATGTCGGTGACGAAGATCTTTGCGCCGCGCTCCTTGAGCAGCTTCACGTATTCCATGCCGACGTGGCCGAGGCCCTGCACGGCGTAGGAATACTTGCCGACGTCCTCGTTGCCGAACTTCTTGTTGAGCGTGGCCATCAGGCCCTGCAGTGCGCCGTAGGCGGTGAACGGTGAGGGATCGCCGGAGCCACCGTGGATCTGATGCACGCCGGTGACGTACTGGGTTTCGCGATAGACGTATTCCATGTCGTTGACGTCGATGCCGACGTCCTCGGCGGTGATGTAGCGGCCGCCCAGTGAATCCACGAACTGGCCGAAGGCGCGGAACAGGGCTTCGGACTTGTCCTTGGCCGGATCGCCGATGATCACCGCCTTGCCGCCACCGATGTTGAGGCCGGCCACCGCGTTCTTGAAGGTCATGCCGCGCGACAGGCGCAGCACGTCGTTCAGCGCTTCCGCCTCGCTGGCATAGGGCCACATGCGGGTTCCGCCGAGGGCCGGGCCGAGCACGGTGTTGTGGATGGCGATGATCGCCTTGAGGCCGGCGTCCTTGTTGTGGCAGAACACGACCTGCTCGTGACCGAAGGTGTCGAGGGTTTCGAAGATCATGGCGAGACTCCGTCCGGTGCGGCGCGCGTGGCTGCGGGACCGGTGGCATGGGTGGACGATGGCGGAACTGCCGGCGACGGTGCGATCATTCGCGCCGTTCGCAGCCGTCCATTGTAAGTCATCGGTCGAAGCGGCTTGTCAGTACGGACGGGTATGGGCGCGCGGGTCGATCAGCCTGCCGGCTTCGGGGTGCGGAATTGCGCGCAGGGGTCGGGCCGTTCGGTCTTCGGGATGCGATGCACTTCATCAAAGTGGCCACCGTCGGTGTCGGGCTCGAGGTAACCGACCGCATGTGCAGCCAGCCCATCCTTGCGCAGCCAGTAGGCGACGGCAATGTCACGGCGGGTATGGCCATTGCCGGCGATCAGCACGATGCCGTTGCCGGCGTGCGTGCGCAGGGTCTCGGCCATCACCACGTCGCGGGCGATCTGCGCCTTGGCCATGGCCGGCACCATTGCCTCGGGCAGCATGCCGCAGTGGCTGTCGCGGACTTCGATTTCCTGGGCGGTCAGCACATCCGCGGGCAGGTGGTCCAGGTCGTAGCGTTGGATCAGGGCCGCCGGAAGCGCGGCAGTAAAGCCGTCTTTCATGACCTTGCCGGCATCGCCACGGGACAGGTTCGCGGCGTACAGCGGCAGGTGGTACTGCAGCGCCAGCGCGATCACCGGCTTGTAATGCGGCCAGTGCCAACCGGAGGTTGCGGGGGCCACGCGGGCCAGCACGCAGTCCGCGTCCGCGCAGGCTTGCATGGCGGCGTCGAGGGCCGGCTGCTGCGCGGTATCGAACTGTTCCATCGCAATGGCGGGCCGCCAGCCGGCGTCCAGTTTCCGTTGCAGCAAGGTGGCGCGGGCGGCATGGCCGACGGCGCTGTCGTGCACCTCGCCGAGCAGCAGGATGTCCGGCGATGCGGCGATCGGCGGCGCCTGCTGCTGTCCGGCTTGTGCCGAGGCAGTGAGGGCGCAGGCAAGTGCCAGTGAGAGGGCGAGGCGTTGCGGCATATCGACATGCTCCGGGTGCAAGGGAGGCATCCTAGGGCAGGCGCTACAATGAAAAGTCGACCGCACGCACGATCCGAGAGCTTCCCATGAGCACCCCGGCCGCCCAGCTTCCCACTGCGCAAACCGAATCCACCCCGTTGCGCTTCGTCACCGCCGCCAGCCTGTTCGATGGCCACGACGCCGCGATCAACATCATGCGTCGGCTGATCCAGGCCCAGGGCGCGGAGGTCATCCACCTCGGCCACAACCGCAGCGTCGAGGACGTGGTGCGCGCGGCGTTGCAGGAAGACGCCGATGCCATCGCGCTGTCGTCCTATCAGGGCGGCCACGTGGAATACCTGAAATACATGGTGGACATGCTGAAGGAACGCAATGCCGCCCACATCCGCGTGTTCGCCGGCGGCGGCGGCACCATTACCCCCGAGGAAATCCGCGAGCTGGAAGCCTACGGCGTCGAACGCATCTATCACCCCAATGACGGCATGCACATGGGGCTGGTGTCGATGATCGAGGACGTGGTGGCGCGAGCGGCGAAGGCGCGGCTGCCGGTGGATGCGCCGCACAAGGTCGCCTTCGACAACGAGATCGAGATCG
>NZ_JADZDS010000122.1 GCF_020850895.1 Thermomonas sp. | reverse complement strand
TGGCCGTATTGTTCGGCGCCACGTTCGACAGCCCCGCCGGCACCGTGCAGGTGACGACGAACGGGGCGGGCGGGGCGCTGACCACGCAACCCGGGCTGACGCTGTTGATACCCAAGTCATCCGAAATCACGTCAGTCACCGTCGCCGCCGCCGTCGTGGCTGCGCCGCCGCTGTTGGTGACCGTGATCGTGTAGTCGTAGGGAACGCCGTAAGTGGCCGCCGCCGGGCCGGTCTTGACCACCGCGAGGTCCGGGTCGGCCTTCACCGTGTGGGTGGTGGTGCAATCCGCGCAGGTGGGCGCCGTCGGGCTGCCGCCGGTCGGAACCACGCTGTTGCCGACGCTGCCGGTGGCGCCTGCGGCCACGGTCGCGGTGTATTCCACCGCGTAGGCGCCGGGCGGGGTGCCGACCGGCAGGGTGAACGTCAGCACCGGTGCGGCTGACGTATCCGGCGTATAGCTTCCCGGCGCAGTCACCGACCCGAACGTCAGGCCGGTGCCGAGGGTGTCGGTCAGCACCAGCGGGCTGGTCAGCGCGGCCTGGGTGATGGTGGCCATCAGCGTGTAGGTCACGGTGTCGCCCGGTGCCACGTCCGACCCGTCGGCCGGCGCCGAGAGCTTGAAGATGCTGATTGCCGGATCGGCCAGGGGATGGGTGGTCGTGCAACTCGTGCACAGCGGTGCCGGCACCTGGCCGGAGGCAACCACGGTGTTGCCAATGCTGCCACTCGCGTTCGCTTCCACCCTCGTGATGTAGCTGACGGAATAGGTGCCGGGGACCGTGCCTGCGGGCAGGGTGAACACCAACACCGGTGCGCCGCCCACGTTGGCCGAGAACGACGACCCCGGCATCACCGCGCCGAACATTTGTCCTGCGGTCAGCGTGTCGGTCAGCACCAACGCGGTGGCCAGCGCCACGTCGGTCACTTCTGCGGTCAGCGTGTAGGTGATCTCGTCGTCGGCGTTGACCGTGCTGCCCGAGCTCGGCGTGGAGGTCTTGGTCACCCTCACCGGCGGAATCAGCAGCGGGATGGTGCTGTTGGTGTTGCCGGTGACGGTCTGGTCGGGATCGTTCGGGAACGTCTGCGAGCCGTGGGTCAGCGACACCACGTTGGTCAGCGTGGGGCCGAGGAAATCGGGGTTGACGGTGACGCGGAAGCGCAGTTCAGCCTGTTGGTTTTGCGCCAGCATGCCGCCATTGACGGCATCGGACCCCGAGCCCACCCGGAACACCACCTGGCTGCCGTTGAACTCGCCCTGGTCATCACCGCTGGCGTCGCTGCGCGGCGTGGCGCTGCCGATCCCGAGCCCGTCGTCGCGATGGACGCTCAACGAATTGGGAACGTAGGTGGTGCCCGTGGGGATCGGATCGGTCACCACGACCCGGATCGCGCCGTCCTGCCCGCTGTTGCCGAACTTGATGGTGTATTCGAGGATTTCTCCCGGCATCACGTCGGGGGCACCGGGACGGCTGACGTTGGCGACCGTCTTGGTCAGCGAAGGCAACACGCTGGGGCGGAACAGGTCGGACACGAAGACCAGGGCGTGGGGGAAGTAATTGTCCGCGCTCGTTCCAAATGTCAGAGTGGCCGTGGTCGCACTGTTGCTGATGCGCGGCTTGCCGGCATTGGCCGGAATGTTTGAAATATCGACCAGCTTGAGATCAATGGCGTAGTTGTTGGCGTGCGCCGGATTGCGGGCGGTGTTCAGCACGCCGAGGTTGCTGACCCGACTGTTCCAGAAGTTGTTGTTCGGACTGGCCGTATCCGATAGCACACCCCCATCAAGGACACCCGCGCCGGTCAGGCTGAAGTTATCCCCCGTGAGCCCGGCATCACCCTCCCACACCAGTGCGCCCATGTAGGCGTTGAAGTTGCCGGAAGGCGGCGTGAGGATTCCACTCACGGTCTGGGCCACGGTTCCGCTGCTGCCAAGATATCCGGCATTCCCATCCCACAGCATCAGCCTGCGCAGCGGTTTGCTGTTGTGCTCGTAGAGCACGATGATCGCCCAGCCACCGTAATTGCCCAGACTGCCGCCATTGCCGGAGTTGGCGGTGAGCCCACCCACCGCATAGGTGCCACTTCCACCGGCCTGCACCAGCGCCGTGACGTCGGCCTTGGCGGTATATGGCCGACTGGTGTTGTCCGTGTTCGCCACGGTGGTGAACGTGTTCAGTTCACTGGCCGTGATCTGCGTATAACCGCCACCGGGGATCTTGAGCCAGATGACACCGCGGTTCGCGTTGCTATTACCAGAGCGGCCAGCCCAATACAGCCACGCTGTCTTGATAGTGGCACCACTGGGCATCATTCCCACTGTCAGGTCTGCGGTCGACGAGTTGGCTGGCGCCGGCGCGCCCACTGGATCGACGTTGACCCACACCATGTTGACGTTGGTATTGCTGCCGTTGTTGCCGTGGCAGGCGTTGCTCTGATCGCTGCTGCACTGCAGCAACTGGTTGCCGATCATCGCCACGTCGCCCTGGACGTCGTAGGAGCGGCCGTTGAGGTTCAGCTGGGCCGAAGCCGTGAACGGTGCCGCCAAGAGCACCGTCGCCAGCAGCCAAAGCAGGGCCGGGCCGGGGCGCCGCCGCGCGGGGGCCGCGCCAGAGCGCAAGGACAGGAGGCGGCTGATCTTGCGGAAAACGGATGCGGTCATGGCGCTCGACGGTCAGGCGTAACGAAAGGACATTCCGTCAGCCGCGCAGTCCGGACAGCCAAAGCCGCACCTCGCGCACCGACAGATGTGTGAGGCGAGGACACGCAGGCCACGTCGGCCTGCGGCTGCCCCCCCATGCAGCCCTTTGATTCTAAGCACAATCTTGCGGTTTTGTTAATGATTATTAATGATTTGGATGCGATCCGTGACGCAGGTCAAGGCGGCTCACCCGGAATTCCCTCCGTGGGCCTACTCCGTCTGGTCAATACCCTCAACATCAGCATTTCTTGCAAATCAGCAAGTCGCATGACTTCCAAGCCGGCGCAAATCTTTGCCCTGCGTTGTGGCCAAGCCGTCATCGGGTGGCGCGGCGCAGCACGTGGTTCCCCGCCTTACAGCAACCCCTCGCGCTTGATCTGCAGGTAACGCTCCACCAGCGCACCGGGCAATTGCGCGCAGGTGACATCGAGCACGGCGACGCGGTGGGCAACGAGGGCATCGTGGGCGGCGGCGCGTTGCTCCAGGTAGCGTGCCGCCGAGGTGGCACGCAGGGCGCCGCGCAAGTCATGCGCATCGTCATCCAGTGCTTGATCGAGCACCTGCTCGCGCAGGCTGGCAATGACCACGTGATGGCGCTGGCGCAGCAGGCGCACGGCGGCAAGCAGGTCTTCGCTGTCTTCATCGCGCAGGTTGGTGACCAGCATCACCAGGCTGCGGCGGCGCTGGCGCAAGGTGAGCTCGGTGGCGGCGGCAAGGTAGTCGGTGGCCACCGGCTGCGGCTGCAGGTCGTAGGTTTGCCGGAGCAGCATGTCGATGGCGCCGGCACCACGCTGCGGCGGCACCCAGCGGCGCGGCCCACCATGGGCCAGCAGGCCGACCGCATCACCCTGCCGAAGCGCCAGCCATGACACCACCAGCGCCGCATCCAAGGTTTGGTCGAAATGCGAGAGCGTGCCGTCGCGTGCCAACATGCGCTGGCCGGTGTCCACCAGCATCACCAGGTGCTGGTTGCGCTCGTCCTGGTATTCACGCGAGATCAGCCGCCGCATCCGCGCGGTGGCCTTCCAGTCGATCTGGCGCAGGCTATCGCCAATGCGGTAATCACGCATCTGGTGGAAATCGGTGCCTTCGCCACGACGACGGCGCACATGCGCACCCACCGCGCGCGATGCCTGTTCATCGCCGAGCATGGCCAGCTTGGCCAGCGGTGCGAAGTTCGGAAACACGCGCACCGCCTGCGCAGGCGCCACGTTGCACCGGCGACGCCACAACCGCAGGGGCGAGTGCAGGCGCAGGTGCACGCCGGCGAAGTTGGCGTCACCCCGTTCGATGGGGCGCAATCGATAGCCGAGCCGGCTGTCGCTGCCGGGCAGCAGATCGACGCGACGCGGCAAGCCGTGGCATTCCCAACCGACCGGGTGCAGGTCGAACACGTCCACGCATTGGCGTTGCGCACCCGCAACGAGCACCAACTCGACGTCGCGTTCAACACCCACCGCCAACACGTCCGGCAACCGGCGCTGCACCGAGGGCGGCGTTTGTCGCCACACGGCTGCGGCATCGGCCAGCGCCAGCACGGCCAGCAGCGCACCGCCCAACGCCCATGCGTAGGCCGGCAACAGGTCGAAGCTGACCACCAGGCCGAGCAGCGCCCAACCCGCCAGCAGCCCGATCAGGGCAGGTGCCGGTCTCACTGGCGCGGCGCGTCCACCTTGGCCAGCAACGCCCGCAGCACCTCATCCACCGATTGGCCTTCGATGTGCAATTCGGGCGCGAGCTGGATGCGATGGCGCAGGCAGGGCAGCGCAATCTCGCGCACATCGTCCGGGGTGACGAAATCGCGCTCGGCCAGCACGGCCTGCGCACGCGCCGCACGCACCAAGGCGATGCTGCCGCGCGGCCCGGCGCCAAGGGCAATGCCCGGCCATTTGCGGGTGGCAGCGGCGATCCGCACCGCATAGTCGAGCACCGCCGGATCCACCCGCACCAGTGCGGTGCCCACCTGCAATGCGCGCACCTCGTCATGGCCGATCACCCGCTGCACCTGCGACAGGTCGAACTCGGCGGCGGTGCGGCCCTCGCTGACCGCGGCGACCATGCGCTTTTCGTCCTCGATCCCGGGATAGCCGATCAGCACCTTGAGCAGGAAGCGGTCGAGCTGGGCCTCCGGCAACGGATACGTGCCCTCCAGCTCCAGCGGGTTCTGCGTCGCCAGGCACAGGAACGGCGACGGCAACGCGAAGCTTTCGCCTTCGATGGTCACCTGTTGTTCCTGCATCGCCTCCAGCAGCGCCGACTGGGTCTTGGCGGGCGCGCGGTTGATTTCGTCAGCCAACAGCAGATGCGTGAACACGGGGCCCTTGCGCACCTCGAAGCGCTCGCTCTTCGGGTCGTACACCGCATGTCCGCTGATGTCGCTGGGCATCAGGTCCGGGGTGAACTGCACGCGTGCATGCTGGCAATCCAGCGCCTGCGCCAATGCCCGCACCAGCAGGGTTTTGCCAAGCCCGGGCACGCCTTCCAGCAGGACGTGGCCACCGGCAAGCAGGGCGATCATCACTTGGTCCAACACCTCGGGTTGGCCGATGAAGGCCTTGCCGACGGCGTCGCGGATCGCGCTGGCGCGTGCGCCCAGTGCAGCACCGACCGGCGGTGGTGGAACGGGGGGCAGGGTCGGCGTGTTCATAGGCGTTTCCTCAGGTCGATCAAACGGGCGATACGGTGGCGGAAATCGAGAGCGTCGCGCGGCGGGCGGGTGTCAAGCGCCACGCGCACGTCACTGGCAGCCAGCCCGGTGCGGGTGGCGATCAGGCTGGCCTGGGTGTCACCTTCCTGCGCGGCGGCCAGCGGGTCGCGCCGACGAAGGCGCGCATGCACCGCCTTCAGCAACGCGCGATGCAGCGTCGCCAACTGGCCATAGCGCAACAGGTGTTCGCCACTGGCCTCGACATGTTCGAGCATCGAGCGCCGCGGCGGCTGTGGCGCCGGCAGCAACGGCCCGAAGCGCTGCGCACGCATCCACAGCCACAGCAGCAGGCCCAGGAAGGCCGGCAGCAGGGCACGCCAGCCGTGCTCCAGCAACCAGCGCCACAGCGGCGGCAGGTCAGCGGCGTAGATGAGGTGGATGGTACCTGTGCCCCAATTCGGGGCCAGCAACTGGCGTGCGAACGCGGCGTTGCCTGGATCGTCCAATGCATTGTTGGTCAGCGGCCTGAGCTCCGAAAGCAAGTCAACGCTGCCGGCAGCAATCGGAAAGCGAGCAAAGACGTATTCGCCCTGGGCCGGGCTCCATGCAACCGAAGGAGCGTCCGCGCCCGGCTCGAGCGAAAAGCGCGGCGATGAACAGAACAGGCTGCCAGACGCGCCGCTCGAATGGGCGAACGGCACACAGTCAGGCTCACGCATTTCCGAAAGGATCGGCAAGCGACCCGCCAGCGCGGCAGCGCCATCCTGGTTGCCGCGTTCGTTCCACGGCGGCAACTGCAGCACCACGTGACCGCCGGTCTGGGCGAAACCCATCAGTCGGTCACGTTCGATGCCCGTGAGCGTGCGTGGATCGCCGAGGATCACCACGGTATCGCGCCGCCCCAACGGGAACCGGTCGAGCTGCAGGCGTTGCCGCGACAGCACCTTCTGGCCATCTGCGCGCAGCACCTGCTTGAGCGCGTACAGCGGATTGAAGCTGGCTTCGCCGCGCGGTGGCAACTCGACCGATCGCTCCACCTGCTTGAACGTGATCAGAAACCACGTCACCAGAAGGCCAATGACCAGCAAACCCAGCAGCCAGATGGCAAGTTTCCCGCCGCGCGTCATGTCGCCCACCCGAAGCGCTGACCCAGCTGCACCAGCAGGGATTCGAAATTCCCCGAATCCGGCAGGCGTTCGGCATAAGCGGCGTATTGCCAGACAGTCACCATCCGGGCGAACGCCGCCCGGTCATCGTCGTCCTTGAGTGCACGCGCGGCCCGCAGGCACTGTGCCTCGGTGGCGCCGGGCACCAGCAGGGCGCCGGTCCGCTCCGCCATGGCCGCGACGCTGGCGCGGTACAGCAGGGCCAGTGCGGCCCGCGACTGGCCCTTGGACCACAGCGCGCGCGCGTGGCCAAGGACATCCGCCGGCAACGGCTCTGCTTCGACCTGAACCGACTGTTCGATCGGCGCCGGTGGACCGGACCGCCGGGGCGCCATGCCACGCAGCCACGGCAACCAAGTGCGCCAGCTGATTGCCAGCCCAACGGCCACCGCCGCGACCAGCAGCCACATGCCGTACTCGGAAAGCAGGGCAAAGACCTTGGAGATCAACTTCAGCAGGGCGTTATCCCCGAGGGAATCGTCCGCGCGTTGCGGATTGCGAGGCTGCCATTCGGTCACGGTCCGTCGCGGGTGCAACAGGGGATCGTTCGCGAGCGCACGCGCCGCATCGGAAAATCGGCGATCGTCTTCGACCCGCCCGAAGACCTGTTTCAGGTCGACCGCAGGTTGCGCGGCGTCTCCATCGGCCGTCGCCAGCGCCACCGCGTTGCCGCCCGGTGCCGTGCACACGTCCCGCGTCGATGGCTCCGCCGCCGACGCGACACGGGAAGATGCCGACAGCGCTGAAGAATGCACCATCCCCGCATGCACCACCCCGGGCACGGACAACGCCAACACCAGCAGGCACGGCAGGATCAAGGCTGCATCGCGCAGCCGGGCACGCAGGCGCCGAAACGCGATTTCCACGTCCCACGCCTCGATCCGGGTGCGGCGATCAAGGTACAGGCCGAACCCGGCGCCGACGTAGAACGGTTCGATCACGCTGGCGGCGAACCACAGCACCAGGTTCCCGATCAGCTGAATCCAGCGCGGCGGGGATTCGCTCAGCAATTCCCACGCTGCGCGCGCGGATTCCGACAGCAGTTCGATCGGCACGAACATCAGCGCCAGCACATACATCGCAAACACCAGCACCAGTTCGAAGTTCGCACACACCAAGGTCAGCAGCGCCGCGTGGCCGCGCATGCCTCCACCCACCACGCTACGCCGCAGCGATGGCCGCGGCCCGCCTTCCAGCAGGTCGATCGGCAAATACAGGGCGCGTACCGGTCCAAGTCGGCGCCAACTCAGGTAACCAAGCATCGGCCGCCAGCCCCAGCTCCTGAATCCGGCAATGGTGTCGCGAACACCCGGCGCCGGGCCGAACACCGCCCGCGAGATGACGTACAGAGGAATTCGGTCGAACACCGGCTTGAGCCACCACATCAGCAGGCTTGCCAACCAAAGCCGGTCCAGTGCCCAACCCAGGGCATTGAGCATGATGAACACCGGCAAGGTCAGCACCATCCATGCGCGCCAGATCGGTCCGGCGTGACGACGTACCAACGCGATGCCCAGTTCGACCGCTTCCCACGGCGTGCGCGGCCGCAGCTCGACGCTCAGATCACCGAGGCGCATCGCGGTCCCTCCCGCCCAGTGTCAGCCAAGCCAGCACCAGCGCCCACAACCCGGCGGCGACGCCGTACTTGACTGCGGCCGGAATCCAGCTGATCGATGACCAGAACGCCTCGATGAAAGCCGCCGCCACCAGCATGACGAACACGCCCAGGCACAGCGCCGCGCCGCGCCGCCCGTCCTCGATCAGCGCATGGGCGCGGGTCCGGCGACCGGGCGCCAGCAGCGCCAAGCTCAGGCGCAGGCCTGCGGCCCCCGAGATCACGATCGCGGTCAGCTCGAACGCCGCATGGCCAACCACAAAACGCCAGAACGGATCACCGAGGCCGACGGTCTGCAGATGCCCAGCCACCATCCCGGTCATCACCCCGTTGAAGGCGATGGTCAACACCGGCCCGATCCCCGCCAGCAAGCCGCTGGCGTACGTCCGCAGGCCAATACTGATGTTGTTGAAGATGTAGAAGCCGAACATCGCCAAATCGCTGCCCGAATCCCGACCCAATCTCTCGGCCGCCTTCGAATACATCGCCTCCCATTCGGCCACCTGTTGCGGCGGCATCAGGGTATGGATGAGCTCTGGCTTGAACTGCAGGGCGACGAAGCTGGCGACCAGCGGGACCACGAACAACAACAGGGAAGCCAACAGCATCCCGGACTCGGCGCGCACCAGCCGCGGGAAATCGGCAAGGATGAACTCGAACATCCGCTGCCAGCGCGGCAATGGTGGCCGGTACAGCACGTCATGGCCCCGCTGCACCAGACCCTGCAGGCGCTCCTGCAGGTGCGGACTGTAGCCGCGCCGGCGCGCCAGCCCGAGTTGGCGGGCCAGCCGACGGTAGACGGAAGGCACGTCGATGTCGGCCAAGCCACGCCAATGGATGTCGCCACGCGCCTTGCGCGGATGCGCAGCGCGGACATCCAGCCAGCGTTCGAATTCGG
>NZ_JADZDS010000121.1 GCF_020850895.1 Thermomonas sp. | reverse complement strand
TTGAAACATCACCGTCCTACCCTCACCCCAACCCCTCTCCCGGAGGGAGAGGAGCGAAAGCATCACAGCACGCCGCGCTTCATCTGGTCGCGTTCGATCGATTCGAACAGCGCCTGGAAGTTGCCCTCGCCGAAGCCTTCATTGCCCTTGCGCTGGATGATCTCGAAGAAAATCGGGCCGAACGCATTCTGGGTGAAGATCTGCAGCAGCTTCTGCTTGTGGGTCTGCGGATCGGCGTCGATCAGGATCGAGTTCCTGCGCAGGCGCGGCAGGTCCTCGCCGTGATCGGGCACGCGCACGTCCACCACGTCGTAATAGGTGTCCGGGGTGTCGAGGAACCCCACCCCGGCCGCGTGCATCGCCTCCACCGTGGCGTAGATGTCATTGGTGAACAGGGCGATGTGCTGGATGCCCTCGCCGTGGTAATCGCGCAGGTATTCGTTGATCTGGCTCTTCTCGTCCGAGGATTCGTTGAGCGGAATACGCACGATGCCGTCCGGCGCGGTCATCGCCTTGCTCAGCAGGCCGGTCTTGGCACCCTTGATGTCGAAGTAGCGGATCTCGCGGAAGTTGAACAGCGTCTCGTAGTACTCCGACCACTTCGCCATGTTGCCGACGAACAGGTTGTGGGTGAGGTGGTCGATGAAGGTCAGGCCGAAGCCCTTGGGTTGGGTGTCGGCGCCATCGATCGGGTCGAAATCGGCGTACAGGTCGGCGTCATTGGCATCCACCAGATACAGCATGCAATCACCGATCCCCTTGATCACCGGCGCGTTCACCGTGCGGCTGTCGGCGCGGAAGTCGATTTCCTCGCCGCCATTGGCGAGCACATGCGCCAGCACCTCGGCCGAGGGTTGCCGGAAGTTGATCGCGAATCCGCAGGCCGATTGGCCGTGTTTTTCGGCGAACGCAGAGGCAAACGAGTCCTCGGATTCGTTGAGCAGGAAATTGGTGCTGCCTTGGCGCAGCAGGGTGATCGCGCGGCTCCGGTGGCGGGCGATGGCGGCAAAGCCCATGCGTTCGAGATAGGCGCGCATCGCCGCGCCCTCGCCCCTGGGCGCGGCGAATTCGACGAATTCGAAGCCATCGATCCCGGTCGGATTGTCGAAGGTGGTCGGGGTCATCCCCAAGCTCTGATCACTGGACGCGCGCTGGATGGCCATGGGGCACCTCTAGGGAAACGATTGCACTGACCGCCCTTATAGTTTCAAATGAAACCAATTTCAAGGCGCAATGCACCATGGCAACCGACGCGTCCCCGCAGTGCGATACAAGCCATCTGTCCGATCCCGAAGCGGTGCTGGTGCTCGATGACTTCCTGCCCTATCGCCTTTCCGTGCTGGCCAACCGCGCTTCGGACGCGCTGGCGCGCGAGTATTCGCAGCGGTTCGCGCTGGGGGTGACGGAATGGCGGGTGATGGCGGTGCTGGGCCATCACCCGGGCCTGTCCGCCAACGAAGTCGCGCGGCGCACCGCGATGGACAAGGTGGCCGTCAGCCGCGCGGTGGCGCGGTTGCTGGACTCCGGGCGTCTGCGTCGCACGATTGATCCCGCCGATCGCCGGCGTTCGCTGCTGCGGCTGTCGCGGGCCGGCCGCACGGTCTATGCGCAGGTGGCGCGCATCGCGCTGGCGTTCGAACGGCAGCTGCTCGCGGGCGTGGACGCCGGCGAACGCGCGCGCCTGTTCCATTTGCTCGATCGGCTGGACGAACTCGAGTTGCAGACGGATGGCGCGGGCGCGGCGCCGGATTGAGGCCTTCCGTCAATAGCGGTCGTTCAGTGCGAAAATCGGCGCGCGGTCCTTCCACCGGCCTTCGGTGAAATCCGGGAAGTCCAGGGTCTTGTAGCCTTCGGCAATGGATTGCTCCGACAGCGGGGTGATCGCGCTCCAGGCCACCGCATCATAGATGTCGATCGGCATCGGCTCGCCCGCTTTCAGCGCCTCGATGAAGGCGTGGACCACGAACCAGTCCATGCCGCCGTGGCCGGCGCCGGCGGCCCGCTGCGCGTACTTGCGCCACAGCGGATGGTCGTATTCGTCGTAATACGCCTGCGCATCCTGCCAGCGGTGCTTTTCGCTGCGGCCTTCGATGTGCACCGATTTGTTGAGGTCCATCCACAGGCCGTCTGTGCCCTGCACGCGGAAGCCCAGCGAATACGGGCGCGGCAGGCAGGTGTCGAGTTGCAGGATGATCGTTTCGCCGTTCTCGCAGCGCAGCGTGGTGGTGATCAGATCGCCCAGCTTGAATTGGATCCTGGCGTTGGGATGGTCGGGGCCGCCCTTGGGGTGCTTCACGATGTAGTCGTGCAGCCCGCGCGCCTTGCTGGCAAAGCTGTTGATGTGGGTGAAGCGGTTGCCGCGGTGGATGTTGGTGTACATCGCGCAGGGGCCGATGCCGTGGCTGGGGTACAGATCGCCGTTGCGGTCGATCGCGTGCTGGGTGCGCCACTGCGCCTCGGAGAAGCCCTTGGCGCCGAACTCCACGCCGCTGTCGTAAGGCTCGGCCGGGTTGCCGGAATTGAAGCGCACCCCGCGCAGGTCGTGCTGGTAGCCGGCCTGCAGGTGGATGAGTTCGCCGAACAGGCCGGCGCGCACCATCTGCAGCGCCGCCAGCACGTCGCGGCGATAGCACACGTTTTCCAGCAGCATGTAGGGCGTGCCGGTGCGCTGCTGGACGCGCAGCACGTCCCAGTGGTCCTGCAGGGTGATCCCGGCGACCACCTCGCAGCCCACCGCGATCTTCGCCTCCATCGCCGCGATGGCCATCGGCGCATGCCATTCCCAGGGCGTGACGATGAACACCGCGTCGAGGTCGGTGCGTCCCAGCAGCTTCTTCCAGGCGTTCGGATCGCCGTTGCCGCCGTATTCCTTCGGCTTGCGGCGACCGGCCTTGGCGATGATCGCCTGGGCCATGTCCAGCATCACCCGCTGGGTGTCGCAGATCGCCACCAGCTCGACGTCGTCGCGGCTGAGCAACGGCCCCAACTGCGACTGCCCGCGCAGGCCGGTGCCGATCATCCCGATCCTCAGCATCGAGCCCGGCTTGGCGAACGCGGGGGTGAGCGTGGTCGCCGCCGTGGTGATCCCGGCAGCAGCGGTGGACAGCAGGAACTCGCGGCGTTTCATGGCATGGCCTCGGCGTGTGGTGGACACAGGGTAGTCCAGCGGCGCACGGCGGCGGAAATGAAAACGGCGACCCGAAGGCCGCCGCTTTCCACCACGCACCGATGCAGGGCTTACTTCACGCCGTGCATCAGTTTCTGGATCAGCGGCGCAATCAGGAACAGCACCACGCCACCGATCATCAGGATCCAGAACCCGCTGGTGTAGGCCGCATGGGCCGAAGCGGCGGTCATGCCGCCCTCACCACTGGCCTCGGCTGCGAACAAACCGGACAGGTTGTTGCCGATGCCGGTAGACAGGAACCAGCCACCCATGCCGAACCCGACCAAGCGCACCGGGGCGAGCTTGGTGGTCATCGACAGACCAATTGGCGACAGGCACAGCTCACCGACCGACTGGATCCAGTACACCGCGAACAGGGTCCAGAACGGGATCTTGCCGGTGTCAGGCGCCACCAGCGAGGACAACGCGTACATCAGCAGCAGGAAGGCCAGCCCGTTGAAGATGATGCCGAGGCCGAACTTGCGCGGAATCGACGGATTGGCCTTGCCCATCTTGACCCAAATCCACGCCACGATCGGCGCCAGGGTAATGATCGCCACCGAGTTCACCGACTGGAACCAGGCGTTCGGGAACTCCATGAAGCCGAGGTTGCGATCGACGATCTTGTCGGCAAGGAAGGTGAAGCTGCTGCCGGCCTGCTCGAAGAAGCACCAGAACAGCACGTTGAACAGGAAGATCAGCAACATCGCGATGGCCTTGTCGCGCGCCACCGGGCCGTCCTTGAAGCCTTCGACCAGGATCAGGGCACACAGGCCCAGAAACATGATGCTGAGGATCCACTGCAACGCACCGGCATCGATCGTCAGCAGGTAGAAGAACACCGGGATCGCGCACAGCGCGCCCACCGCCACCGCCAAGACCCGGCCCATCCCCTCGCTTCCGAGCGCCGGCAACCCAATCCCTTTCAGCTGGGCGCGGCCAAACCAGAACCACAGGAAGCTGATCAGCATGCCCACGCCGGAGGCCATGAATACCACCTTGTAGGCCGGCATGTCCTGCACCCCAAACACATGCTGCGCCAGGTACTGGGTAATGATCGGGGCGATGAAGGCGCCGGCATTGATGCCCATGTAGAAGATGGTGAAGCCGGAATCGCGGCGCTCGTCGCCGGTGGTGTAGAGCTTGCCGACCAGGGTGGAGATGATCGGCTTGAACATGCCGTTGCCGACGATCACCGTGGCCAGGCCCAGCTTGAAGACGTGCTCGTTCGGCATCGCGATCATGAACAGGCCGGCGGCCATGAACACCGCGCCCAGCAGGATCGAGCGCTGGTAACCGAGGATCTTGTCGGCGATGTATCCGCCGAAAATCGCGCCCGCATACACCAAGGCGAGGTAGGCGCCGTACAGCTTGCCGGCCGGGGCTTCGCCTTCCGCATTGCCACTATAGAACTGTGCGACCACGTACAGCACCAGCGCCCAGCGAATGCCGTAGAACGCGAAGCGTTCCCAGAATTCGGTCATGAACAGCATCCACAGCGGGCGCGGATGCCCCATGACCTGCTTGAATTCCGGCAGTGGTGCCGGTGCGGCTGGAGCGACGTCGCTCATGCGTGAGTCTCCTCGAAACGGGGATCGGAAGCCGAAAGGGTGGCAATGCACGCGCCGCGGAACGACGCGCAACCGCCGAAGCATTACCGAGCAAGGCCGGCAGCGTCAAACCATGCGCATTCAGGCGGACGCGGGTTCGATCGTTGGAGGGCTCAAAACCAGCAATGGCGACCGCGATTGCGCACCCGGGGCAGGACCATCACCCCGCGGGATGCGGCAGCGCAGCAACGGCGGATCAAGGCTGCAACCGTTACAATAGAGGGATTGCTCCAATCGGATGGACGCCCATGGCCACCGCCGCCAGTTTCGAAATCGAATACCTGCAATTCCTCACCCCGGACGGCAAGCTGGTCGGCAAGCTGCCGCCGGCCGTGAAGGATGCCAAGGACCTGCTGCCGATCTTCAAGCAGATGCTGTTCCTGCGCACCTTCGACGGCAAGGCGATTGCCTTGCAGCGCACCGGCAAGCTCGGCACCTACGCGGCCGCACTTGGCCACGAGGCCACCCATGTCGGCATCGGCTACGCGATGCGCCCGGAAGACGTGTTCGCGCCCAGCTATCGCGAATACGGTGCGCAGTTCGCGCGTGGGGTGAAGCCGCGCGACGTGCTGATGTACTGGGGCGGCGACGAGCGCGGCAATGACTATGAAGTCCCGAAGAACGACTACCCGTGGTGCGTGCCGATCTCCACCCAGTGCCTGATGGCCTCGGGCGCGGCGCTCTCGTTCAAGCTGCGCAAGCAAAAGCGCGTCGCGGTGGCGGTGTGCGGCGATGGCGGCAGCTCGAAGACCGATTTCTACGCCGCGATCAATACCGCCGGTGCCTTCACCTCGCCGCTGGTGCTGTGCGTGGTCAACAATGGCTGGGCGATCAGCGTGCCGCGCAAGGCCCAAACCGGCGCCGAGACGCTGGCGCAGAAGGGCCTGGCCGGTGGCCTGTACTGCCTGCAGGTGGACGGCAACGACCTGATCGCGGTGCTTGAGGCGATGCGTCGCGCCACCGAACGCGCACGCAAGGGCGAAGGCGGCAGCGTGATCGAATTCATGACCTACCGCCTGCACGACCACACCACCGCCGATGATGCCCGCCGCTACCGTGGCGAGGAGGAGGTCAAGGCGGCGTGGCTGAAGGAACCCTTCATCCGCCTGCGCAAGTTCCTGATCGGCAAGAAGCTGTGGAGCGAGGCCGAGGAACAGGCCTGGATCGAGGAATGCGGGAAGAAGGTGGACGAGGAAATCAATGCCTACCTCAACACCCCAGTGCAGCCGGTCGAGGTGATGTTCGATTACCTGTACGCGGAGTTGCCCGAGGACCTCAAGAGCCAACGTACAGAAGCATTGGCGCGGGAGGGCCGGGCATGAGCGCGCAACCCATCACCTTGATCGAGGCGATCACCCAAGCGCTGGCTTGGGAACTGCGGCATGACGAGCGCGTGGTCGTGCTCGGCGAGGACGTCGGCGTCAATGGCGGCGTGTTCCGCGCCACCGCCGGGCTGTCGGCCGAATTCGGCCCCGAACGCATCCTCGACACCCCGCTGGATGAAACCAGTATCGCCGGCCTGACCGTGGGCATGGCCTCGCAGGGCATGATCCCGGTGGCCGAGGCGCAGTTCGATGGTTTCGTGTATCCGATGGTGGACTTCATCGTCTGCCACGCCGCGCGCATGCGCTACCGCACCCGCGGACGGCTGACCTGCCCGATGGTGCTGCGGGTGCCGTGGGGCGGTGGCATCCGCGCCCCGGAACACCACAGCGAGGCCAACGAGGCGATCTTCACCAACGTCCCCGGCCTGCGCGTGGTGATGCCGTCCAGCCCGCAGCGCGCCTACGGCCTGCTGCTGGCGGCGATGCGCGACCCGGATCCGGTGATCTACATGGAGCCCAAGCGCATCTACCGGCAGTACAAGGAACTGGTGCCGGATGATGGCGAAGCGCTGCCGCTGGACGTGTGCTACGTGCTGCGCGACGGCAGCGACATCACCCTGGTGACGTGGGGCGCACAGGTCAAGGAAACCCTGGAAGCCGCCGACGCCTTGGCGAAGGAAGGCATCAGCGCGGAAGTCATCGACGTGGCCACTCTGACCCCGCTGGACTTCCCGACCATCGCCGAATCGGTCAAGAAGACTGGCCGCTGCGTGATCGTCCACGAAGCCCCGCGCACCGCCGGCTACGGCGGCGAGATCGCGGCGCGGATCGCCAGCGATTGCCTGTTCGACCTGCTGGCGCCGGTCGAGCGTGTCACCGGTTACGACACCCACATCCCGCTGTTCCGGCTGGAAATGAAATACCTGCCGAGCGTGGACAAGGTGGTCGCCGCCGCCAAGCGGGCGATGGCGTATTCGTGATACTTGATTGATTCGTCATTCCCGCAAAAGCGGGAATTCAGTGTTTTCAGCTGCCACCCCAGCAATCGAGACAATCCCAACCGCTGGATTCCCGCTTTCGCGGGAATGACGGCAAGAACAAACAGCGAGACCTGTCGATGAGCAAGAAATTCCTCCTCCCCGATCTTGGCGAAGGCCTGCCGGACGCCACCATCGTCGAATGGCACGTCAAGGTCGGCGACGTGATCCGCCTCGACGAAAACCTGGTCTCGATGGAAACCGCCAAGGCGGTGGTGGACGTGCCCTCGCCGGTCTCCGGCAAGGTGCTCAAGCTCGCCGGCGGTGCCGGCGACGTGATCGTGACCGGCAAGTGGCTGGCCGAGTTCGAAGTCGATCCGAACCTGCCGCAGCGCGCCGAAGGCCAGGACACCGGCCACCACCACGGCGCCGCCCATGACGACGAACCCGAGCCCGCGCCGGCCCCCGCTGCCGCAGCGCCCGCCCCGGCCGCCGCCAGCGGCCGCGAGGACGCCGGTACGGTGGTCGGCGCGATGCAGGTCGGCAATGCCGTGGTGGCCGAGGCCGCGGTCGCCTCGGGCGGCGTCAAGGCCGTGCCCGCGGTGCGCGCCACCGCCCGCAAGCTGGGCGTGGACCTGAGCCGCGTGCGTCCCACCGGCCCGGACGGCACCGTCACCATGAACGATGTGAAGCAGGCGGCCGCGAATCCTTCCGCTCTGCTCCCCTCTCCCGCCGGGAGAGGGGCCGGGGGTGAGGGTTCGCCTGCTGCGCCCGCCGTGCCCTCACCCCAACCCCTCTCCCAGGGGGAGAGGGGCAGGTCCACCCTGTCGCAGGCCGGCAAGCCCATCCGCACCCAGCCGCCGACGGTGGCCGCCAGCGGCCAACCGGAGCAGCTCAAGGGCGTGCGCCGCAACATGGCGCGGGTGATGGCCGATGCGCGTGATCGCGTGGTGCAAACCACGATCGTGGATGACGCCGACCTGCACGGCTGGGCCGGCAAGCAGGACATCACCGCGCGCCTGATCCGCGCGATTGTCTCCGCCTGCCGCGCCGAGCCCGCGCTCAACGCGTGGTTCGACGACGAGAACCTGAGCGTGACCAAGCATCCGCACGTTGACCTGGGCATCGCGGTGGACACCCCCGATGGCCTGTTCGTGCCGGCGCTGCGCAATGCCCACCTGCTCGACGGGCGCGGCCTGCGCGAAGGCATCAACCGCCTGCGCGCGCAGGTCGAGGATCGCTCGATCCCGGCCTCGGAACTGTCCGGCTACACCATCTCGCTGTCCAACTTCGGCGTGTTCGCCGGCCGCTACGGCACCGTCGTGGTGGTGCCGCCGTGCGTGGCGATCATCGGCGCGGGCAAGCTGTCGCACGATGTCGTTGCAGTGATGGGCGGGGTCGAAGTGCACCGCCGCATGCCGATCAGCCTGACCTTCGACCACCGCTGCGTCACCGGCGGCGAAGCGGCGCGCTTCCTGAAGGTGCTGCTGGACGATCTGGCGCTGGCGAACTGAGCACCTGCGCACCGCGTCGTTGCGGTGCGCAGATCTGAGCAGGCCGAGCCGCCCCGACGCGAGCGCAGCACAGGGGCGCGATCTTCACCTGCACTTGGCTAGGACTTGTCGTCCAGTTGCGCCGCCACGAACGCTTCCAGTGCGGCATTGACCTCGTCGGCGGTCACCCCATCGCCAAGCCGGAAATCGCTGCCAGCGTCGCCCACTTCGCCGTGCTTGATCGCCGCCACCCTCGCGCCGGCATCGCGCGGTGAATCGAAGCCGATGCTTTGCAGCATCACGCGCTCGCCTTGCACGAGCTTGAAATAGAATTTGCCGTCGGCTTCGCGGTATTGCTTGAAGGTGGGGACTTGGCTGGCGGCCGGCTTGGCGATTCTGTCGCCTGCCGCCACCGCCACTGACGACAGGTCGCGCAGGCCCACCGCTTCCCGCAACCGTGCCAGCGTTGGCGTGGCATGCGCCTGCCGCAAGCGCACGGCACCGTCGCGCAAGATCGCTTCGATTTCCGCGGGCTTGGCCATCAAGCTGTTGTAGTTCTCGCGCAGCGGTGCGACTTCCGCATCGATCCGTTCGAACAGGGTCTGCTTGGCCTCGCCCCAGCCGATGCCGTCGGCAAAGGCCTGCGCGAAGGCGGCGGTTTCCTCGCGGCTGGCGAAGGCCTGGTAGAGCTGGAACACCGCCGAGCCGTCACTGTCCTTGGGCTCGCCGGGCGCACGGGAATCGGTGAGGATGCCGGCGATCAGCTTCTTCAGTTCGGCGCGCGGGGCGAACAGCGGGATGGTGTTGTCGTAGCTCTTGCTCATCTTGCGGCCATCGAGGCCGGGCAAGGTGGCCACGTTCTCGTCGATCACCGCCTCGGGCAGGGTGAAGTGCTCGCCATACAGATGATTGAAGCGCTGGCCGAAATCGCGCGCCATCTCGATGTGCTGGACCTGGTCACGCCCCACCGGCACCTTGTGCGCATTGAAGATCAGGATGTCGGCGGCCATCAGCACCGGGTACATGAACAGCCCGGCATGGATTCCGGCGTCATCGTCCACACCATCGGCGCGGTTCTTGTCCACCGCCGCCTTGTAGGCGTGGGCGCGGTTGAGCAGGCCCTTGCCGGCCACGCAGGTCAAAAACCAGGTCAATTCCGGAATCTCCGGAATGTCGCTTTGCCGATAGAACCAGTTCTTCCCCACATCCAGCCCGCAGGCCAGCCAGGTCGCGGCGATCTCCAGCGTGCTGCGCTGCACCCGCGCCGGATCGCCGCACTTCACCAGCGCATGCAGGTCGGCGAGGAAGTAGAAATTTTCGACATCCGGGCGCTGCGCGCTGGCCAGCGCCGGCCGGATCGCCCCGACATAGTTGCCCAGATGCGGTGTGCCGGAGGTGGTGATGCCGGTGAGGACGCGGGTTTTGCTCATGGCCGGGGGCGGCACTCATGGAGTGTGGATGAACGCCATTTTAACCGCCCCCGGCAGCTAACCCCGTTCCCGGTCGTGGCGCGTTGACTGGGATGCAGCGCGATGAACGCGCCTTCGGAGATAGCCATGATCCGCCCGACCCTGATCACCCTCGCCGTGTCGCTCTCCCTCGTCCTCGCCAGTGCACTGTCGACGCCGGCCAGCGCCGACGTCCGCTGCCGTGACGACGGCGTCATCCACCGGAATTGCTACCCGCCGGCACCGCGTTCGGCCGAGTTGGTGCGCCTCGATCTGGTCGACCGCGACACCGGCGACACCCTGACCGAATACCGTGCCCGTGGCCAGGAATGGGTGGCCGGCACCCCGGGCCATCGTTATTCGGTGCGGCTGACCAATACCACCGGACAGCGTGTGCTGGTGGTGCTCTCGGTCGATGGCGTCAATGCAGTGAGCGGCCAGACCGCTGCGCCCTCACAGGCCGGCTATGTGCTGGATCCGTGGGAAACCGCCGAGATCAACGGCTGGCGCAAGTCGCTGAATGACATCGCCCAGTTCATGTTCACCGATCTGGAAGACAGCTACGCCGCCCGCACCGGGCGTCCGGACAACGTCGGCGTGGTCGGTATCGCGGTGTTCCGCGAACGCCAGGTGATGGTGCCGCCGATCTACCAGCCGCGCGTGTATGAGCGCGAACAATCCCGTCGTGACCGCGCCGCCATGCCCGCACCGGCGCCTTCCGCCCAAGCCCCGTCGGCATCTCCCAGTGGACGCGGCTTGGCCGCGGAATCCGCAGCGCCACGCCAGCTCGGCACTGGCCACGGGGAACGCGAATGGTCGCCGATCGGCCAGACCGAGTTCACCCGCGCCAGTTCACGACCGGCACAGGTCAGCCAGCTGCGCTACGACAGTCGGCGTTCGCTGGTGGCGATGGGGGTGATCCCGTACCGCAATTGGCGCGACCAGCCGCACGGCCCGCGCGCCTTCCCGGGCGGCTTCGTGCCGGATCCGCCGTCGCGGTGGTGAGCTGGCGTGATGTCCGGCGTGAAATGAATCGAAGTGCGGAACGGATTGGATCAATGCTGAACAAGGCCATCCCCGGATCAAGTCCGTGGCAGGCTCTGGACTTGTCAGCACACGCTGCGTCCGGTGCATGCCCGGACGCAGCCCACGCCGACGAGATCATCGTTGCCTTAGTTCCGCGCTGCGCCCTCGATCTTCTCGCCGGCGCGCTTGAGGTCCTTGCCAGCGCCGGCAATCGTGTTGCAACCGATCAGGAAGCTAGCGCACACCAAGACCAGAACCGCCAGTTTCGCCATCTGCTTCATCAGTATTTCCTCGTCACAGGGACCATCGCCAACCCCTGTCCTGGCGCGGACTTCGGCCCCGTCTGCGGGGTCGATTCGGCGCCCATGGTAAGTCAATTCCGCTGGCCATCGTGGGCATCATCCACACGCAGGCGCGGGATCACCGTGATATGGCCATTGGTCTCAAGCAAGGCGATCCCGACGTCTTCGACGCAGCGGATGTTGCCCATCCGCAGTGCTTCGTGGAAATCATGGTCGCTGACCAGCTCGCGACGCAGCACGGTCGTGAACACCTTGCCATCGCGGGCAAGCACCACCGGCACGCCCTCCACCAAGCGTTCGATGCGCTTGCTGTGCGACGTGGCGTAGGCCACCGCATAGTTCAGGGCGATCAGGGTGGTGGCCATCACCGCCGCACCGGTGAGGGAATTGTCGCCGCCATTGATGCCGTTCTGGACCGCATTGCCGATCAGGATCAGCAATACCAGATCGAGCGGGGTGAGCTGGCCGATCGCGCGCTTGCCGGAGATGCGCACCAGCAGCATCACCAGCAGGTAGATGACGGTGGCGCGCAGCACGAACACCCACCACGGCGCGGACAGCTGGAACAGGTCGGTCATCGGTGGAACCCTCGGATGGTGGTGCCAGCCCCACCGAGCGAGCCTGAAGGTAGCGTGGTGGTGGAGGCGGGACTGGCGGCATGGTGCGCCAAGGCACGCGGCATTGCCATTGCGCCATCAGCGCCGACTGAAATAAAAACCCCACGGCCAGGGGTGGGCCGTGGGGCTGGGGGGGGAAGGCAGGTTGGGGAGGGCCTGATCCTTCCGGTCGATCACACCAGGGGAGGGGTAGTGATCCACGTCAACAGGCGTTGCACCTGTTGCGGTATATGTGACCACGGCAAGCATGGATAGTTCGTGAAGATTTCGATGAAAATGCATTCCGATTCAGGATGCATTCATTGCATTTTGAGCGTTTGGTCACGCCAGGCTGCGCGCCGCGAAAGTCATGTGCGAAAGGTCACGTTTTCGACATTCCCAAGGCCATTGTCCGAAGCTCAATGCGCCTGATCCCAATTGTCGCCCACGCCGCTGTCCACCACCAGCGGCACCCGCAGATTCGCCGCGCTCGCCATCAGTGTCGGCACTGTTTCCAATAACGTCGGGACGAAGGCCTCATCGACCTCGAACACGAGTTCGTCGTGCACCTGCAGGATCATCAGCGCGCTGTCGCGGTGCGCAGCCAGCCAGGCATCCACCTGCACCATCGCCCGCTTGATGATGTCGGCGGCGGTGCCCTGCATCGGCGCATTGATCGCGGCGCGTTCCGCGCCGGCGCGCTGGGCGGCGTTCTTGGAATGGATGTAGTCCAGCGTCAGGCGGCGGCCGAACACGGTCTCCACAAAGCCGCGGTCGCGCGCCTGCTGGCGGGTGCGCTCCATGTAGTCGCGCACGCCGGGATAACGGCTGAAATACAGCGCGATGTAATCCTGCGCCTCACCGCGGCCGATGCCGAGCTGGCGTGCCAGCCCAAACGCGCCCATGCCGTAGATCAAGCCGAAATTGATCGCCTTGGCGGCGCGACGCTCGCTCGAGGTCACGTCCTCGATGGCTTTGCCAAGCACCTCGGCGGCGGTGGCGCGGTGGATGTCGGCGCCTTGTTCGAACGCACGCAGCAGGGCCGGGTCCTCCGACAGGTGGGCCATGATCCGCAGCTCGATCTGTGAATAGTCGCAGGCCACCAATTTGCGTCCAGGCGGGGCGATGAAAGCGGTGCGGATGCGGCGGCCATCTTCGGTGCGGGTGGGGATGTTCTGCAGGTTGGGATCGGTCGATGACAAGCGCCCGGTGGCAGCACCGGCCTGGTGGTAACTGGTGTGGACGCGGCCGGTGTCGGGATTGACCATCTCCGGCAACTTGTCGGTGTAGGTGCTGCGCAGCTTGGCGAGGCCGCGGTATTCGAGGATCACGCGCGGCAGCTCGTGCTGGTCGGCGATCGCCTCCAGCGCCTCTTCGTTGGTCGAAGGTGCCCCACCCGGCGTCTTCACCAAAGCCGGCAACTTCAATTCATCGAACAACAACGCACCGAGCTGCTTGGGCGAATCGAGGTTGAAGCTGCGCCCGGCGAGGGCGGTGGCTTTCTGCTGTGCGGCCAGCATCCGCCGCGCCAGATCGGCCGATTGCCGGCGCAATTCGGCGGCATCGATCAGCACGCCGTTGTCCTCCACCCGCGCCAGCACCGGCACCAGCGGCATTTCGATCTCGCGATACACCGACAGCAGCGATGGCTGCGCCTCCAATCGCGGCAGCAACGCGCGATGCAGGCGCAGGGTGATATCGGCATCCTCGGCGGCGTAGCGGGTGGCGGCATCGATGGCGACCTGCGAGAACGGGATCGCCTTGGCGCCCTTGCCGGCCACGTCCTCGTACTTGATGGTGTCGTAGCCGAGATGGCGCTTGGCCAGCGAATCCATGTCGTGGCGGACGATGCCGGCATCCAGCACGAAGCTCTCCAGCAAGGTGTCGTCGGCATAGCCCTGCACGTCGATGCCGTGGCGATGCAGCACGTGCAGGTCGTACTTGCCGTGCTGGCCGAGCTTGCGCTTGTCTGGGTCGGCCAGCAGCGGGCGCAGCGCGTCCAGCACCGCCGCACGCGGCAACTGTGCGGGTGCGCCGGGGACATCGTGGGCCAGTGGTATGTAACAGGCGCTACCCGGTTCGACGCTGAAACTCAGGCCGACCAGGCGCGCACGCTGCGGGTCGAGGGAGTCCGTTTCGGTATCGAAGGCGAATTCCCCGGCAGCTTCGAGCTTCGCCATCCACGCCTGCAATTGCGCCTCGGTGAGTACGGTTTCGTAGTCGCCCGGCGCAGCCAATGCCGGATCGATAGCAGATGCAGGCGCAGCAGCCACTCCAACCACTGCCGCACCGCCTGCTGTCGGTGTTGCCGAGCCTGCCTCCAGCTCCTTCAGCGCCTGGTTCAAGCCGTAACGGGTGTACAAACCACGCAACACCTCGATGTCACGCCCGCGCTGGGCAAGATCGGACGGGCCAAGCTCCAGCGCCACATCGGTCTTGATCGTGGTGAGCACGCGGTTCAGCGGCAGGCGCGGCAAGGCTTCGCGCAAGTTCTCGCCGATCTTGCCGCCGATCTTGCCGGCGTGTTCGATCACCCCATCCAGCGTGCCGTATTCGTCCAGCCACTTGGCCGCGGTCTTCGGACCGCATTTGTGCACGCCCGGGATGTTGTCGACGGCATCCCCCACCAGGGCGAGGTAATCGATGATCTGGTCGGCGCGCACGCCGAATTTGTCGATCACCGCCGCATCCGAATCCAGCCGGCTGCCACTCATCGTGTTCACCAGCACAACGTGCGGCCGCACCAGCTGGGCCATGTCCTTGTCCCCGCTGGACACGGTGACCTCGATCCCTTCCGCAGCGCCCTGCACGGCCAGCGTGCCGATCACGTCATCGGCCTCCACCCCGGCTACGCGCAGGATCGGGATGCCCAGCGCGGCCACGATCTCAAGCATCGGCTCCACCTGCATGCGCAAGTCGTCCGGCATCGGCGCGCGGGTGGCTTTGTAATCCGGGTACAACGCATCGCGGAAGGTCGGGCCGGGCGCGTCCATCACCAGCGCGATGCCGTCGGGCTTTTCCTTCAGGTGCACGCGCAGCATGTTGAGCATGCCGAACAGTGCACCGGTGGGAAACCCATCCGGCGCGGTGAGCTCGCGGCCCTGCACCTTGATGGCGTGATAGGCGCGGTACAGGTAGTTGTAACCGTCGATCAGGATGAGGCGTGGCATGCGTCGATTCTACGGCGTGGTGAACCGGGATCAGGTTCACTTCAATTGCTGGAAAATGAACCTGACTCCGTTTCGCCGGGAGCACAATGCGCGTTTGCTCCGCGGATGACCCACATGCTGCGCTGGTTCGAAACCCGACTCGACCCCTTCCCGGAAGCGCCGCCCGCGCAGCCGCCGGCCAGCCTGTATGCGTTCTGCCGCCACTACACCCGTGGCGCCGAGCCCTGGCTGTTGCTGATGGCAGCCACCACCGCGGCGATCGCGGTCGCCGAGGTTGCGCTGTACGCCTACGTCGGTGCGCTGGTGGACCGGATGAGCGCGCTTGGGATCGCGACCTTCATCGCCCAAGAAGGCCCGCGGCTGGCCTGGATGGCGGCGTTGGTGCTGCTGGCGCTGCCGCTGCTGGTGTGGACGAACTCGGCGGTGCAGCACCAGACCCTGCTCGGGAATTTCCCGATGCGGATCCGCTGGAACGTGCACCGCTACCTGCTGCGGCAATCGATGGGCTATTTCCAGGACGAATTCGCCGGCCGCATCGCCACCAAGCTGATGCAGACCTCGCTGGCGGTGCGCGAAACCGTGGTCAAGCTGCTCGACATCGGCAATTACGTGCTGGTGTATTTCGGCGGGATGCTGGTGGTGGCGGCAAGCTCGGATGGCAGGATGATGCTGCCGTTCGCGACCTGGCTGCTCGGCTATGGGCTGCTGATGCGCTGGTTCGTGCCGAAGATGGGCCAGGTCTCGCAACAACAGGCAGAAGCGCGCTCGACCATGACCGGGCGGATTGTCGACAGCTATACCAATATCGCCACGGTCAAGCTGTTCTCGCATTCGCGCCGCGAGCAGGCCTACGCCCGCGAGGCGATGGACGGCTTCCTCGTCACCGTGTACCGGCAGATGCGGCTGGCCACCCATGTCTACAGCCTGCTGTACGCGCTGAATATGGCGCTGCTGTTCGCGGTGGCGGCACTCGGCATCTACCTGTGGCTGCACGGTGCGATCAGTGCCGGTGCGGTGGCAGTGGCAGCGGCGCTGGCCTTGCGCCTGCTTGGCATGTCGCACTGGATCATGTGGGAACTGTCGGCGCTGTTCGAGAACATCGGCACTGTGCACGACGGCATCAGCTCGATATCGCTGCCGCCGACCGTCGATGACGCCATCGACGCCAAGCCGATGCCGAACGTACAGGGCGCGATCCGCTTCGACGCCGTCAGCTTCCATTACGGCAAGGGCAGCGGGGTGATCGAGCACCTCGACCTGCAGATTGCCCCGGGCGAGAAGATCGGCGTGGTCGGCCGCAGCGGTGCCGGCAAGTCCACCCTGGTCAACCTGTTGCTGCGTTTCCACGATGTCGAAGGCGGCCGCATCATGATCGATGGCGTCGATGTCGCATCGGTACTGCAGGATTCCTTGCGCGCGCAGATCGGGGTGGTGACGCAGGACACCTCGCTGCTGCATCGCTCGGTGCGCGAGAACATCCTCTACGGCCGCCCCGACGCCAGCGACGAGGACCTGCTGGACGCCGCACGCCAGGCCAATGCCGACGGCTTCATCGCCGAACTCGTCGATGCCAAGGGTCGGCGCGGCTTCGATGCCCAGGTCGGCGAACGCGGGGTGAAACTCTCCGGTGGCCAGCGCCAGCGCATCGCGATCGCCCGCGTGCTGCTGAAGAACGCCCCGATCCTGGTGCTGGACGAAGCGACCTCGGCGCTGGATTCGGAAGTGGAGGCGGTGATCCAGGAAAACCTGTACCGGCTGATGACAGGCAAGACCGTGATCGCGATCGCGCACCGGCTATCGACCATCGCCGCGATGGATCGCCTGGTGGTGATGGACGCCGGCCGCATCGTCGAGCAGGGCCGCCACGACGACCTGCTGGCGCAAGGCGGGCTGTACGCGCAGTTGTGGAAGCGGCAGTCGGGTGGATTCCTGGATCTGGATGCCGATTGATGCATTGCCTTCGCCATCACGCGTGCGATCACGCGGCATTCCCCGCGAATCGCGCATACTGCGCCTCCCCCATGCACGCCACCGCCATGCGCCTTGCAATCACATTGATCCTGGCACTCGCCCTGTCCGCCTGTGCGAGCGTCACGCCCGAACCTGCTCCATCGATCCCGGAGGCCGCCGTCCCGGCCACTCACACCGAAGCCAACGGCGATGTGATCACCGAGTACCGGCTGGGCGGACAGCTGAAGGTGATCAAGGTGGTGCCGTTCCGTGGCGTCACCTATTACATCTACGATCGCAATGGCGACGGCGTGGTCGACGGGCGCGATGGCAACACTGGCCCGCTGGTGTATTTCCGGTTGTTCAGCTGGTAAGCCGCGCGACTACGCGGGCACCAGGTTCGCCGAGGCCAGCTTCAACCACTTGCTGCCGACCGCCTCGAAGTTCACCTGCACATTGATGTAGCGGCCATCGCCGACGAAATCGAGGACGGTGCCGCGGCCGTAGCTGGGATGGATCACGTCCTGTCCGATCCGCAGCGCGGGCGTGTCCAGCGCCGCATGGCCGGCATTGCGCGGCGGCGGCGTGAACCCACCGCGTGCAAACGGTGCCGCCTGCGGCTTCGGGCGCACCTCGCGCAGCAGGGCCTTGGGAATCTCGCGCAGGAAGCGCGACGGAATGCCGTACAGGTCGCTGCCGTGGATGCGTCGGCATTCGGCGTGTGCAAGCACCAATTGCTCACGCGCACGGGTGATGCCGACGTAGGCGAGGCGGCGTTCCTCGGCCATCCGCCCCGGCTCCTCGGCGCTGCGCGCATTCGGGAACAGCCCTTCTTCCAGCCCGACCAGGAACACCAGCGGAAACTCCAGGCCCTTGGCACTGTGCAGGGTCATCAGCTGGACGCCGTCTTCGCCCGCCTGCGCCTGGCCTTCACCGGCTTCCAGCGACGCATAGGCGAGGAAGGCGATCAACTCCGGCATGGCCGCCGCGTCCTCCTCGTCACCACGCACGAAGCGGCTGGCCACCGAGACCAATTCGTCGAGGTTGTCGGTGCGTGAATCGACCTGTCCGCGCGATTCCTTGTCGTAGTGCGCGCGCAGGCCGGAACGGGTGAGGACGTGGTCGATCTTCTCGGCCAGCGGCAGTGCGGCGACTTCCCCCGCCAAGCCATCGACCAAGGCAACGAAGCCAGCCAGCGCGTTGCGGGCCCGCGCTGTGAGCACGCCCGTGCCGCACAGCCGCTGGGCCGAACGCCACAGGGATTCCGCGTGGCTGCGCGCGCCGCGCCGCACGTCGTCGAGGGTGCGTTCGCCGATGCCGCGCGTGGGCGTGTTGACCGCCCGCTCGAAGGCGGCATCGTCGTCACGGTTGGCGAGCAGGCGCAGATAGGCCAGGGCGTCCTTGACTTCGGCACGCTCGAAGAAGCGCACGCCGCCGTAGACCCGATAGGGCACCTGGCGCGCCACCAGCACCTCTTCGAACGCACGCGACTGCGCATTGCTGCGGTAGAGGATCGCGGCATCGCCATTGCTGCCACCCTCGCGCACCCACTGGGCGATGCGGTCGACCACATATTCGGCTTCGTCGATCTCGCTGTACGCGGCGAACAGGTCGATCGGCGCGCCTTCGCCGGAATCGGTCCACAGTTTCTTGCCGAGGCGATCGCTGTTGTGGGCGATCACCGCATTGGCGGCATCGAGAATCGTGCCGGTGGACCGGTAGTTCTGCTCCAGCCGGATCGTGCGCGCGCCGGGGAAATCCTTCAGGAAGCGCTGGACGTTCTCGACCTTGGCGCCGCGCCAGCCGTAGATCGCTTGGTCGTCGTCACCGACTACGAACACCTGACCCGTCTCGCCGGCCAACAGCCGCACGAAGCCGTATTGCACCGCATTGGTGTCCTGGAATTCGTCGACCAGGAGTTGGCCGAAACGATGGCGGTAATGCGCCAACAGGGCGGCGTTGTCGCGCAGCACTTCATGTGCGCGCAGCAGCAGTTCGGCGAAGTCCACCAAACCGGCGCGCTCGCAGCGTTCCTGGTAGGCCGCGTAGGCGCGCAGCAGCACGTCGCTCCATTCGTCGCCTTGCGGCTGGATATGCTGCGGCCGCCGGCCCTCGTCCTTCTGCGCATTGATCCACCAAGCGATCTGGCGCGGCGGATAGCGGCCCTCGTCAAGCTCCAGTTGCTTGGCGACGCGTTTGACCAGCCGCAGCTGGTCGTCGGAATCGAGGATCTGGAAGCCTTCCGGCAGCTTCGCTTCCTGCCAGTGCAGGCGCAGCAGGCGGTGGGCGAGGCCATGGAAGGTGCCGATCCACGCGCCACGCGGCGCGTCACCCAGTTGCGCGGCGATCCGCGCGCGCATCTCGCCAGCGGCCTTGTTGGTGAAGGTGACCGCGAGGATCCCGTGCATCGGCACGCCCATCACCTCGTGCAACCAGCCGATGCGGTGGGTGAGCACGCGGGTCTTTCCGCTGCCCGCGCCAGCCAGCACCAGCAGGTGGCCGGGCGCGGCGCAAACGGCCTCGCGCTGGGCCGGGTTCAGCCCGTCGAGGAGGTGGGTGACATCCATGCCGCCATTGTACGGACGCTCACAGCAACTCGACCGTGCCGGCGCGGCCATCGACACGCACCCGCTGGCCATCGGTCAGCAGGTTCATGGCCTGGCGCACGCCCATCACCGCCGGCAGGCCCAGCTCGCGCGCGGTCACCGCGCCATGCGACAGCGGCCCACCGCTTTCGGTGATGACACCGCGCGCCCGGTAGAACAGCGGTGTCCACGCCGGATTGGTGGTGCGCGCGACCAGGATCGCGTCTTTCGGGAATTTCGGGAAATCTTCCGGGCTGCGCACCACGAACACCTCGCCTTCGACGCTGCCCGGGCTGCCGCCCAAGCCCTTGAGCACCTGTGCGCCCGCGTCGATCACCACGTCCATCTCGCCGTGCACCCAGTCGGGCGTGCGCGCGCAGGCTGCGAGGTAGCCGGCCTTGTGGGTTGCGGCGGCAGGCGTGATCGGCGCCAAGTCACCGCTGGTCAGGGCTTGGTCGAGAATTTCCAACGGCACGAAGTACACATCCATCGGCTCGGCCAGCACGCCGCGCTCGACCAACTGCGCGCCGATGGCCTTGAGCCCGCGCCGGAACGGCAGGTGCAGGCGGGTGGTCTGGTAATGCTCCAGATCGTCCAGCGCGGTGTAGGCACGGGCAAGGCGGATCACCTCGCGCACCAGGTAGCGCAGGTCATCCGGCGCGTGGCTCAACACCCGATGCTCCATTTCCAGCTGCGCCGCACGCTGCGCATGCTCGCCACGGCCATGCTGCGGTTCGGACTGCGCGACCAGGATGCGCAATTGGTCCAGCACCACGGTCGGTGCTTCCAGCCAGGTCGGGTGGTAGGCATCGAAATCCAGTTCGCGATGGCCGTGGCGCGACAGGAAGGCGGCGAACTCGGCGGCAAACTCCGGATGCTGCGGCAGTTGCTCCAGCAGCACGGTGCTGTCGACGTCGGCAAATGCCGTCGCCAGCGCCGCATCCCGACGGGCGCAGCGCGAGAGCGCCCAGAGCTCGCCGTTGACCTGCCCGGTCTTGGTATCCGCCATCGCCATCAAGCGGTCGAACACCTGCCGCGCCTCGTCCTCCGGCAAGGCCAGGCGCAGCATCGACAGCAGCGCCCCGTACAAGGTGGCTTGGGTCAACGAGATGGCGATATTGGGCAGGAAATAGCGCGAGCCCAAGGCGTTGATGCGCTGCACGTAATCCCACAACTGCGCCAGCGATCGCCCCTCCAGCGGCTCCTGCATCAGTGCCCCGATGCCGAGCAGGTAGGTGTCGAGATCACGCATCCAGCGCACCGGCAGCTCCTGCACCCAACCGAAGCGCTCGGCGATCTCCGGCAGCGCCGCGCGGATGGCGTCGACGTCGCGCAGCATCTTCACCGGCGTGCGCCCTCGGTACAGCTCGACCGCGTTCTGGTTGCCGTAGATGTAGTTGTCATGCATCGCGAACCACTTGTCGCCGAACGGCGGCAGGCCCATCAGCTGGAAGCTGTAGTTGAGCGAGGCATGGAAGCCGGCTTCGCAGAGATCCCAGGTCAATGGCGTGATCGGATTGGGGAAGCGCTCGGCGGATTCATCGCGGGTCCAGCGTGCGGGAATACGGGTGACGGCGCGCGATTGCAGCAAATAGAGCTTCCCGTCCTGCCAGGCCCATTCGATGTCCTGCGGGAAGCCGAAATGGGTTTCCGCCGCCAACGCCAGTTGCGCGACCGCCTTGCGCTGGTCCGGATCGAGCGCAGCGCGGGTGGCGTTTTCCGCATCCAGCTCCACTTCGCGGGTGCCGCCGGATTCGCTGTCCACCAAGGCGATGGGTTTTTCCACCACCACACTCTCGACCTCGGCCAGATCGCCGCGTCGCACCCGGTATTCGTCCACCGGCGCCTCGCCGCCGACCACGCTTTCGCCGAGGCCGAACGCGGCATTGATCAGTACCTGGTCGAGTGCGCCGCGCACCGGGTCGATGGAGAACGCCACCCCGGCGGCCTCGTCCGGGCCCACGCGCACCATTTTCTGCACCACCACCGCCATTGACGCGGTCAGGTGATCCAGGCCCAGGCGTTCGCGGTAGGGCAAGACGTGCGCATTCCACAGCGAGGCATAGCAGCGGCGGATGGCCTCGAGGACGGCGTCGACGCCGCGCACGCCCAGCAAGGTGTCGTGCTGGCCGGCGAAGGCCGCACCCGGCAAATCTTCCAGCGTGCCGGATGAGCGCACCGCGACCGGGCCCTCCAGCATGTCCAGCGCCGCCATGCGCCCGTGCAGCAGGTCAGCCAAGGCATCCGGCAGCGGCTGCGCAAGGAGCAACGCCTGGATTGCGGCGCTGCGTGCGGCATGATCCCGCGTGGCGTCCGCGAGCACGGCACGGATCGGTGCGCGCAAGGGCTTGATGAACTCGCGGTAGACCGCGCTGCCGACGATCAATCCCGGCGGCACCGGCAAATGCGCAGCCGCCTGCGCCAGATTGGCACCCTTGCCGCCGCTGACAGCCAGGTCGGTTGCTTCCGGATCGTTGAATGCAAACAGTTCGATCACGCGTCGATTTCCTTTCGATAACGTCGGATAAAGGCCAGCACCAGCGCAGCCAGCAGCAAGCCGGCCAGCACATCGATGCCGTAGTGGTAGCGCAGATAGACGGTGGCGAGCACCAAGGCCGCGACCACCGGCGTCAGCAGCAGGGCGATGCGCCGATGGCCGCCCAGCGCGAAGAAGCCCAGCACGTATACGCCGATGCCGCTGTGCAGGCTGGGGAACACGTCCATGCCGGTAATGCCTGCCGCGACCACCTTGGTCAGCAGCGCGGTCATCGCGCCACCCTGGACGGGATAGGAGAACAGTTCGGGGAACGCCGCATACGGCCCGCTTGCCGGCACCAGCAGATAGCCGCTGAAGCCGACCAGATACATTGTTGTGAGGCCGAGAAAGAACGCGCGCGCCTCGCCCTCATGGCGGCGCTTGGCGAAGCCGAGCACCGGCAGCAGGACCAGAAAATAGAACAGGAAGTAGCCGGTGCTGAGCAGCTCCGACAGCCACGGTCGCTGCCATGGCAGCAGATGTTCGGTCAGGCTCGCCCCGCCCCAGAGTGTGCGATCCACTGCCAGCAAGCTGGCGTCGGCGCGGTGGACGATGAAGACGGTGGCGATCCCCTTGAACAATGGGAAGATCAGCCAGCACGCAACGAACTGCAGCAGACCGCGATAGCTGGCCCACACGCTGCCTGCCGGTGATGCGGACGCCAACAGCAAGGCCAACCACGCGCCACCGCCGAGAAACGTGGCGGTGCGCAGGGTCGGATCGCCCATCCGCGCGGCACCGATACCGCCAACCACCAGGATCAGCAGCAGTTGCGCGCAGAACGCCCAGCCAATCCAGCGTTCGAGCTTCATCATCGTCATGCAAATTCTCCATGCACGAACTGCGGCCAACGCCACCAACCCCATGCCGCCAGCAGCGTCCATCCCGCCATCGGCCCCGGCCAGTGCCACGCCAGCACGCCAAGACAGGGCAACCACGGCAACGCGGCCAGCGTGCCGGCGATCATTCGGTGCAAGGTCACGGTGTTGCGTGCGTCGGCTTTGCGGCCTGCGAGCCACGCTGCCAGCAGGATCGGTGCCATCAGCAGGAAGAACGCCGCGACCGCGAGGCCATCCCAGGGCCAACGCCGTGCGCGGGGAATTTCCGCACGCGTTGCCGGTGGATTGGCCTGCGAGGCGATGAAGGCTTGCGCATACGAACCGCCGCGTGCGGCCTCCGCGCGCGCTGCCGCTTCCACCCGCGCGAAGGTTTCGGCATCCGGACAGTTGACCGACACTGCGTCCAGCGCATCGGAGATCACCGCATGCAGGCGCAGTTCGAAGGCACGATCTGCTTCACCCGCATCGCGCGGCGGCAAGGTCAGCGCCGCACCCACCAACACCTCGGCGCGCGAACGGAAACGATCCGGCCACATGTAGTGCAAGCCAACCGGCACCACTTCGAAGCGCGCCCCTTCATCCATCAACACCCGCGCCATCCGCGCCGCACCGCGCTGGTAAGGCAAGGGTCGATGGCCCCACTCGCTGCTGCCTTCCGGGAACACGATCAGGTCGCCGCCGGCACGCAGGTGTGCGCAGCCCGCTTCGATCGGATCGGGAATGGCCGCGCGTGCCTCACCAAATCGCTGACGATCTTTTTCACGCACCACGGCAATGCCGCCAATCAACCAGCGCAACACCGGATGCTTGAGCAATTGCACCGAGATCAGGCCCGACGCCGCGGGAAACGCGTGCAGCACCGTGTAACCATCGATCGCACCATTGCGATGACTGGCAACGATCAGCCGCGCCGCGGCGCGGGGTGCCGGCGCGGAACGTGCGCCGACGATACGCACGCGCCCGAAATAGACACTGCGCAGCAACGCCGCGATTGCACGCACGCGCCAAGGCAGTGGCTGGCCCGGTGCGTCGCCGTCGGGTGGGGGAATGGCGGTGTTCGGCACTGGCGCAGTGTCCGGATGCGGACCGGTGGATGCAAGCCATCCGGATCAGCCCGCGTTCAAGATGTGTCGCGCTCCTGCGCAGACCGGCAGCGAACACGCCGCATTCAAGCGCATTTGTCTACAGTGGGCAGATTTCAGGCGAACCGGACCGCTCCATGATCGATTTCTATTACTGGCCCACACCCAACGGGCAGAAGGTGGCTTTGTTCCTTGAAGAAACCGGACTGCCCTATCAGGTCCGCCCGGTCCACATCGGCAAGGGCGAACAGTTCGCGCCCGAGTACCTGAAGATTTCTCCGAACAACAAGATGCCGGCGATCGTGGACGGCGCTCCCGCCGACGGTGGCGCGCCGATTTCGGTGTTCGAATCCGGCGCGATCCTGCGCTATCTGTCCGACAAGACCGGCCGCTTCACCGGCGTGGATGCCGGCGCCGATCCGCGCACCGAGCTGCGGCAGGCGATCGAGGTCGACGAATGGCTGTTCTGGCAGATGGCCGGCCTCGGCCCGATGACCGGCCAGTACGGCCACTTCCACGTCTATGCGCCCGAGGTGATTCCGTATGCCCGCGAGCGCTACCGCAAGGAGGTCGAACGCCTGCTCGGGGTGCTCGACCGGCGCCTGGAAGGGCGCGCCTGGATCGCCGGCGGCGGCTACAGCATCGCCGACATGGCCTGCTACCCGTGGGTGGGTGCCTATGCCAAGGCGCCGATCGACCTGACGCCGTTTGCCAACGTCCGTCGCTGGCAGGCGGAAATCGCCGCGCGTCCTGCCACCGAACGCGCCGCTGCGTTGGCGCAGCGGGTCAATCCGGATGCCGGCAAACCGATGGGCGAAGAAGAAAAGAAGATCCTGTTCGGGCAGGGCCGAATCTGAGCCGATGGCCCGGTTCGGCGCGCGCCGCAGCAGCGCGATGCGGTCACTCGCCGCAGTGGAACGGAATATCCAGTGAAGCGCGGCTGCTGCCGTCGCGCAGGCTGGCCTTGACGGTGAGCGGGGTGCAGCCGGTGTCGGAAAGCCAGACCGGGACGTGGAAGCGGCCTTGGGCGCTGAAAATGCCCAGCGCCGAGGTGCGCTTCAATACCACCTTGCCCGACCGGGTTTCCGTGACAACGATGTCCAGCACGCCCGGCGGATAATCGCCCGGCTCCCCGCGCAGGATGACATCGACCAAGGTGGATTCGGACGGCTCGCTGGCGTCGCCTTCACCGATGATCACGTTCCACAGCGCCGTGTCCGGGGTGATCGGGGCCGACAGGCTGCCGCTGTGGCTGTAGAACAGCCGTGCTTCCACCCGTTCGATGTTCGGGCCGTCCGCGGCCAGCGCCGCGCCGGAGCCCGACAACAAGGCGGCGACGATCGCGGCTTGGGCAATGGCGCTGCGCGTCATGGGTTCGTCCTCGTCCAGGCCCTTCGCTTTTCGTTCACTCCGGCCAGCGATCCAATTCGGCCAGCCGCGCCTGATACATCCGCGTCAGGCAGCTTTCCAGCGCGGCGCCCTGCTGTCCGCCGCAGCGGGCATTGCGATTGCCGATGAAGGCGCGCTGGGCGGCGCGGACGCGGTCATCGTTGTCCGGATAGCCGGTGGTCGACACCAGGCGGTAGACCCGCGCCATCCGGGAATCCAACTGCGCCAGCGCGACATTGGCGCAGATCGCATGCTCGATCGGAGTGCCCGCCTTGCCGCAGTCGAATGACGGCACCGGCGTGCGCAAATTCGTGCGCAAGATATCCTTCAGGGCGGAAAGCGGGAACTCCACGTCCTGCGGGCCCGACGAATACGGGCCCACGGCGTAGGGGTCGAACAGGATCTTCAACTTGCCGGGCAACAGCACGAACGTCTTGAAATTGCCCCACTCTGGGCCGGCACCGCGTTGAATCATCTCCGGGCTGGAGAGCTCATCGGGCAGGAGCGCACGATTGAGTTTGGCGATGGTCAGCGCGCTCAGCCGCTGCAGGCCCTTGCGGCCATCGATGACCTGCTCGATGTCGATCTGCGCACCTTCCGGCAGCAGGAAATTGAAAGCCACGGAATTGTGGTTGGGGTGGGCGCCGCCGGCGTAGCTGTCGATCCCGAACACCACTGAAAACAGCGTGCCGTCATTGCGTGGGATTTCGTAATGGATATCGAGCGACCACGGCGAACCCGAGCCGATCTCATCGGCATCGACATTGCGAAAATCATCGGCCTGCCGCCTGGCCCACTGGCCCAGCTGCGCGTCGATGGCGGCATTGCCGGTGCGCGGATAGGCCACCGAAATCTCGACCTGTGCGTTCTTCGATGTGATCTTGCGTTCCTGCACCGGCAGACCGCTGGCCAGCGCGACGCCGGAAAACAACAGCAGTGCAAGTACGATCCAGCCCTTCATTGCATGCTCCACGGCACGATTCACGGCAAGCTCTCCCGGCTACGTTGACTTTGTATCGAAACAAGACACCGACGGTGGCCGGCATGGGAATTTCAACAGCAAGACACGCCCACCTCAAGCTAGGACCTCAGCTTGCCCAATGCCGACATGTTTTGCAGCAGCCGGTCCCGGTCTTCCGGCTTCAAATGCGGATGCCTGAGCAGGTCGTCGTAAAACCGACTGCTTTCATCGTACAAGCCCAGCTTCGCGCAATAGGCGGCCCGATTTTCGGCGATGGAATACGATTCCGTCTGCCGTTCCAGATCGACAGCGGACGCGTAGGTTTGCATGGCCTTCCCGGTATCGCCCATCTGGTCCTGCACGATCGCGATGTTCATGCACATCATGGCCCGGTCGAAGTCGGGCAGGTCGCTGTGGACGAGTTGCTCCAGGAGCTCGATCGCCGCGGGCCGATCCCCCGCATCGACCAAGTCGGATGCACGACTGGCCAGCGCGGAATACAGTTGTCTGTCCATGGCCCGCGTTCACTCCTTGCCAGACCTGCCCCGCGCTGGCGGGAGCCTTCGAACTTCAGTGTATGGCGCTTTCACGCTTGCTGGCGCTTCCGGTCATTAATTTGTCGGTCCAGGCAATCCCGATGGCCGACAGGATGAAGACGATGTGGATGATGGTCTGCCACATCACGCCTTGTGCCGTTGCCTTGGTGCACATCATTTTTGCCAACACCAGCTCGTTCGTGCACAGCGGCAGGCCAAGCTGCCCGGCTTCGATGAAGGACTTGAGCAGGTGGATCGAAGAGATGCCGATGATCGCCATCGCCAGCTTGACCTTGAGCACGCTGGCATTGACGTGGCTCAACCATTCCGGCTGGTCGGGATGACCTTCCAGCCGCAGCCTGGAAACGAAGGTTTCATAGCCCCCGACGATCACCATGACCAGCAGGTTGGAGATCATCACCACGTCGATCAGGCCCAGCACGATCAACATGATGCCCTGCTCGTTCAGGCTGTCCGCGTCGTGGATCAGGTGCCAGAGTTCCTTGACGAACAGGAACACATACACAGCTTGAGCAACAATCAAGCCCATGTACAAGGGCAGCTGCAACCAGCGCGAAGAAAAGATCAGGGCGGACAGCGGCGAGAGGCGGGTCTGGGGATTCAACTGCATGACGAGTCAATGGCCGAAGGAATCCACATTGCAGCGGCTCCCGCTCGCCGCGTCAACGCCAAGCTGTTCTCGTCCCGCAAGAGCTGCATGTGCAGCGCCCATGCAGCTGCTCAGAACTGCATCTTCAGCTCGAAGTCCTTCAGCGCGGTGGCGCCGAGCAGGTTGAATTCTGAGGTTCCTGCCAGCCAAGGATGGTTGGCCCCACGAATCGATCACGCAAGTGATTGATTCGTGTGAGCCAAGTCCGGGCGTGTCCCGGACTTGGCGTGGGCTGACAACGTCAGGATGGCGTTGTGCAGACTTCCCCGAGGGCTGGCCGGGGCCCGTTGACCCCCTGTCCACGGGTACGACGTGATCAGGCAGTGCAACCGGATCCGGTTGCACCCATCAATCGCGACGGACGGGCAGGGATTCGGCTTGCGGCTCGGCGGAATCCTCCGCCAGCACACGATTGCGGCCGCTGCGCTTGGCCTGATACAGCAGCCCGTCGGCACGCCGCAGCAATGCATCACGGTTCTCGCCGGCCTGCCATTGCACGACGCCCGCCGAGAACGTGGCCCTCCATCCCGGCAGCAGCGCCGTCGCAGCAAGTTCAGCGCGGATGGCTTCGAGCT
>NZ_JADZDS010000120.1 GCF_020850895.1 Thermomonas sp. | reverse complement strand
CAGCATCGCCTTGCGACGATCACCGAAGCCCGGTGCCTTCACGGCGCAGACCTTGACGATGCCGCGGATGGTGTTGACCACCAGGGTCGCCAGCGCTTCGCCTTCGACTTCCTCAGCCACGATCAGCAGCGGCTTGCCGGCCTTGGCGGCGCCTTCCAGCACCGGCAGCAGGTCACGCACGTTGGAGATCTTCTTGTCGTGCAGGAGGATGTACGGATCTTCCAGCTCGGCCTGCATCGACTGCTGGTTGTTGATGAAGTAGGGCGACAGGTAGCCGCGGTCGAACTGCATGCCCTCGACCACGTCGAGCTCGTTGTCGAGGCCGGAACCGTCTTCCACGGTGATCACGCCTTCCTTGCCGACCTTGTCCATCGCCTTGGCGATCAGCTCGCCGATGTTGTGGTCGGAGTTGGCCGAGATCGCGCCGACCTGGGCGATTTCCTTGGAGGTCGAGGACGGCTTGGACAGCGCCTTCAGCTCGCCGACGGCGGCGCTGACGGCCTTGTCGATGCCGCGCTTGAGGTCCATCGGGTTCATGCCGGCGGCGACCGCCTTCATGCCTTCGCGGATGAAGGCCTGGGCCAGCACGGTGGCGGTGGTGGTGCCGTCACCGGCGTTGTCGGAGGTCTTGGACGCGACTTCCTTGACCATCTGTGCGCCCATGTTCTCGAACTTGTCGGCCAGCTCGATTTCCTTGGCGACGGAGACACCGTCCTTGGTGATGGTGGGGGCGCCGTAGCTCTTGTCGAGCACGACGTTGCGGCCCTTCGGGCCCAGGGTTGCCTTCACGGCATTGGCAAGCACGTTGACGCCGCGCACCATGCGCGAACGGGCATCTTCGCCAAAACGAATGTCTTTAGCAGCCATTGTGAAATACCTCGATCAGAATTCAGTAAGGAATAGAGGGAAAGACGCGATCAGCCGAGCACGGCGAACAGGTCGTCTTCCTTCACCACCAGGTACTCGACGCCATCGAGCTTGACCTCGGTGCCGCTGTACTTGCCGAACAGGACCTTGTCGCCGACCTTGACCTGGGTCGGGCGCAGCTGGCCGTTGTCGAACACCTTGCCGCTGCCGACGGCAACGACTTCGCCCTTGATCGGCTTCTCGGTGGCCGAATCCGGGATCACGATCCCGCCGGCGGACAGCTTCTCTTCTTCCATGCGCTTGATGACCACGCGGTCGTACAGCGGCTTGATATTGGACATGACAACCTCGCAAATGGTTGATTGATGGTGGAAAACCCGGAGATTTTAGCAGTCGCATGGCGCGAGTGCCAGAATCGGGACGCAGCGCATCCCGAACCCGGGATGGCGAAGAGATGGGGCGGGTCTGGCGGGTTTCAAGGGCGATCGGTGCGAACCGGGCTACCCTTGGCGGATGGACGTGCTGCTCTGCCTGACCACCTGCCCGGACGCCGCCAGCGGCGAGCGCATCGCCGAAGCGCTGGTGGACGAACAGCTGGCCGCCTGCGTCAATGTGCTCCCCGGGCTGCGTTCGACCTACCGCTGGCAGGGCGCGGTCGAACGCGCCGACGAGCTGCTGCTGTTGATCAAGACCACCCGCGCCGCCTGGCCGGCGCTGCAAGCGCGGCTGCTGGAATTGCACCCCTACGAACTTCCCGAATTGCTGGCGGTCAAACCGGCGGACGGGCTGCCCGCCTACCTGCAATGGGTTGCAGACGCGGTGCAGCGGTAAAATGACGGGATGACCGATTTGCCCATTTTCCTGCGCCGCTGGCTGGCCGCAGCGCTCCTGTTTGTCGCCGCGCTGCCGGCGCCGGCGCAGGACGTTGAATTGCCACCGGTCGACCAGGTGTTCGTGCTCTCGGCGCAGGCCACCGCGCGCGACCGCATCGCGGTGCGCTGGAAGATCGCCGACGGTTTTTATCTGTACCGACACCAAACCGCGGTCAAAGCAAGCACCACCTTCCGCGACGCGCAGCTGGCGCTGCCGGAAGGCGCCAAGCACCACGACCGTTTCTTCGGCGACGTCCAGACCTATCGCCAGACTCTGGTCGGCGTGCTGACCGGGACACCCCTCGACGGTGCAGCCAGCGTGACGCTGACGGTGAAATACCAAGGCTGCGCCGACGCCGGCGTGTGCTATCCACCGCAGACACGTACCCTCACCGTTCCCTTGCCCGCTGAGAATGACCCCACGGCTGGCCTCGGCTTCGGACGTGGTCCGGGAACCACGGCTTTCGGTCTGGGCGGCGGCAACGCGGCGGGCATGCCACTGCCGGAAAATCGTGCGTTCACATCCGAAGTGATTGCCCTCGACGGCAACAGCCTGTTGCTGCGTTTGACCCCAGCCAAGGGCTACTACATCTACCGCGACAAACTCTCGGCCCAACTGCAGGCGGGCCCCGGCCTGGCCGCGTCGCTGCCGCCCGCGGCTCGCCTGCCCAAGGCCACACCTTACCGAGACGAGCACTTCGGCAACGTCGCGGTGTATTTCGATCAGGTCGAGATCCCGTTGGCCGTCACCCGCGACACCGTCCGCGCCGCCACTGGAACCTTGGTCATCGGACTGCAGGGATGCCAAGACAACGGCATTTGCTACCCGCCGATGACCCGTACGCTTGCGGTGTCGCTGCCAGCCGGACGGCTGGGCGGCGGCGCTGACGGAGCGCCACCCGTGGCGGCAACGGCAACGACGCCTGCCGCAACAGTCCAGGACGCAGCCACGAGACCACAGGCCGAAACACCCATGGCCGCGGGCGGGGTCGTTCCCCCGGCTCCGGAAGTGTTTGCCGCGCCGGACCCTGTGCCGCCGACCTTGTTGGAGCGGACTGCCCCACCACAGCAGCGATCCCCGGGCCTGCTGCTCGCGCTGGTGCTGGCCCTGCTCGGCGGCTTGATCCTGAACCTGATGCCCTGCGTGCTGCCGGTGCTCTCACTCAAAGTGCTGTCACTGGCCCAGGGCGGGGAAAGTCGCCAGCGCGCGCACCGGCATGCGCTGGCGTATACCGCCGGGGTGTTGGCCTCGATGCTGGCGCTGGGCGGGTTGATCCTGGCGCTGCGCAGCGATGGCCTGGAGGACTGGATCAGCTGGGGCTTTCAGCTGCAGTTCCCGCGCATGGTGGCCGTCCTCGGCCTGCTGATGTTCGTGCTCGGCTTGAGCCTGTCTGGCCTGTGGTACGCACACGTGCGTGTCGGCCAGCGCGCCGGCGCGCTGGCGGCAGGACAAGGCGTGCGCGCCGACTTCTTCACCGGCGTCCTGGCCGTGATCTTGGCCACCCCCTGCACCGCGCCGTTCATGGGTGCCGCACTGGCCTATGCCTTCATCGCCCCGACAACTGCGGCCCTGCTGGTGTTCCTGATGCTGGGGCTGGGGCTGGCGCTGCCGTTCCTGCTGATCGCCTTCATCCCCGGCCTTGCCCGCCTCTTGCCGAAGCCGGGCGCATGGATGGAGACGCTCAAACAATTACTGGCTTTCCCGATGTATGCCACCGCCGCGTGGCTGGTCTGGGTATTGGCGCATCAACGCGGTGCCGATGCCGTGGGGCTATGGCTGACCGCCGCCATTTTGCTGGCGCTCGCCGCATGGGCGTGGACCCATGCCCGCCGCACGAGCCTGCGCTGGCCGGCGCTGCTGGCCGTCGTTGCCCTCGTTGCCGCCATTTGGCCGATCCACCGCATCGGCAGCTTGCCCGTCCCGCAGCAGAACCACGCGCAAAGCGATCTGGCAACACCATACTCAGAAGCCCGTCTGGCCGAGCTGCTCGCCCAGAACCGGGTGGTGTTCGTCAATATGACCGCTGAATGGTGCGTCAGCTGCAAGGCCAACGAGAAGGCAGTGTTTTCACGCGAAGGCTTCCGCAATGCCTTGGCCGCGACCGATGCGGTGTACATGATCGGCGATTACACCAATGTAGACCCCGCCATCAGCGCCTATTTGAAGCGCTACGGCGCAGTTGGGGTGCCGCTGTACGTGGTGTATCCGCGTGGCGGCGGCGAAGGCCGCGTGCTGCCGGTGTTGCTGACGCCCAGCATGGCGGCTGACGCGCTGGCGCAGGCGGCACGATGATGCCCTCCAATCGAAT
>NZ_JADZDS010000119.1 GCF_020850895.1 Thermomonas sp. | reverse complement strand
CTCGCCCAGCGCGGCGCGGAAACGTTCGATGCGTCCGCTGGCGGCTGCGGGTTGGCTCATCCTGATGTCGGTGCGGGCACGGCGATGCGCAACGGTAACCGCAGGCGCGCCAAGGTTCCAGCGCCGCACGCAATCGACACTGTCGCGGAAGTTCCATTCCCGAGCATTTGCTCTAACCGCACCGCATAGTTTCGGGAACAGACATCAGCAGGCGACGGCATTGGCCACGGCATACGACTACATCATCATCGGCGCCGGTTCGGCCGGCTGCGTGCTGGCGCACCGCCTCAGCGAAGATCCGAACGTCACGGTGCTGCTGCTGGAAGCCGGCGGCCGCGACTGGCATCCGTTCGTGCACATGCCCGCTGGGCTGGCCAAGATCGCCACCCTCAAATCGATCAATTGGGATTACCAGACCGTTCCACAGCCGCAGCTCGGCGGGCGTTCGCTGTGGTGCCCACGCGGCAAGCTGCTGGGCGGTTCCAGTTCGATCAACGCGATGTGCTACATCCGCGGGGTGCCTGCCGATTACGACGAATGGGCCGCGCACGGCGCCGACGGCTGGCACTGGGACAATGTGCTGCCCTGGTTCCGCAAGGCCGAGGGCAATACCCGCGGCAGTGACGCCTTCCACGGCGGTGACGGCCCGCTGACGGTGTCCGATCTGCGCCACGTCAATCCGCTGAGCCATGTGTTCGTCGAAGCTGCGCAGCAGGCCGGCATGGCCAGCAATCCCGACTTCAACGGCGCCCACCAGCAGGGCGTGGGCCTGTACCAGGTGACCCAGCGCGAGGGCGCGCGCTGTTCGACCGCGGTCGCCTACCTGAACCCGGTGAAATCGCGGCCGAACCTGACCGTGGCGACCACGACCCGAGTCGACCACATCACCTTCACCGGTCGCCGCGCCAGCGGCGTGGCCTGCGTGCAGGGCGGCAACCCGATCCAGTACACCGCGACCCGCGAAGTGCTGCTCAGCGGGGGTTCGATCAACTCACCGCAGCTGTTGATGCTGTCCGGGATCGGCCCGGCCGACGCGCTGCGTGCGCACGGCATTGCAGTCCGCCACGACGCCCCGGATGTCGGCGCCAACCTGCAAGACCACCTCGACGTCACCACCCTGCAACATTGCACCCAGCGCATCAGCTACGACCGCGTGAGCGAAGTCAAGACCGCGTTTGAATACTTCCTCGGCGGCCACCGCGGCCCGGGCACCAGCAACATCGCCGAAGGCGGCGCCTTCTGGCGCTCACCATTGGCTGCCGACGAACGCGCCGACATCCAGCTGCACTTCATCCCGGCGATGATCGACGACCACGGCCGCAACCGCCTGCCCGGCGACGGCTACACCATGCACGCCTGCTTCCTGCGCCCGCGCAGCCGCGGCAGCCTGCGTCTGGCCAGCAACCGCGCCGACGACAAACCGATCATCGACCCCAATTACCTCGGGGATCCGGACGGCTTCGATCTCAAGATGCTGATCGAATGCGCCAAGCTGTCGCTGGAAATCTTCGCGCAGAAGGCCTTCGACCCCTACCGCGGCACACTGATCTTCCCGCCGCAGCTGCCGCGCAGCGAAGCCGAGCTGATCGCCTTCGTGCGCAGCCGCGCCGAAACCGTCTACCACCCGGTCGGCACCTGCAAGATGGGCAACGACGACGACGCCGTGGTCGATCCGCAGCTGCGGGTGCAGGGCGTCGAAGGCTTGCGGGTGGTGGATGCCTCGGTGATGCCGAACCTGCCCGGCGGCAACACCAATGCGCCGACGATCATGATTGCCGAGCGTGCGGCAGACCTGATCCGGCAAACCTGACCGGCACGTCCACCGCCGCGGCCACACGCCAAACGGAACATCGGCGGGCATGGCGGCCGTCAATCCGCCACGACCGCCCCCAGCACCGGCGGCAGCGGGCAATGCAGGACAGCGCAAATGGTGCGCAGCAGTTCGGCTTCGGCAACGCTGATCCAGCCGTCGCTGCTGATCGCCTCGGCGATCGCCTCGACCATCACCTGCTTGGCCAACGGGTCGAGGGCATCCAGCGGATCCCACACCGCATCCAGCGCCTCGACCCCGCGCGCCGGCGGCGCATACGGCAGCACGTCGCGCGGCAGTACCCGCTGCATGCCGGCAAGATAAGCGCGCTTGGCCGACGCCGCGTCGGCATTGCCGTACTGCGCCACCACCGCCAGCAGGGTGGCAAATTCCTGGCGCACGCCCGTGGTTTTCCTGCGACCGAACTGGCTGTACCGCCCGGGATCCAGCGCCTCACGCACCTGCACGGCCAGCAGTTTGCCGAGGCAATATTCGAACAGGGACACCTCGCCGTCGGAGTTCATCACCGCCTGCACGGTGGCCAGGAACGCATCCAGCTGTGGACGCGGGCGCAGGCGCAGCACCGGGAACGCGATCGCCGCCAACGGCAATCTCAGCATCGGGTGCAGGGCCTGCGTGTATCGAAGGTGCAGTTCCGCGGACCGCCCTGCAGTTGCTGCATCCAGCCGCATGGCGATGACCGCGCATTGCCCAGCCCGCACCTGCGCATCCCGGTCCAGCAGCAGCGCCAACAACAGCGGGATCACGGCCTCACGGTCACGGGCAAGGTCATTCACGGCCTCGGGCATCGCATTCACGATCGTATCCGCACGCTGGTAGTCGTCCACGTCGGGCTGTGCCACCTGGGCTGCGATCGAGGCAGCGTCCACGGCAAGGGCTTGCTGCGCACCCGGCAGCGGCGGCGGCTTCGCGGGCCCTGCATTCGACATGCCCGGCAACGGCGGCGGCTGTGCCGGCGCGGGCGCCAGACCCAGCTGCAGGTCTTCCTCCAACCCATTCGGCGGCGCGGCCTGCCAGCGCGACCGCAGGTGGTCGAGCTTGTGCGCGTTGAAGGAAGGTTCCAGCGCCCGGATCCGCTCGAGCAGCGGCGGATGGGTGGCAAACCAGCCGAACAAGCCCAGCCCGTCCCCGAACAGCATGTGGCTGACCTCTTCGGCCTGGCTGCGTTGGGCAAACCGCGCTCCCTCCGCGAGCCCGGCGATTTTTTTCAGCGCACCCGCCAGTCCCGCCGTCTGTCGGGTGAACTGCACCGCGGTGGCATCGGCCAGCCGTTCGCGCGAACGGCTTATCCCGGCCTTGATCATCCGTGCGAAGAACAGCCCGACGTAGCCAATCGCCATCATCGCCAGCGTAACCACCAACACCACCAGCGCGCCGGAACCGCGAAAGCGGCCGTGCTCCAGGATCTTGCGCCCCACCAACCCCACCATCAGGATGCCGAACAGCACCCCGATCATGCGCAGGTTCAAGCGCATGTCGCCATTGAGAATGTGGCTGAACTCGTGGGCGATCACGCCCTGCAGCTCGTCGCGATTGAGGCGGTCGAGCGCGCCACGGGTGACCGCCACCACGGCATCGGCCGGGGTGAAACCGGCCGCGAACGCATTGATGCCGGCCTCGTCTTCCAGCACGAAAAGCCGCGGCACCGGCAGCGCCGAAGCGATTGCGATTTCTTCGACCACGTTGCGCAACCGCCGCAGCGACGGTTCGTGCGTGTCCTGCGGCACAAAGGTGCCGCCCAGCTGTGCGGCGATGATCGGCCCGCCGCCGCCCAGACTGTTGATCCGATAGGCCGACCCCGCACCGATCACCAGCAGGGTGATGAGACTGGTCATGATCAGCACCGGCGCCGAAGG